>NZ_JBEOSZ010000004.1:15121-32895 GCF_040303285.1 Streptomyces sp. NPDC096046 | reverse complement strand
GGAGCAGGGCAACGGCCGGGACGAGAGCGGCACTCGGGATCAGAGCGGCGAAGGCGGGCGGAGTCTCGGCGGTCCGTCCCGATCGGGACGCGGCACCGCCGCGTGACGTCAGCGCTCGGTCTTCAGTGCTTGAAGACGTCCTTCGTCTTCTCCTTGGCCTGGCGGGCGTCGCCCTTCGACTGCTGCGCCTTGCCCTCGGCCGTCAGGCGCTCGTTGCCCGCCGCGCGGCCGACCGTCTCCTTGGCCTTGCCCTTGGCCTGCTCGGCCTTGGCCTTGCCCTTCTGCTCTCCAGCCACGGTTCGTTCACATCCAAGTCGTGTCCGACTACGGGGTCGTCACACGAGTGACCGTAAAACGGCAGCTCAAACGTCGCACGCGGTCGCTCGGGCCGTGAACGCCTTTGCTCTGATCATGATCGGCGTGACGAGCCCGGAGGACGGGCACGACCATCAACCGGCCAGGGCTGCCCGGGGACCTTCCGCCGGCCGAAGTGCTGTGGGCCCGCTGGGCGCTCATCGCCGTACTGGAGGCCACCGCGCAGGGCGAGCGGGAGGTTCCCCACCGCACCGGGACCCGGGTGGACGGCGAAGGGCTCCATCTGGACGACTCCGGCTGCACGTGGTGGGGCTTCTCGCCGCGCGGTGAGGGCCGGTACGTGCTGTTCGGCGAGCGGCGCCACGTGGCACGGGCCGCCGGTCGACCTGCTCGCCGGTGCCCCCGGGTGGCTTCCCCACGACCAGCTGAAGGACCTGCTGAGCGGATGCGAACCGGGCTGCGTCCACCGGTCCGAGAACGGAGCGTGGGCCCGCGCCGCGTATGCCGGCACCCTGGACGACGACGGGCTCGACTGCGGCATGAGCCGCTTCACCGATCGGACCGAGGTGCTGCACACGATCGCCGACGAGGAGCACGGTGCCACGTCGGCCGCGACGCGGAGGACCTGCCGGCCCACGCGGAGAACTACCGGCTGACGCCGGAGCCGCTGATGTCCCTCACCGCCGACCCCGACTGGCGCCAGCGGGACCCGCCGGCCATGACCAGGGAACTGGAGCGCGCGGGCCTGAACCGGGCGTTGAGCGGGGTCAGTGACAGCACGCCTCGGCCGCCCGGGGGCCGGGCGTGGTGTCCAGACGGCAGAAGCAGGACGCCTCGATCGCTACGTCGGCCAGTGCGGCCGCGAGCTTGAGCTGGTGGGCCACGAGGGCCGCTTCGCCGGTCTTGCCCGTCCGCAGCAGGCACTCGTGCAGTCCGTGCAGGGCCCAGACGTTGCCGGGGTGCTGCAGGGGGCGGGGCAGGGTGTCGTCCAGACCGAGGTCGGCACGGTAGACCGCCTCGGCCTCCGCCACGCGGCCCTGTTCCAGCAGCAGCGCGCCGTAGGCGTGCCGGGTGGGCTGCATCCAGCCCCAGGGCTCGTCGTAGGGGAGGTTGTCGTCCAGCTCGATGGAGCGCTCCAGGGCGGCGAAGGCGAGGTCGTGCCTGCCCTTGCGGTATTCGAGCTCACCGTCCAGCATGGCGGACGCGATGGCGAGGATGTCCCGGCAGGTGTTGTTGAACAGCATGCGCGTCTCGGGCACGCGGCTCAGCGCCGCGCGGAAGAGCTCGCGTTCGGCCTCCGCCCGGCCGACCTCACCGGTGGCGGAGAGGGCGACGCCCCGGGCGTAGTGCCGCATGGCGACGGTCGCCGCGTAGAGCTCCGGGTCGGCGGGGGCGGGCAGTTCGAGGATCTCGCTCCAGCGGCCGAAACGGATCAGGACGTGGACGCGCATGGCCAGGAAGGCCTCGAGCCAGTCGGCCATCGGGGGACTCTGGACACGGAGCAGCTCCTCCGGGATGGCGGCTTCCAGCCGGGCGGCGGTGTCGAGGGCGACCTGCGCCTGGCCGAGGAACATGGCACCGTAGATCTTGAAGTGGAGGTTGTGCGCCCGGTAGAGGGTGTAGAAGTTCATCGCGCCGGCCTGCCGGTGGTATTTCTCGTCGGCGGCGATGGCCTCGCTGTTGGCCGCGACGACCTGGCGGTAGTCGCCGCACAGGACGTCCAGGTGTGAGGGCATGTGGAGCAGGTGCCCGGCGTCGGGCACGAGGCCGCGCAGGCGGTCGGCGACGGTGAGGGCCCGCTCCGGCGTCGGGGACATCTCCATCAGATGGATGTACAGGTGCAGGATCCCGGGATGCCGTAGGCCGGCGTCGGTGGCGAGGGCGCCTTCCAGCACGGCCCTGGCCTCGGTGGTCCGCGCGCCCTCGGCCGGCTGCCCGGTCCCGATATCCCACAGCTGCCACGGGGTGAGGTTCATCGCGGCGTCGGCATGGAGGGTGGCGACGTCCGGGTCGTGCGGGGCCAGCTCGTAGACCGCGCGCATCGCGTCCGCGTAGGGCTCGTTCCAGACCGAGCAGTCCTCGACGGCCTCCGACTGCGGATAGCGGGCCCTAAGCGCGCCGATGAGGGCTCGCTCGACCGGGGTGGCGCGGGCGGCCTTCTCATGGGCCCGCTCCACGGCACCGTGGGTGCGTTCGACGGTCCGCGCCAGTTCCTCGCCTTCGAAGAATTCCCAGGGCTTGTTGTAGTTCGGTCCGAGCGCGTAGGCGATGCCCCAATACGCCATGGCGCATTCCGGATCTGCCTCGACCGCTTTTTCGAAGCAGGCGACGGCTTCCTCGTGATGGAAGGCGTACGTCCACACCAGGCCGCGATCGAACCAGAGTTGAGCGTCGGCGGAGGACGTGGTGACGGGACGGCCGTGCGTGCCGAGATCGTAATAGTCGCCCATGGGTCTCTCCTGGGAAAGCGGCCGGGGCCGTGAGAAGAGCGGTTGCGGACACGTCCTCTCATTTCCGATCAATTCTCGCATGTCCAGATTAGCGGTCCGGGCTCAGGGTGCGTGCGGCAGCCGTGGCACACCGGCGCGCACGGTCACCGACCCCGGCGGTCTCCCCTGCCTGCGGTGACGTACGGAGCCCGGCTCCGCCGCGCGCACACCACCCGGTGGAACGACGCGGGCCCCCGTGATGCGAGCCTGCGGCACCAACGGCCCGGTCGGCGCCATCGAGTGCACCGCCTGGTGCTGATCCGCCGGCCGTCGGGCCGGCCCGCTCCGTCTGGTGAACGAGCCCCGCGGCGGGCATCGAGCCCGCCGCGGGCGGTCTACCCCAGGGACCCATCGCGGGTCATGACGCACATTGTGCGAACCGTTGCAAAAGGCGCATCGGGCGGCGCGAGGGCGATCATCTTGTCTTTCGATCGTGGGCACCTTCGCCGGTGGGCTGGCACCGGCCAACTCCCGCTCCCTAGGATGTACTTCTTGTCCAGCCAGCCGTTGGCGCGGCACCTTGCAGGGGGAACGATGCCCGAGAAGCAACTGTCCACCGAGATCGACGCGAACGTGCCGACGGCAGCGCGCATGTACGACCACTATCTGGGCGGCAAGGACAACTACGCGGCCGACCGCGCCGCGTGCGAGGAGCTCGACAAGGTCGTTCCCAGCACACGCCGCCTGGCACTGAACAACCGGCGCTTCCTCCAGCGGGTCGTGAGGACCCTCTCCGAGGACTACGGCATCCGGCAGTACCTGGACCACGGCTCCGGCCTGCCGACGCAGCAGAACGTGCACCAGGTCGCCCAGCGCGTCGACCCCACGACCCACGTGGTCTACGTCGACAACGACCCCATGGTGCTGGTCCACGGCCGTGCCCTGCTGGAGCAGGACGAGCGGACAACCGTCATCCACGCGGACCTGCGCGAGACCGACCAGATCTTCGGCCACGCCGACACCAAGCGACTGATCGACTTCGCCGAGCCCGTGTGTGTGCTCTTCAACTCGGTGTTCCACTGCATCCCGGACAGCGACACCGACGGGCCGCTCGCGGTGGCCCGCCGGGTACGCGAACGGCTCGCGCCCGGCAGCTTCATGGTCATGTGCCAGTTGGTCAGCGAGGACCCCGAGGTCCGCGCATTCGTCACGAACTTCATGGACCAGGCGACGCAGGGCCACTGGGGCCGCGTGCGGGAAGCGAAGGACGTGGAGTCGTATTTCGAGGGTCTGGAGATCCTGGAGCCGGGGCTCGTGGAGGTGTCGACCTGGCGGCCGGACACCGAGGTGGCGCCTCGTCAGCTCAGCCACGAGTGGATCGAGTTCGGCGGTGTCGGGCGGATTCCCCTGGAGAAGTGACCGAACTGGTGCCTCGTGCGGGACGGATGTCGTCCCGCACGAGGCATCCGCGCGTCAGGGGTAGCGCTGCTCCATCGTCTGCCGCAGCAGCTCCAGCGAGTCACGGGGCTTGAGCGCCTCGTCCGCGAGCCGGTCCAGCGCGATCCGGTACTCCTCGGTCTCGTCCCGGTCCTCGAGGAAGTTCGCGCTCTTGATGTGCTCCAGGTAGACCACGTCGGGCAGATCGAGGCCACCGAAGCGCAGATAGGTGATCGGGATGGCCGGCGCCGAGGCGTTGGTGACGCTCAACGGCACGATCTGCAAGGTCACGTTGGATCGTTCGGCCATCTCGACGAGGTGCGTGAGCTGTTCCCGCATCACATCGGTGCTGCCCAGGACGCGCAGCAGCACGGACTCGTCGAGGATCGCCCACAGCTGCGGGGCGTCGGCCCGCGACAGCAGACGGGCCCGGTGCCTGCGCAGTTCCACACGCCGCTCCACCTCGCCCGTCGGCGCGTTCGGCAGGCCACGCTCCACCACGGCCCTGGTGTAGGCGGGTGTCTGCAACAGGCCGGGTACGTACTGGATCTCGAAGGTGCGGATGGTGGCGGCGGCCTCCTGCAGCCCGACGAGCCGGTCGAACCACTCGGGCATCAGCCGCTTGTCGTACCGCTGCCACCAGCCCGGCTCTCCGGCGCGCTGCAGCAGCTTGAGCAGCACTGAGGCTTCGTATGCGTCGGTGCCGTACAGCTCCAGCAGCGCGCGGACGTCGCTCTCCGTCGGCGGACGGCGGCCCTTGCCCGCTTCGATGCGGGACAACTTGGCCGCGCTGAATCCCACAGCGCGCGCCGCCTGGTCCTGGGCGAATCCGGCGTCCTCGCGGAAACCGGCGAGCTGTACACCGACCAGCATCTTCAGGAGAGTCGGCGCCGGTTCGGGCCTGTCCAGGTAGGGTTCCAGACGGGAGATGCGATGCGACGCGGCGGACATCCTGACTCCCAGCAGACCGGCACAAGGGCGACTTACACTATCGCACTTCACCGGGCCTTCACGCATCCGCTCGCAGCACCCCCGCAGAAGTGGGGAGTTGGGCTCCGCTTCTCCCCTTGGGCGTCACACGACAGGCGAGACGGCACCGCCCCTCAGAGCAGGTGGTCGAACTCGCCGTCCTTCGCGCCGGCCAGGAAGGCGGCCACCTCCGCCGGGGTGTAGACGAGGGCGGGCCCGTCGGGGTCACGGGAGTTGCGCAGAGCGATCCCGCCGTCGACGAGGGGGGCGACTTCGACGCAGTTGCCCTCGGCGTTGCTGTGCCGGCTCTTGATCCAGCAGGCCTCCAACGAGCTTGCCTGCACTCCGTTCCGCACTGGTGGCACCGCAGTCTCCTTGCTCTTCTCGTTCCCCGCCGCGCACGGTGTGCCCGGCCTTCGGCGAGCGCGGCCGCGTCCCTTCGACCGCACTCGTCCCGGCTTGCGTACCCACAACGGCTTGATTCTCACGCAATTTCTCGTGCAATTGCACGCGAGCGTCTTCAGCGTGGATAATAGCTGCGGCGTCAACCCCCGGGCCGACGCCCCGTCCTGACGTCGCATCGGGGAGATGCCGTGTCATTACCTGCGCAGCACGTGCTCCGGCCGCCGAGTGGGGCTGCGGCACACGCAGGCACACCCGGGACGGCCCACGCCTTCCCTGCCGGACCGCCTGCGGTCACGCCGTGCGGGAGCCCACCCTCGCTGCCGAAGACGCTGCCGCAGTTCTCGGGTGTCCTGTCCGCCTCGGCCGCCCTGCGGGTCGAGTGCAGCCGGGAGGGCTTCGCGCAAGCGCGGACCTTCACCCGAAACACCCTGTGCGGCTGGTCGCTCGACCACCGCTGCGACGACACGACCCTCGTCATCACCGAGCTCGCCGCCAACGCCGCGACCCACGCGGCACCGGCGGCCTCGGGGACTTCAGGTGTGCCGGAGATCCGGCTCGGTTTCCTCCTGGACCCCGCGCACCTGCTCGTCACGGTCTCCGACCCCGACGACACCCCGCCCGTGTACGCGCCGACCGGCTCGTCCCTGGAGGAGCACGGCCGGGGTCTGTGCATCGTCGACGCCTTGGCCGAGGAGTGGGGCTGGGCCCCCAGCCCTCCGGCGGGCAAGACGGTGTGGGCCAGGTTGTCGACCCGGCCGTGCACGCCCCGTCCACCCATCTGACACGACTGCCGCGGAAAGGCCCCTCGCCATGCGCAGCGCTTCGACGGAACACCCGGGCAGCGAGCGCCCACAGCGCCCCGACACCCCGTCCGGGGTGGCCCGGAACACACCGCTCACGGCACTGGACCGCGTGCCGTGGGGCGAGATCCAGGACTCCACCGGCTCGGCGGCGGCCATCCCCCTCCTGCTCAACGGCATCGCCGGGGGTGACGCCGAAACCGCCCGCTCCGCCCTCGACGACCTGAGAAAGCGGATCTGCCAGTTCGGTTTCGTGGTGGAACAGGCGACCGCGGCCACCGTCCCCTTCCTGTGGGAGCTGGCGAAGCTGCCGCAGGTGACCTGCCGGGCTCAGATCATCCTGCTGCTCAAGAGCATCGCCGACGCCCGGCAGTGGGAGAGCACCGCAGCCGTCTACCCGAAGCTGCTGAACCACCGCGAGAACCCGGTGGTGTGGGAGCGCGCCGCTCGCCAGGCGGTGCGGGCCCGGCGCGGCGAGCTCGGCGGGCTGATGTCGGACGAGGACGGCGAGATCGCCCGGGCCACGAGCGAGCTGGCCCGCTCGCTGGGCGCCTGAGGCCGTCACGCTCGGTTTCCGGTGGACCGGAGACCGTATACGCCGGGAGACGTGACGAAACGGTGAGGACCCCCTGTCACCATGGGTGACGCCCCTCGCCTCCCGGGGCCCGGCAGTGTAGACATGGCACATGGTCCGACTCTTGGGTCGATCCGGGACTCGATCGCCCCTGCGGCCCGGCGCTGCGCCGTCCGCACGGCAGCGGCAGGAGGCGAACCCGTCGCGGTGGCATTCGGCGGCGGGACTGCGGTCGGTGCTGGGCGGACGCAGTGTCGCCGGGCAGGTGTTCCTGCTGGTCGTGGTGATCGTGCTGCTGCTGGTCATGGCGGCCGTGGTGGCGTTGGTGCTGCAAGTGCGGCACGACACGACGCAGGAGGCCCGCAACCGGTCGCTGGCCGTGGCGGAGACCTTCGCCAACGCGCCGGGGACGGTCGAGGCGCTGCAGAGCTCCGATCCCACCGCCGTGCTCCAGCCGCGGGCCGAGGCCGCCCGTGAGCGGTCGAAGGTCGACTTCATCGTCGTCATGAGCACCGACGGGATCCGCTACTCCCACCCCAAGACGGACCGGATCGGCAAGAAGTTCGTCGGGACCATCGCGCCGGCGCTGGCCGGGCAGTCGTTCACCGAGGAGATCGAGGGCACCATCGGCCCGCTCGTCCAGGCCGTGGTGCCGGTGAAGGACGCGGACGGCCGGGTCGTGGGCCTGGTCTCGGCCGGGATCACGACGCAGAACGTCGGCGGCACCGCGGACCGCCAGCTGCCACTCGTGCTCGCCGCCGCCGCGGTGGCGCTCGCCCTGGCGACGGCGGGTGCCGCGCTGGTGAGCCGTCGGCTGCTGCGCCAGACCCGTGGGCTCGGGCCGCACGAGATGACCCGGATGTACGAGCATCACGACGCCGTGCTGCACGCCGTACGGGAGGGGGTGCTCATCGTCGACGACGGGGGCATCCTGCTGCTGGCGAACGACGAGGCGCACCGGCTGCTGGGGCTGCCCCCCGATGCCGAGGGCCGGCACGTCCTCAGCCTGGGTCTCGACCCGGGCACCGCCGACCTGCTGGCCTCCGGCCGCGTCGCCACGGACGAGGTGCACCGCGTCGGCGACCGGCTCCTCGCCGTCAACCAGCGGACCACGGACCGAGCGGGCGTCCCGCCCGGCAGCGTCGCCACCCTGCGCGACTCGACCGAGCTGAGGGCCCTGTCCGGGCGGGCCGAGGCCGCGCGGGAACGGCTCAACATGCTGTACGACGCCGGAGTGGGCATCGGGACGAGCCTGGACGTGACCCGCACGGCGGAGGAGCTCACGGAACTCGCCGTACCCCGGTTCGCCGACTTCGTCGCCGTCGACCTGTTCGACGCGGTGCTGGGCGGCGGGCAGCCGAACGCGGTGGGCGCGCTCAGCCGGACGGCGGTGAGCGGGATCCGCAAGGACGCGCCGCTCTACCCGGTCGGCGAGCGGATCAGGTTCGTCGAGTCCTCCCCGCAGGGACGCAGCCTCGCCACCGGCGGCCCCGTCCTGGAGCCCCGGCTGGGCGAGGCCCCGGGCTGGCAGGCTCAGGACCTGGAGCGCTCCACGCAGATCGTCGAGTACGGCATCCACTCCCTGATCACCGTGCCACTGCGGGCCGGCGCCCTGGTGCTCGGCGTGGTCAGCTTCTGGCGCTGCGAGAAGCAGGAGCCCTTCGACGCGGACGAGCTGGCCCTGGCCGAGGAACTGGTGGCGCGGGCCGCCGTCTCCATCGACAACGCGCGCCGCTACACACGCGAGCACAGCATGGCGGTGACGCTCCAGCGCAGCCTGCTCCCCCGCAACCTGCCCGAGCAGGGCGCTCTGGAGATCGCCTACCGCTATCTGCCCGCGCAGGCCGGGGTGGGCGGTGACTGGTTCGATGTGCTGCCGCTGTCGGGGGCCAGGGTCGCGCTCGTGGTCGGGGACGTGGTCGGCCACGGGCTGCACGCCGCGGCGACCATGGGCCGACTGCGCACCGCGGTGCACAACTTCTCCGCCCTCGATCTGCCGCCCGAGGAACTCATCGCCCTGCTGGACGAGCTGGTCGGCCGGATCGACCAGGACGAGACGGAGGAGGACGGCAGCGCCCCGGTCATCGGCGCGACCTGTCTGTACGCCGTCTACGACCCGGTCTCCCGGCGCTGCACCGTCGCGCGGGCCGGGCATCCCCCGCCGGCGCTGATCCACCCGGACGGCAGGGTGGAGTTCCCCGACGTGCCCGCCGGTCCCCCGCTCGGGCTCGGCGGTCTGCCGTTCGAGACGGCTGAGCTGGAGCTGGCGGAGGGCAGCCGGCTCGTCCTCTACACCGACGGGCTGGTGGAGGACCGGGAGCGGGACATCGACGTCGGTCTGGACATGCTGCGCGAGGCGCTGGGCCGGGCCGGTCGGTCCCCGGAGGACACCTGCCGGGTCGTGCTCGACTCGCGGCTGACCGCCCGCTCCAGCGACGACATCGCGCTGATCGTCGCGCGCACCCGGGCGCTCGCCTCCGACCGGGTCGCCGAGTGGCCGGTGCCGGCCGATCCGGCGGCCGTGGGCGAGGTGCGGGCGGCGGTCAGCAGGCAGCTGACCGAGTGGGGCCTGGACGAACTGACGTTCAGCACGGAACTGATCCTGAGCGAGCTGGTCACCAACGCGCTTCGGTACGGCGGCGGCCCCATGCGCGTCCGGGTGCTGCGTGACCGCAACCTGATCTGCGAGGTGTTCGACGGCAGCAGCACCTCGCCGCACCTGCGGTACGCCACCATGACGGACGAGGGCGGACGCGGTCTGTTCCTCGTGGCGCAGCTCTCGGAGCGCTGGGGGACGCGTTATCTGCCCGGGGGCAAGGTGATCTGGGCTGAGCAGCCCCTGCCATAAGCACCACCAGGACCACCCATAAAGTAGCCTTATGAGCTCATAGGCCGGACCCCCGTACCGACTTAGGCTTGCCTTAGTTTAGGCTTCCCGTCGAGATCGCTTGTCGCCGCTCGAAGGGAACCTGACCATGCCCCGCCCCCTGCGGGTAGCCATCGTCGGATCCGGCCCCGCCGGGATCTACGCCGCCGACGCCCTGCTCAAGTCCGAGGTGGCCGCCGAACCCGGCGTGTCCATCGACATCTTCGAGCGCATGCCGGCTCCGTTCGGACTGATCCGCTACGGCGTCGCCCCCGACCACCCGCGGATCAAGGGCATCATCACCGCCCTGCACCAGGTGCTCGACAAACCGCAGATCCGGCTCTTCGGCAACGTCGACTACGGCACGGACATCGGCCTGGACGACCTGCGGGCGTTCTACGACGGGGTGATCTTCGCCACCGGCGCCATGGCCGACCGGGCGCTCTCCCTGCCGGGCATCGATCTCGACGGATCGTACGGCGCCGCGGACTTCGTGTCCTGGTACGACGGTCACCCGGACGTGCCGCGCACCTGGCCGCTGGAGGCGGAGAAGGTCGCCGTGCTCGGCGTCGGCAACGTCGCACTCGATGTCGCGCGCGTCCTGGCCAAGACGGCGGACGAGCTGCTGCCCACCGAGATCCCGGCCAACGTCCACGAGGGTCTGAAGGCCAACCGGGCCAAGGAGATCCACGTGTTCGGCCGCCGCGGCCCGGCGCAGGCCAAGTTCAGCCCGATGGAGCTGCGGGAGCTCGACCACTCCCCCACCATCGAGGTCATCGTCGACCCCGAGGACATCGACTACGACGAGGGCTCGATCGCCACCCGGCGCGGCAACAAGCAGGCCGACATGGTGGCGAAGACCCTGGAGAACTGGGCGATCCGCGACACCGGCGACCGGCCGCACAAGCTCTTCCTGCACTTCTTCGAGTCGCCGGTCGAGATCCTCGGCGAGGACGGCAGGGTCGTGGGCCTGCGCACCGAGCGCACGGAGCTGGACGGCACCGGCAACGTCAAGGGCACCGGCACGTTCCACACCTGGGACGTGGGCGCGGTGTACCGCGCGGTGGGCTACCTGTCCGACAAGCTCCCCAAGCTCCCCTGGGACATCGACTCCGGCACCGTCCCGGACGAGGGCGGCCGGGTCATGCAGGAGTCCGGTGAGCACCTGCAGTCCACGTACGTCACCGGCTGGATCCGGCGCGGCCCCATCGGCCTCATCGGGCACACCAAGGGCGACGCCAACGAGACCGTGGCGAACCTGCTGGCCGACTACGCGGACGGCCGGCTGCAGACGCCCGCCGCCCCCGCCCCCGAGGCCGTGGACGCGTTCCTCGCCGAGCGCGACATCCGCTTCACCACCTGGGACGGCTGGTACAGGCTGGACGCCGCGGAGAAGGCTCTGGGCGAGCCCGAGGGCCGCGAGCGCGTGAAGATCGTCGAGCGCGAGGACATGCTGCGGGCCAGCGGCGCCTGACGTCATACACCCCGCAGGGCGGGTTCGGTGGCAAGGTCACCGAACCCGCCCTGCCGCGTACTTGAAGCGTGTACGATCCGGATGCTTCACCGAACCATCACATCGCCTTCACCTGAAGGCCATGCAGGGGGGACGAACGTCCATGCGTATACGCCTTGTCGCCACCACGGCCGTCGCCGCCGGGGCCCTCACCGCCCTGTCGGCGGTTCCGGCCCAGGCCGCCGAGTACGACTCCGCGCTGAAGATCCGGGGCATCCAGTACGACGCTCCCGGCAGGGACTCCAACCGCTGCTCGGGCGGGAACACCGCCGAGGAGTACCTGACCATCAAGAACTACTCACGTTCGACGACGGTGAACCTCAAGGGGTACGTCGTGAAGGACGCCGCGGGCAACAAGTTCACCTTCACCGCGAGCCACACCCTCCAGCCGGGTGACTACGTCAAGCTGCGCGGCGGCAACGGGTCCGACTCCGACGCCAGGAACGTCGTCTACCGCGACAACTGCAACTTCATGTGGAACAACGACAAGGACACGATCTACGTGTACAAGCCGTCCGGCAGCCGTGCCGACGTGCACTCGTACACCAGAAGCGGCTCCGACCCGGACCGCAACGGGTACATCACGTTCCACGGCTGAGCCTGCGGGGCTGGATCGCCGGGGCGCGTGACTCCAAAGCACGATCCACAGAGTGATGGTCCACGATCCGGAACGGCGTTTTACAGGCGCGCAGTCGGGTCGCGAGGCGAGTCCGGTCAGGCCCGCGCCCACCACCAGCACGTCCAGCGCGGCCGTCCTGGCACCGACCGTGGACGCGGCCGGCTGCGCGCAGGTCGTCGCCGCGCGACATGGAAGGGCCCTCCGCGACGTGTCCGTGGCGGAGGGCTCCCGTCCGGTGGTGCCGGTTCAGACCTCCAGGTCGGCTTCGACGCGGCGCAGCTGGTGGCGGGCCATCGCGAGATTGGCCCGGCTCCCGTCGAGCACGAGGTAGAGGAAGAGGCCGCTGCCCCCGCGTCCCTTCAGCAGGCGGATGAGGTGGTACTGGGTGTTCAGGGTGATCAGGATGTCCTCGATCTCCTCCTTCAGCCCCAGGTGCTCCATCGTGCGCAGCTTGGACCGCACGACGTCGGTGTTGCCCGCGGCGGCGACTTCGAGGTTGAAGTCCTTGCTGCCACCGAGGGTGCCGAGGGCCATGCCGCTGGTGTAGTCGACGAGTGCGACGGCGGTCGCTCCGTCGATGGAGCTCAGGCATTCCTTCAGCGCGGTCTCCGTGTTGGCCATGCGCTCGGTTCCTTTCCTTCGGTCTTCTACTTCGGTGGGTCAAGCGGTTCGGATGGCTCAGATGCCGGTCTGCGGGCCCGGTGGGTGTGGGGGCCGCTGCGGGGTGCGTACCGGGAGGGTGCCGATGGGGCGATCCGCGCCCGGGGCCACCGTGGCGAGGTGCTCCTCGGGCGCGGGCCGGTCGGCGTGGCGGCCGGTGCCGGGCACCACGCGTGTGGCCACGAGGTCGGCGATCCGGGCGCCGCTGCGCCGGCCTTCGAGGTGGAGGCGGCCGACGTTGACGCGGTCCTCGGCGAGGAGGGTGAGGACGGCGGTCGTTCCGGCGGCGTAGGTCGCCACGTAGCCTCCGGAGCCCCGCACCAGCAGTTCGCGGAAGTCCCCGCGGGCGGCGGCGTCGGTCATGCGGTAGGCGACGCCCAAGGCGGCGGCGGTGAGCGCCGCGAGTCCCTCCGGTTCGGTGTCCGGCACGTCGTGGGCGAGGACGAGTCCGTCGACGGTGGCCGCGAGGGAGCCCGTCAGCCGGGGGACGCGGGTGCGGAGCCGACGCAGTTCGTCCAGGACGTCGGTCTCGACGGCCATGAGCAGTCTCCTTTCGGCACGCTGTCTTCGCGCGCGGATCACAGTGCCTCCAAGGCGTGCAGGAGCCGTCGCAGCAGTGCGGTGTCGGGCTCGTCCGGTGCGGCGGGACGAGGGGTGGAGCCCGGCTCGGCGGACGCGGGGGCGGGGGCGGACGCTGGGGAGGGGACGGGGGCTGCGGCCGGGGAGGGGGTGGGGGCCACGGGGGCCACCAGCCCGGCCGCCGCGAGGCGGCGGAGTTCCACGAGGGTGTGGAACGTGCGGCAGGCGAGGGCCGTGGCGATCTGGGCGGCGGTGCGGACACCGTCGACCTGGGCGAGCGTCCGGCCGCGGCGGACCGGCAGGTCGGCGGTGTCCGGCCCGGGCACCCGGGCGAGAGGCGCCCGGTCGACGGCGGGCTCGGGCCATATGCGGTGCAGCAGTTCGCGACGGCGTCTGGACTCCCGCAGGACGGTGGCCACCGGTACGGAACGGACCGCCCCCAGCCAGTGTGCGGCTCCGGGGCGGAACCGCAGCGCGGGGCCGTCATGGGCGAGGACGAAGTACGCCGCGTCGAACAGGGCGCCCAGGTGGCACAGTTCCAGCGCGCCGGCGGCGAGGTGGCCGCTGTCCACCAGCTGCCGTCCGACGCGGCAGCGGCGGCCGGCCCGGTCGATCGCCTCCCACCAGCCGTCCGGGGCGAGCGCACCGCTGTGGGTGAGCAGGTCGCCGAGGTCGGGTGTGACGGCGGATTCGACGTGGACGACGTGTCCCGCCGAGAGGTAGACGATCCCCGACTCGGTGGACAGGGCGCCGGTGGCGCCCTGCGCGGCGAGGGTGCCGAGCGTGGCCGAGGCCGGTTCGCCCGAGCGCGCCGTCAGGGTCGACGGGGTCATCCGAGCACCAGCCGGTCCGTCATCTCGGCCAGCCGGATGCGGGCCAGGGCCAGGTTCCCCTCGCGACGGTCGAGCCACAGGTGCACGAACACGGTGCTGTCGAACGTCGTGGTGACGAACCTGAGCAGGTGGTACGAGTCGGCGTTGGTGATGATCAGGTCCTGGACGGGGGGTTCCTTGCCGGACGGACCGCCCGGGTCGTCATCCGGCGGTGCACCCGGCTCACCACCGGTCAGCGCGAGGGCGCCGCTCTCGGTGGCGAGGCGGGCGAGTTCCGCGGTCTCCGCAGCCGTCGCCTCCACGTCGCCACCGGGTGCGTCACCCACCGCGCCCAGCGCGAGACCACTGATCCAGTCGACCACCGACGCCCCTCGAGCACCTGGTAGCCGCATGGCCTCCAGCAGACTCTCGTCGATTCCGGGCACGCCGAACCCCCTCCCCCTGCACGGCCGTTCCCGCGAACGTGAGCACGACACTACGGAATGTGCTTGGCGCAGGTGAAGGCTTTGGCATTTTCCAGATGAATGTGCAGGGAAGCGGGCGGAGGGTGAACGAGTACGGTCGCGTGGCGGGCAGGATGCGTCGCGAACACCCCCGCGCCACCGCCACGAGAGAGGGAGGACCCTCGGTCCTCCCTCTCGGGCGCTCACTGGAGATCAGGGGCGCCGCCGGTCCTCGGACTCGTCGTCGGTTCCCTCGGTTTCCATGCGTTCCTTGCGGACCTCGCCGGTGACGGTCTCCTCATCGGTGACCTCATCGGTGGTCAGACGCACCCGCTCCTTCGGTACCGCCCTGGTCTCCACCACGGGCTCCTCCTCGTACAGGGTGACGTCGTGCTCCGCCTCGGTGATGTCCGGGCCGGACATGGCGCTGTCCCGGTTGGCGTCGGTGATCGGCTCGCGCTCCACACGGACCTCTTCATGGCGTACGGGGACGGTGTACTGCTGCTCCTCGGTGACGACGTACTTGCGCAGCCGCGCCCGGCCGGCCTCGCGGCGTTCGACACCGATGTGCATCTCCTCCTCGGACCGCGTCATGGCGTGGTCGCCGGTGCCGGTGGTCTGGCCGATGTCGGCGGTGCCGGTGGTCTGGCCGGTGTCCGCGGCGCCGGTGGTCTCTCCGGTGCCGGAACGCGTGTCCTGCCAGGCGGCATCCCAGTCGATGCCGTAGTGCTCGTACAGGCGCTGTTCCTCCTGCTCGGACAGGTGGCCGCCGGCGTCGACGTCGACGTTGGGCGCGTCCTTGACCTGGTCCTTGGCGAACGGCACCTCGAGGTGGTCCTCGATGACGGCCGCGTCATGGATGGGCACGAAGGACTCGTTGGTGCCGAACATGCCGGTCCGCACGCTGACCCACTCGGGCTCACCGGTCACGTCGTCGAAGAAGACGTGCCTGGCGTCGCCGATCTTGTCGCCCCTGGCGTCATGGACCGGGTGGTCCAGCACGGTGGGGATCTGCTCTCGGGTAATCATGTTTCTCCTGACTTTTCTGTCACGGGCTCCCGGTGGCACATGGCCGACCGACTGGTGCGTCAGCGGTCGACTCCGCCGTGTCCGGCCCCTGCGATCGGCTCCGGAGACGGTGGGTCGAGGTGGGCCGCGCCGGTGTCCGCGTACGGCTGACCAGGCGGGCCGCGGGTGGTCTACGGTCCGGTGCCGCGGGTCTGCCCGCGTGCTTCCTCGGCCGTGCCCTGTGCGGACTGACGGGCCTGGTCGGTGACCTGCCCGGCTTGGTGACTCGCCTGTTCCTTGGTGGTGCGGGCGGCTTCGGAGGCGGTGTCCTTGACCTCCTGGGCGGCCTGACGGCCCGCTTCGGTGGCGTCCTCCTTCAGGTGCTGCGCCGACTCGAGCGCGGCCTGCTTCACCGGCTCGACGGCCTGCCCGGCCCGCTCAGCCGCCTTCTCCTCCGCCTGCGAGGTGGGCAGCAGCGAGGCGGTCAGCAGTCCCGCGCCGAAGGCGATCAGGCCGGCCGCCAGCGGGTTGCCCTGCGTCTGCCGCATCGCCTGCTCCGGGGCCTGCCGTGCCGCCTGACCCGCCTGCTCGGCCGTCTGGCGAGCGGAGTCCGCGACCTGGCCCGTGGTGTCCTGCACCGACTGGGTTGCCCGCTTGGTGCGGTCGGAGGCCTGCCCGGTGATCTCCGAGGCGCTGCCCATCACCCGTTCCCGGGCTCCGTGCAGTGCGCCGCGGACGCGCCGGGTGCGGCGTCGTACGATCCGCCGGGGACGAGCGCGGTCGGCCAGCCGGGAGACGTCCTCGGACAGTCTCTCCCGCGTGTTCTCGATGTCGGCCCTTATCTGGTCGGGTGCCGTGCCCATTGCATGTCCTCCTTCAGCGTCTGCATGGTCCGCTCCGGCTTCGGTGACACCGTGCGCATCTGCGTCCGGCCCCGGCGGTAGAGGATCAGTCCGATCACCGCCCACACCGCGGTGACGATCAGCGCGGCCCATCCCAGGTCCATGACGTTGCCCAGGCCGAACATCGCCGCCAGGCTCAGGAACAGGGCCACCATGTAGCCCGCGAAACCGGCGCCGCCGAACATCCCGGCGGCCTTGCCCGCCTTGGTGGCCTCTTCCCGGATCTCGGCCTTGGCCAGTTCCGCCTCCTGGTGCAGCAGTTGCTGCACGTCCGACGTCACCGTCGAGAGCAGTTCCCCCAAAGAGGCGTCCTCCTGCCCGCGGTGCTCGGCGGCGTACCGCCGCGTGGCGTGTGGCGTGAGCGATGCCATCTCACGCCTCCCCGTAACCCGGCAGTTCCGGCGGCGCCGCGTCCTCGGGCAGGCTCTGCGGGCCGGGGGTCTCCGACGGGGCCGACGATTCGCCGGAACCGTCCGCCTTGCTGCCGGCCTTGGCCAGCCGGCCGACGGCGAACCCGGCCAGCACCGCCCCACCCAGGAAGGCGCCGGGACGCCGGCGGGCGAAGTCCTGAAGGTCGCCGGCCAAACCTCCCACGCCTCGTGCCTCCAGGTAGTCGGCGGCTCGGTGACCGCGATCGGCCGCCTGCACCACGAGGCTCTTGGCGGATGAGTCCTTGTCGGCGCCCTTGGCGAGACCGGACAGGTCGTCCGCCCACTCCCGCATCACCTGGGCTCCGCGTCGCGCCTGGTTCTCGGCCTCCTCAGCGACCCGTGACCGCAGGTCACCCGCCATCGCGCCGGCCTGCGCCCTGGCCTCGCCGGTGACGGCTCTGACCTGCTCGGCGGCCGTGCCGACGACCTCACTCGCCCCTTCCCTTGCCTGACCGGCCGTGGCCGACGCCTCCTGCCTCGCCGTCTGACCGGCCTGCTGAGCGCGCCCGCTGCTCGTGTTCGCCATCTCGCTCATGGGTCCTCTCCCTCAGGCACCGCCCGTGGATCTGCTGTCGTCGGGACCCGGACCGCCCGCGGCGTCGGCATAATCGCCCACCACCGCCGTTCGGCGCGTCCGGCCGGGTGCCGGGGCTCGTCGCCGGCTCCTCGTGCTCCGGCGTCCGTCCCTCGCGCACTCTCCTCGGTTAACCACACCCGTCAGGACAAAACAGAAGGAAGAGGATTTTTCGGACCATCGGGCCGAGCGGGCGTCCGCGGGCCGTCGCCTTCTCTTCGGCGGACCCCCGGGACCGTCGCTCGATCGCATCACCCTGCGCGCCCGGAGACCGCCCTTTTCGCGCCGCTCGCCCAGTGGTGTCCCGGCCCGGCGACGCGGGACGCGGGACGCGGGACGCGGGACGCGGGACGCGGGACGCGGGACGCGGGACGCGGGACGCGGGACGCGGGACGCGGGACGCGGGACGCGGGACGC
>NZ_JBEOSZ010000004.1:11531-15023 GCF_040303285.1 Streptomyces sp. NPDC096046 | reverse complement strand
GCGGTGACACCCCCGGCCTGGGGCAATGACCCGAGGTCGGCTTCCCCCCGCCCGAAGGCCGCCGAAATCCCACATGCCACAGGCGTTTCAAGCCTCCGCGATTCGGCCAACCCCGCGCTCCCGTGATCGGCCCCAGCAACGAGCCGCCCCGGTCGATCCCTTGTGCGGCAAGGGTCCCCGCACGTCCGGAATCGAGCGCGTTCGATTCGGGCGCCACGTCGTTAGGCCGTGCACCGCTCGTTAGGCCGTGCACCGCCGAGCCGTCCGGGCGCGGCACGGACCTCCGGGAGGAACCGGGTGACGACCACCGACACCTCGACCGCTGACGAGAACCCTCCGCCCCCTCCCCCACCCGCGACTCTCACGTTCGGCGGGAAGCACGGCAAGAACCCGCTGGCCGACGCCGGTTTCGCTGCGATGTGCCGCCGCCTTCCCTCGGTCCTCATGCACACCGCGCGGATGGCGTGGGCCGTGGACAGGACCGGAGTCGCCCTGCTCCTCGCGTGCCAGCTCCTCACCGGCCTCGCGGCGGCCGTCGTCCTCGCGTTCACCGCGCAGGCCATGACACACGTCCTCGGCGGTGGCGCTGTTTCCGAACGGCTGCACGGTGCACTGCCCGCCCTCGTCGTGGTGACGGCAGCCGCGGCCGTGGGCCGGGGCAGCGGTGCCCTCGCCTCTTACGCCGACGGCCGCATCACTCCCCTGCTGACGACCGAAGCGGACATCGCCCTGGTCGCCGCGGTGTGCCGGGTGGAAAGCTCCGCCTACGGCGAGGACGGCTTCGCCGACCGGCAGGAAGCCGCCGAAGTCGGGGTCACCCGCACCCGGTTGATGGTCCAGGACGCCCAGCGGTTCCTGTCCGCCCTGATCCGCATGATCGCCGCGAGCGGAGTCATCACGGCACTGCACCCTCTGATGCTGCCCGTGCTGCTCCTGGCCGTCCTGCCGGCCGGCGCCGGAGCCGTCCTGTCCGCGCGCGTCGACTACGAGACCCACTACCTCAACGTCGGTGACCGCAACGTGCGTTCGATGATGCGCTGGTGGGCCACCTACTCCCGGTACGGCGACGAGGTACGCGCCAACGGCATGACCGGCTATCTCATCCACTGGTACCGGGCGCTGTCCGACCGCATCGATCAGCGCACCCTCACCGCCGCCCCGCGCCAGCTGCGCATCATGCTGGCCACCAGCGCCCTGGGCGGAGTGTTCCTGCTGTGCACCTGGGCCACCCTCGCCTGGCTGGCCTCCGGTGGCCGGGTCGCCCTGCCCGTCGCCGCCACAGCCGTCGTCGCCGTGCAGACCACCCTCGCCGCGCTCGGCCAGTTCGTCATCCACGGCGCCGCGATGTTCCACACCTCGCTCTATCTGGCCGACATGCGGGCCTTCCTCGATCTGGCCGCCGAACGCGCCCCGCGGCGCGGTGCGTCGACCATCCCCGAACGCGTCGACGAGATCCGCCTCGACGAGGTCGTCCACCGGTACCCGGGCAAGGACGAACCGGCCGTCGCCGGGGTGTCGCTCACCCTCCGCCGGGGAGAGATCCTGGCGATCGTCGGTGAGAACGGCTCGGGCAAGTCCACCCTCGCCAAGCTGATCACCGGAATCCTCCTGGCCGACAAGGGACGCGTGCTGTGGGACGGCGTCGACCTCGCCCGGGCCGACCCCGACGCCGTGTGGAAACGAACCGCGCTGGTGCCGCAGAACTTCGCCTGCTGGCCCCTGCGCGCCCGCGAGAACATCACTCTCGGACAGCCGAAGACGTTCGACGACGGTCCCGTGTGGGACGTGGTCGACGCCGTCGGCATGCGCGAGGCGATCGAGAAACTGCCCCGCCGGCTCGACACGCTCCTCGCGAAGGAACTGTGGGGCGGCGCCGAGCTCTCCGGCGGCCAGTGGCAGCGCCTGGTGTGCGCACGCGCCCTGTACCGCCGGACACCGCTCCTCATCCTGGACGAGCCGACCTCCCAGATGGACGCCCGTGGCGAGCACGCCATCTTCCTGGAGATCAAGCGGATCGCCGCCGAGCGCGTGACGATCGTCGTCACCCACCAACTGGAGAACACCCGCCTCGCCGACCGCGTCCTCGTCATGGACAAGGGCCGGGTCGTCGAGCAGGGGACTTACGAGGACCTCGTCCACGCAGGCGGACTGTTCGCCGAACTCGTTGCACTGGCCAAGGACCGCTGACCCGCGCCCTTTGCGCGTGTCCTTCCGCACAGGCACCATCGCAGCAGAGACGGACACGGCCACCCGTGCCCCGTCCGAGCCGAGGGAAGGGGTCGCACCATGGAGCAGCCGGCCGTCCCCTTCCCTCCCTCGCCGTGGCGCCTCACCGGCGACATGGTCGTCTCGCTGTGGCGCGTCCCCGCGGCCGAACTGCCGCCTTGGTCCCTCCCCTCCGGGGCCCACCCGTGGATCGTGCGGCGCCGCGCCACGCTGGTCACCTTCTGGGTCGACTACCGGCCCGGCGGTGTCCTCGCCTACCGTGAGTTCCTCATCGCCCTGGCCGTACGTCAGGGGCACCGCGTCGCCGCCAGCACCGTGGCCGCCTGGGTCGACGACGAACGGTCCCTGGCCGGGGGACGGGCGCTGTGGGGCATCCCGAAGGAGCTGGGCGCGATCACGCTCCACGCGGACCGCGGGAGCGCCCGGGCGGAACTGACCGCCACCGGCGTTCCGCCTGTCCGCTTCACCTACGGCGACGTGCTGCGGCTGCCGGTCCGGCTGCCCGCCCGGGGCCTTCTGATCCAGCAGTTGTCCGACGGCACGGTGTGCCGCGTCCCCATGCGGATCAGCGGGCGACCGGGGCTGGGCCGCGGCCGCGTCACGACTGAGTCCGAGGCTCCCTTGTCCGTCCTTGCCCGGCACCGGCCGTTGCTGTCCGTTGCCCTGCGCGACTTCCGCAGCACGGTGGGCAGCTGAGCGCACAGCGGGCCCTCGGCCGATGCCGTCGTGGACGGGACCCGGACGTCCCACGCGCGGCGGGCCCCAAGGCCGCCGCCAGGGTGAGCGTCTGCCCGGTGAACTCCTCAAGGCCCGGCAGCGCCGGCCGGTGCGGACGTCCGAACGCCCGCTGTCCGCACGCGCCGTCGTGGCGGCCTCCGGTCGCCCGCCGTCCTTCAGCTCCACCGCGAAGCTGACGTCGGTGCGGCGGACCGCGGTGACGCGGCAGCTGGTGCGGATGCCGGCGTCCACGTGGTCGGCGTAGGCGGTGAGGTGGGCGACGGCCTCGTCGCGGTGCGGGTGGCGGTCGCGGTCGGCGCCGGGGAACGGCATCCCGGGTCAGGGAGCGGTACCGGGCGGGCGAGAAGAGGGTGAGGCTGCCGTAGTACCGCGGCCACGGCCCGGCCGCTCGGGCGGACGCCTCCGGCACCACAGGCCGCAGCCCGCGACGCGGCAGCAGTCCGTGAGGCCCTGCGCGAGCTGGAGTCCCTGCGCCTGATCGAGTCCGCTCCGTACAAGGGCGTGCGCGTCCGCTTCCTCACGGCCGCC
>NZ_JBEOSZ010000004.1:0-11521 GCF_040303285.1 Streptomyces sp. NPDC096046 | reverse complement strand
GGCCCCCCCCCGCGGCCGCCGGGCGGGCCCCCGCCGCCCCCACCCCCCCCCCCCCGGCCCGCCCGCGCGGGGGGGCCCCCCCCCGGCCGCCCCCCCCCCCCCCCCCCCCCCCGCCGATGACAGCGACGTCGATGTGCTCCACGAGTTCCCCGATTTCGACGAACGTCTATGTTGACGCTCATCAATACAGCTGCCATGCTGGGCCGCGCAAGCCATCGACAGATGTCGAAACACGCAAGGAGTCGCCGTGAACGCGCCCGCCACCACCGAGCTGCCCGTCGTCGTGATCGGGGCCGGACCCTCCGGCCTGGCCGCCGCCGCCCACCTGCTCGACCAGGGCATCGAGCCCCTGGTCCTGGAAGCCGGCCAGAGGGCCGGCTCCGCGGTGCGCGAATGGAGCCACGTGCGCCTGTTCTCCACCTGGGGCGAGGTCGTCGACCCGGCCGCGGAAAAGCTCCTGGCACCCACCGGCTGGACCCGCCCCGACCCGGCCGCCTACCCCTCCGGCGGCGACTGGGCCGAGCAGTACCTGCAGCCGCTCGCCGACGTCCTGGGCGACCGCGTCCGCACCGGGGCCCTCGTCACCGGTGTCTCCCGGGCCGGCCGGGACCGGATTGTGGACGCCGACCGCGAGCAGCAGCCCTTCGTCGCGCACGTCGCCTACGCCGACGGCCGTGAGGAGCGCGTCTTCGCCCGCGCCGTCATCGACGCCTCCGGAACGTGGACCACGCCCGGCCCGGCCGGCGGCAGCGGCCTCCCGGCCCTGGGCGAAAAGGCCGCCGCAGACCGGATCACCTACCGCGTCCCGGACCTGAAGAACCCCGCCGTCCGCGCCCGGTACGCGGGCAAGCGCACCGCCGTGATCGGCTCCGGTGCCTCCGCCTTCACCGCCCTCGCCTACCTGGCCGACCTTGCCAAGTCCGACGACGGCGCGGGAACCAAGGGCGTGTGGATCCTGCGACGGGGCATCTCGGGCTCCACCTTCGGCGGCGGCGAAGCCGACCAGCTCCCGGCGCGCGGCGCCCTGGGCCTGGCGGCGAAGGCGGCCGTCGACGAAGGCCACGCGGACGCCGTCACGGGCTTTCGCACCGAGGTGATCGAGCGCGACACCGACGGCCGCCTGGTCCTGGTCGGCGAGGACGGCCGCCGCCTGGACCCGGTCGACGAGGTGATCGTCCTGACCGGCTTCCGCCCCGACCTGTCCTTCCTCGACGAACTCCGTCTCGGTCTCGACGAGCGCCTCCGGGCGCCGGTCGCGCTGGCTCCGCTGATCGACCCCAACCAGCACTCCTGCGGCACCGTCTACCCGCACGGCCACCGCGAGCTCTCCCACCCCGAACCCGGCGTCTACCTGGTCGGGATGAAGTCCTACGGCCGCGCCCCGACCTTCCTGGCCATGACCGGCTACGAGCAGGTCCGCTCCGCCGCCGCCGCCATCGCCGGCGACCTCGAGTCCGCCGACCGCGTCGAACTCACTCTCCCCGAGACCGGAGTCTGCGGCGGCGCCGGCCTCTTCGACACCCCGGACATCCAGCAGGCCGACGGCGGCGGCTGCTGCGCGCCCGCGCCGCAGCCCGTTCAACTCGCCGCCCCCGCCTCGGTCGCGGCGGCGGCCGAGGCTCCGGCGGGCGGCTGCTGCGGCTCGTGACCGACCTCGGTAACCGAGGCAGCGGGGCCGCGACCGGAACAGGGGACCGGTCGCGGCCTCGCGCCGCCCTGCCCGCCCTCTGCGCCACGCAGATCGTGAGCTGGGGCATCGTCTACTACGCCTTCCCCGTCCTCAACCCCCGGATCACCACCGCGACGGGATGGCCGGCCGGGGCGACCACCGCGGCGTTCTCACTCGGTCTCCTCGTCTCCGCCCTCGCCGGGATTCGCGTCGGGCGCATCCTCGACCGGCGCGGCCCACGCGCCGTGATGACGGTCGGCTCTGTGTGCGGCGTGGTCAGCCTGCTGATCGTGGCCGCGGCCCCCAACCTCCCCGTCTTCTTCGCCGGCTGGGCGCTGGGCGGACTCGCGATGGCCTCCACCTTCTACCAGCCGGCGTTCGCCGCCCTCACCCGGTGGTGGGCCCCCGACCACGTGCGCGCCCTCACGATCCTCACCCTCGCCGGCGGGCTCGCCTCCACCGTCTTCGCACCCCTGACCGCGGCCCTCGCCGACCACCTGTCCTGGCGCCACACCTACCTCGTGCTCGCCGGCATCCTCGCCGCCGTCACCATCCCCGCCCACGCCCTGGCACTGCGCGCACCCTGGCCCTACGCCCCAACCAGCCCGGCGCACGCGGCCGATGGCGCGGCCGAGGTCGGGCGCAGTCGGCCCTTCCTCCTGCTCGCCGCCGCCTTCACCCTCTCGGGCTTCGCGATGTACGCCGTCGTCATCGCCCTCGTCCCCCTCCTGCTGGAACGCGGGTACACCACCAGCCAGGCCGCCTGGGCCCTCGGCCTCGGCGGCGCCGGACAAACCCTCGGCCGCACCCTGTACGCCACCCTCGCCCGCCGAACCACCGCCACAGCCCGGACCACGATTCTGATCGCGCTCGGCGGACTGACCACCGGCGCCTTTGCCACAGTCGCCGGCCCGTACGCCCTCCTCATCGCCGTGTCGATCGTGGCCGGCGCGGTCCGCGGCAACCTCACCCTGCTCCAGGCCACCGCCATCACCGACCGCTGGGGCACCATCCACTACGGCCGCCTGTCCGGACTCCTCGCCGCGCCCGCCCACACAGCAGCAGCGCTCGCGCCGTTCGCCGGCGCCGCCCTGGCCATACCCCTCGGCGGCTACGGACCGCTGTTCTTCCTCCTGGCCGCCGTCTCCCTGGCCGCCGCGCTCATCGCACCATGGACAGCCGGAGGCACAGCAGTTCACCGAGCACTACGGAACTGACAGCGCCTACGCCCCGCTCGAAGGGGCGGAGCACGCTCTCGTGGGCACGATGGAGCACGGCGTGCTGGGGAGGCGCTGGGCCTACGACGGCTGCCAGGACGCCGTACCGGTCGGCCAGTCGGCGGCCCTGATCAAGGGCCGGGTGCAGGCCCAGGACCAGAACCTCAGCGACGTCCCCGACCGCGAGGTCGTCGTCACCGGGACCGGTGACGGCTCCCTCCCCACGGACTTCACCGCCGCCGACGCCCCAGGGCCACGCTGACCACACCGCAGGGCACGGCCCTGCGCGTGCACCGGGTCCGGCGGCCCGCCCCGGCCGGTTCGACGCTCCCTGCGCAGGGTGCGATCGGCCAGGTCAGCGGCTCCCGGCAGATGCCGGACGGCACTCACGCCCGAGGGGTGTTCGCCGTCCTGCGCGGCGCCGGGCGGGCGTAGCATCCTCCTCCATCAGGACGTGCGTGAGCATCAGGACGTACGTGAGCGGTACGTCCTGCGGTAGGCGTCCGGGGCACGCCGACCGTGCGGTCGAAGTGGCGGCGCTGTGTCATGGCGGTCCCCAGGCCGGTGGCCGTCGCGATGCTGTCGACGCTGTCGTCGCTCTTCTCCGGCAGTTCCTGGGCGTGCCGGATGCGCGGGGGCAGGACATCTACGCCGTGACGGCCCCCCTCGTGGTGGAGGCGGTCCACCGCATCCTCGGCGGGCAGACCCGGACGATCGGCGTCGCCTCCGCCGGCGAGATCTTCGACGCGGCCGGCTTCCTCGGCGCGCTGTCCTCGCATCTCTCCGTGGAGCTGCTTCGGTAGCGGGCCGACGATCGCTGAGCGCAGCGGTGTGCGTCGCCTCCGGTCCGGCTCAGAACGCGAGGGCCGACTGCTCGGCGGGCCGATCCGGCGCCGCGCCCCCCTGCGGCGCCTGCGGCGTCCCGCAGCCGCTCCCGAGCCATCGACGCAGACGTACACCCGCTCCCTGCGCCGTCGACAGGCCGTTCGGATGCTCCACCGGCCTGATCCCCGGCGGGCCGGCAGTCGGTGAGCGGGGGGCTCGACCGCTCCGCGACGTCGTCGACAAAGGCCGCGGATACGTGAGGGACTCCCTCCCACCACATCTGTGAAGGCGGCGCTTTTCCTGGTAAACACTGACCAAAGCCGCAGGACAGAAGGGGCCGGTCGGGACCACCCTCCGTCACGGATGATCCAGACGCGTTCACCAAGACGTTCGAGGGCAGCCTGGGCCTTGCCGTGGACACGACGGTTCCCGTCTACGACACCAACGGGATCGGCGTCGCCGGTTTCGTATCGGTCGGGGTCACCGTGGCCAGCGTCGACGACGTGGTGCAGGACCAGCTGCCGCAGTTGCTGGGCTTCGCCGGCGGGGCGCTCGCGGTGGCCGCGGGCGGGACCGCGCTGGTCTCCTGGCGGCTGCGGCGGCAGACGCGCGGCCTGGACCCGTCCGAGATGACCCGGATGTACGAGCACCACGACGCGGTGCTGCACGCGGTGCGGGAGGGCGTACTGATCATCGGGGGCGACGGACGGCTGCTGCTCGCCAACGACGAGGCCCGGCGGCTGCTGGACCTGCCCGACGACGCCGAGGAGCGCCGGGTCGGTGATCTCGGTCTGGAGGCGGGCACCGCCGCGCTGCTGGGTTCGGGCCGGCCGGTCACCGACGTGGTGCACCTGGCCGGCGACCGGCTGCTGGCGGTCAACGTGCGGCCGGTCGACCCCGACGACCGCCCTGCGGGCAGCGTGGCCACGCTGCGTGACACGACGGAGCTGCGTGCCCTGGCGGGGCGGGCGGAGGTGGCCCGGGAACGGCTGGGGCTGCTGTACGAGGCGGGGGTGCGGATCGGAACCACTCTGGATGTGGTGCGCACCGCGCAGGAACTGGCCGAGGTGGCGGTCCCCCGGTTCGCCGACGCCGCGACGGTCGATCTGCTCGATCCGATCCTGCGCGGCGCGGTGCCGGCCGGGCGCGGCCCGGGGATGCGCCGGGTGGCGGTGCACGGCGCCGACGGTGTCCGGTCCCTCCACCCGGTGGGTGAGCTGATCCGCTTCGTGCCCACATCGCCCGCGGCCGTCGGCGCCGAGCGCGGCCGTGCGGTCCTGGACGTCGACCTGGCCGCACCGGGCGGCTGGATGAACGCCCAGGACCCCGCTCGCGCCCGGCGTTTGCTGGACCTCGGTTTTCACTCCCTGATCGCGGTGCCGCTCCAGGCCCGCGGGGTGGTGCTGGGCATGGCGGGCTTCTGGCGTGCGGACGGTGTTCCCTTCGGCGCGGAGGATCTCGCCTTCGCCGAGGAACTGGCCGCCCGGGCGGCGTTGGCCGTCGACAACGCCCGCCGCTACACCCGGGAACACACCCTGGCCGAGACACTTCAGCGCAGCCTGCTGCCCGGCTCCCTGCCCGACCACGCGGCCGTGGAGGTCGCCCACCGCTATCTGCCGGCCCTGGAGGGCGTGGGCGGCGACTGGTTCGACGTCATTCCGCTGCCCGGTGCACGGGTCGCGCTGGTGGTCGGGGACGTGGTGGGGCACGGTCTTCATGCCGCGGCGACGATGGGCCGGCTGCGCACCGCGGTGCACAACTTCTCCGCCCTGGACCTGCCCCCGGACGAGCTCCTGGGACATCTGGACGAGCTGGTCGCGCGGATCGACGACGACAGCGACGGTGACGGGAACACCGAGCGGGACAGCGAGAGCGTGTCGGGCGCCACCTGTCTCTACGCCATCTACGATCCGGCGTCCGGGATGTGCTCCCTGGCCCGGTCCGGGCATCCGGAACCGGCGCTGGTGCATCCCGACGGCACCGTGGAATTCCTGCGGGTGCCCGGTTCCCCGCCGCTCGGCCTGGGCGGCGGTCTGCCCTTCGAGACCGCCGAACTCGCCCTCCCCGAGGGTTCCCGGCTGGTCCTCTACACGGACGGGCTGATCGAGGACCGGGAACGGGGCGTCGACTACGGTCTGGAGGCGTTGCGTGACGCGCTGGCACATGCGGGCCGGGGTCCCGAGGAGACCTGCCGGGACGTCCTGGACGCGGTGCTTCCAACCCGGTCGAGTGACGACATCGCCCTGCTCGTCGCCCGCACCCGGCTGCTGGATCCGTCCCAGGTGGCCGAGTGGGACGTGCCCGGTGATCCGGCGGTCGTCGCGGGCATCCGGGCGGAGGTCACCGGGCGGCTGAGGACCTGGGGACTGGAGGAGATGGCGTTCACGACCGAGTTGATCATCAGCGAGCTGGTCACCAACGCCATCCGCTACGGCATCGAACCGATCCGGATGCGGGTGCTGCACGACGGCGACAGCCTCATCTGCGAAGTCGCCGACGGCAGCAGCACCTCACCCCATCTGCGCCGGGCCGCGACCACCGACGAGGGCGGACGGGGACTGTTCCTCGTCGCCCAGTTCGCCCGGCGGTGGGGCACCCGCTACCTGGCCCGCGGCAAGGTCATCTGGACCGAACAGTCGACCCGGAGCCCGGTCGGCGAGCCAGAGGAGGTGTCGGCCGAAGCCCTGCTGGACCAGTGGGAGGACGCGGCCTGGTGAGGCGTGCGCAGGGGCCGGAATCGCTCCGCGTCACCCGATGCTCCAGCGTCGGTCGGCCCCGCCGTCGCGGTTTCGCACGTCAACGGTCCCTCCTGTCGTCGGCCCGCTGAAGGGTCGGGGCGGAACCTTGCGAAGGGATGCGCTCCACGGGGCCGGCGCCACCGCGCGGGGCGGGCGAGCGGAAACGGATCCGGCGGCTCACGGGGTGCGGAAGCCGCGGAACGTCACGTGCTTGCGGGTCTCGAACCCGAGCCGTTCGTACAACGCGAGCGCGCCGGTGTTCGCCTCGGCCACGTGCAGGAAGGGCCGTTCACCGCGCGCCACGATCCGCGCGACGAGCGCGCGCAGCAGGCGGACCGCGTGGCCTTGCCCGCGTGCCTCGGGGGCGGTGCAGACGGCGCTGATCTCGGTCCATCCGGGAGGCCTCAGCCGCTCCCCCACCATCGCCACGAGTGTGCCGCCGTCGCGGACGCCGAGATAGGTGCCCAGTTCGTGCGTGCGTGGCCAGAAGGGCCCCGGGCGGGTCCGTTCGACGAGCCCGAGCATGTCGGGCACGCTCTCCGCGCCGAGCTCGACGACGCCGGAGCCGAGCTCGGCGGCAGAGGGGTCGGGGCCGCTGTCGCCGGTCCAGATCATCTGGCGGCCTTCGAGGACGAAGACCGGCTCCCAGTCCGACGGCGGCAGGAACGGGCAGCTGAACATGTCGGCGAACTCGCCCGGTCCCAGCAGCTTGGCCAGGTCCGTCCATGCTTCGGCGTCCGGCTCGACGGACACCGCGGAGAAGGTCGCGACCCCGGGGACGTAGGTGACGGCGCCGCCGAGCCGGCGGGCGAGGTGTGCGTGGCGCCCGCGGAGCGATTCGCCCACCGGGTCGTCGAGTGCGACGGCGTCGCTGAGCCCCGTCATCGTGCTGCGCCTTCCTGCCCTCGGCCGAGCCGGTCGGCCGGGAGGCCGACACGGCGTCTTCGGATGCCGGCAGCCATGCTAGCCAGTGCCGCAGCAGGCAACGTTTGCCCCGCACGAGCGGCTCGCGGCGCTACCTGAGGTACGCGGCGAGCGGGAGGTTCTGCCGTCGGACGTCACGGGCGACGAGTCCGGCGATCCGCTCTGCGCCGTACGTCTCGAAGTGGGTGCGGTCATTGCAGAAGAAGGCGCCCACGGGACCCGATCCGTAGTCGCCGTTGTGCGGGCAGAAGCGCAGGCTGTTGTAGAGGGAGACGCTCAGCGACTGCAGGTCGACGACCGGCGTCCTGGTGGCGGAGCCGACGGCGAAGGTCTCGTTCACGAAGCCCCGGTTCTTCGTCGCCGTGCTTCCCGAGCAGGTGATCGCGGCGACCGGCGTGAGCAGCACCGGGTGCGCTCCCCGGGCCAGGGCGGCCTGCACCATCGTGGTCATCAACTGTCGGTAGCGGGCGGGGCCGACGTGCCGGGGGCAGGTCGAGGAGGAGTCGTTGATGCCGAACTGGATGAACAGGTAGTCGCCCGCCTTCATCCCGGTGCTCGCGTTCAGCATCGACTGCCAGCGTGCCGAGTAGCCCTGGGACGTGAGTCGGCACTCGCCGTCCGAGCCCTTGGTGCTGCTGACGTTCCCCTCGTACATCCAGGTCTGGATGCTGCGGCCGCCCACGGCCTGGTTCCTGACGGTGACATCGGCGTTGAACAGCGCGTCGAACCGGCTGCCCCAGCCGACCGGGCAGCGGGCCGAGCCCGGGTTGGCCATGGTCGAGTCGCCGGCCAGCCACACGGTGACCGGCTGGGCGGCCGCTCGGGCGACGGGGGCAGCGGTGCC
This sequence comes from Streptomyces sp. NPDC096046, assembly GCF_040303285.1. Taxonomy (NCBI): domain Bacteria; kingdom Bacillati; phylum Actinomycetota; class Actinomycetes; order Kitasatosporales; family Streptomycetaceae; genus Streptomyces; species Streptomyces sp. NPDC096046. The sequence continues at coordinate 3,304 of NZ_JBEOSZ010000004.1, read as the reverse complement.
GGGGCCGCCGGAGCAGCGCGTCGCGGCACTGCCGGCCGCTGAGGCGGCACTGGGGCCGAGGCTCGACAGGGCGATCACCAGCGCGGTGGTGACGACGGTCCGTAGGTTCTTCATCGGTTTCCTCCCGGGGAAGGGGCCCTTGCGTCGGTCAGCGCAGGTGTGGGCGGCCAGAGGCGAGTTCTGCTTGCTGACGGCCTGAAGCAGGGGTGATTCGCCCGCCTATGCTGGGAGCGTTCACAACGTGTCAGGTGGGCACGAAACGCTCCTCCTCGAATGGGAAGGTGGCGGTACGGAAATCGCTGTGAACTGCCGTCCGGCACAACAGAGTTCGCGGGCGAGTCGACCGGTTCGACGACCTTCGACCCCAGGTGCCCGCTGAGGCGCATCCCGCAGTGTCAAGGTCCGCCACCTGGCTGTCAATCCATGAGGCACGAGAAACTCACGGATCCGAACACGACCGAACAGCGGAGCGGACACGATCCTTGACGAGGCATCAGCCCGTTCTTACCCTCCCCATGGGAGCGTTCCCATACCCCCCACGCCCCGGAGGCCACCGTGACCGGCTCGCACCCGCACCCCCGCACCACGCCACGACCATGGCGATCGCCCCAGCGGCCCGGCGGCCGTCTCGTCGGCGGCATCCTGGCCGCCACCCTGGCCGTCTCCGCGCTCGTCGCACTCCCGCAGACCGCGCAAGCGGCGAGCGCCAGGCAGGTCGAGAAGCTCGACCGCGGCCTGTCCAGCGTGCACACCGACAGCGGAAACCTTGTGTCATGGCGGTGGCTGGCGACCGATCCGAACGACGTGTCGTTCAACGTCTACCGAGGCGGCACCAGACTCAACTCCTCGCCCGTCACGGCCTCGACGAACTACTTCGACGCGGGCGCCGCCGCCTCGGCCGACTACACGGTGCGTGCCGTCGTCAACGGCACCGAGCAGGCCGCGTCGGCGTCCGCGATCCAGTTCCGCGCGGGCTACAAGGACGTGCCGATCTCCCCGCCCGCGGGCGGCACCGCTCCGGGCAACTCGGCCTACACCTACGACGCCAACGACGCCTCCGTCGGCGACCTCGACGGCGACGGCGCCCTGGACCTCGTACTGAAGTGGCAGCCGACCAACGCCAAGGACAACTCCCAGTCCGGCTACACCGGCAACACCATCGTCGACGGCGTCAAGCTCGACGGCACCCGCCTGTGGCGCATCGATCTGGGCCGCAACATCCGCTCCGGCGCGCACTACACGCAGTTCCAGGTGTACGACTACGACGGCGACGGCAAGGCCGAGGTCGCCATGAAGACCGCCGACGGCACCCGCGACGGCACCGGCGCGGTCATCGGCAGCTCCTCCGCCGACCACCGCAACTCCAGCGGCTACGTGCTGTCCGGGCCCGAGTTCCTGACGATGTTCAACGGCCGGACGGGCAAGGCGATGCAGAGCGTCGACTACGTCCCGGGCCGCGGCACCGTCTCCTCCTGGGGCGACAACTACGGCAACCGCGTCGACCGCTTCCTGGCGGGCACCGCATACCTCGACGGCGCCCGCCCCTCGCTGATCATGGCGCGGGGCTACTACACCCGATCGGTGATAGCCGCCTGGGACTGGCGGAACGGCGCCTTCACCCGCCGCTGGACCTTCGACACCAACTCCTCCAGCAACAGCGGCAAGGGCTATGACGGCCAGGGCAACCACAGCCTGTCCATCGCCGATGTCGACGCCGACGGCAGGGACGAGATCGTCTACGGCGCGATGACCGTGGACGACAACGGCAGCGGCCTGTGGACCACCAGGCTGGGCCACGGCGACGCGGGCCACGTCGGCGACCTCAACCCCTCCCGTCCGGGCCTGGAGTACTTCAAGGTCTCCGAGGACTCCGGCAAGCCCGGCTCCTGGATGGCCGACGCCCGCACGGGTGCGAGGCTGTGGCAGACGGCGTCGGGCTCCGACAACGGCCGGGGCGTCGCCGCCGACATCTACGCCGGCAGCGCGGGCGCCGAGGCCTGGTCCGCCACCGACACCACCCTGCGCTCCGCCACCGGAGCCTCCCTGGGCAGGGAGCCGTCCAGCGTCAACTTCCTTTCCTGGTGGGACGGCGACCCCCTCCGCGAACTCCTCGACGGCACCCGCGTCGACAAGTACGGCACCTCCGGCGAAACCCGGCTGCTCACCGGCTCCGGCGTCGCGTCCAACAACGGCACCAAGTCCACTCCGGCCCTGTCCGGTGACATCCTCGGCGACTGGCGCGAGGAGGTCGTCTGGCGCACCGGCGACAACAGGGCGCTGCGGATCTACTCCACCCCGCACCAGACCAACACGAAGATCACGACCCTGCTCCACGACACCCAGTACCGCACGGCGCTGGCCTGGCAGAACACCGCCTACAACCAGCCCCCGCACCCGAGCTTCTTCATCGGCAACGCCATGCCGACGGCTCCACGCCCCACCGTCTACACCCCCTGACGCCCTTGTTGCCCGGACCCTTGGCTCTCCTGCGAGCGCGGTAGAGCCAGGGGTCCGCGAACGGCCGACGACGAGAGACCGGCGGAGTGCGCGCGTGGCGGGCGAGAGCGGCCGGATCGTCCGGCAGGTCGGCGACGGCAAGGTCACCAAGGGTGCGGCCGAGCGGGCGCGATGACCGCGTCCCTGGAGCGCGTCGCCGACGCCCCGGGCGTGGCCTCGGGGCCGGCCGCCGGGCCGCCCTGCGCGCTGAGCCGACCTCGTCATCGCCTCCCAGGCACTGGAGCCGTACCACCAGCCGGAGTTGGACGTCGCCGGCTACTCCCGGCGGTGGAGCTCGCCGCCCTCACCGCCGTCGACGTGGCGTGCGCGCGGGTCCTGGCCGACGGCATGGCGGAATCCGGCCCCGTGTTCCTGAGCACCCTGCGGCCTGTCGCGACGCGTTCACCGCACGCCACCCGCAGATCACCGCCGGCGCCGACGGCGCACGCATCCCGCGCAGCCCCCTGATGAAGCGCAGGTCCGAGGACCGCATGGAGCGCCTCCACGACCGGCCGAGCGGCTCGCCCGGTCATGAGCGCGGCCCCCGGCGTTCACGTCGGGTCGATGGTCACCGCGCCGTACCTGCACCTCCTGGGCGCTGGGAGCCGGAGGCGGGCCCGGTGCTGGCCCGCAGCGAGACGGGGGGTGTCAGCAGGTGGTGCCGAGCCGGGGCGCCGGGCTGGTCGAGCCGTTCCACGAGCAGGTCGACGGCACGCCGGCCCAACTCCTCCGCCGGTACGTCGGCCGCGGTGAGCGGTGGCGTGACCGTCTCCGCCCACCGGCTCGCCACCACTCCGGTGACGGAGAA
>NZ_JBEOSZ010000003.1:263543-269285 GCF_040303285.1 Streptomyces sp. NPDC096046 | reverse complement strand
CAGCACCCGCACCGTCTCGGCGACCAGCCCGTCCATGTCGGCGTCGAAGGCGATGGGATAGATGTCCTGGTACTTCTTCGGCGGGTTCTCCGCATAGGCGATGGTGCCGTCCGGGCGGTGATGGAACCACTCCGGGTGCTTGTGCACCCACGGATGGTCCGGAGAGCACTGCAACGCGAAGTCCAGCGCCACCTCCATGCCCAGCTCCCGCGCCCGCCGCACGAACCAGGCGAAGTCCTCCTGCGTGCCCAGGCCCGGGTGCACCGCGTCGTGCCCGCCCTCCGGCGACCCGATCGCCCACGGCACCCCCACATCGTCCGGACCGGGAGAGAGCGTGTTGTTCCTCCCCTTGCGGAACGTGGTCCCGATCGGATGGATCGGCGGCAGGTACACCACGTCGAAACCCATCGCCGCGATCGCCGGCAACCGGCGCGCGGCCGTACGGAACGTGCCGTGCGGCTGCTCGCGCGTGCCCTCCGAGCGCGGGAAGAACTCGTACCACGAGCCGTACAACGCCCGCTCCCGCTCCACCAGCAGCGGCAACGGCTCACTGCTGGTGACCAGCTCCCGCAGCGGATGCCGGGCCAGGACCTCGTCCACCTCCGGCGTCAACGCCGCCGCCAGACGAGACGCCGCGGGACGGCTCTCGTCCCGCAGGGCGTCGACGGCGGTGAGGATCACGTCGCGCAGTCCCTCCTCCTCGGGCACACCGGCGGCCGCCCGCTCGTACAGACGCGCGCCCTCCTCCAGGACGACGTCCGTGTCCATGCCCGCCGGGATCTTGATCCGGGCATGATGACGCCAGGTACTGACCGGGTCCCCCCAAGCCTCGACGGTGAACGTCCACAGGCCGGTTTCCCCGGCGGTGACCGTGGCCCCCCACCGGTCCGTCCCCGGGGTCAGCTCACGCATCGGCGTCCACGGACCGGGGCGGCCCTCGGGGTCCTTCAGGACGACATTGGCGGCCACCGCGTCATGCCCCTCCCGGAACACGGTCGCCGAGATCTCGAAGCTCTCACCGGTGACGGCCTTGGCCGGCCGGCGGCCGTGCTGGACCACCGGGCGGACGTCCAGGACGGGTATGCGCCCGACCGCGGTCGTCTCGCTCGCGCGTGGTGGTGGCGAGGCCGGTGGAGCGGCCTCGGCCGGGCGCGCGGGGCGTGCTTCGCCGCCGGGTGCGCGCGCCCCGGTGGTGCGGCGGTTGGGGGGTGCTGGCGAATGGTGCTTGGCGGGCATGACCGCTCCTGTCCGCGTCAACGTGGGTAGGCGGATGTGTGTGGGGAGGTGGGTCCTGCGTGATGCTCCTGAGAGGGGTACCCGCAGGAGCCTTCCCACCCTATTCGGGTGGGCAATCCGGCACTTTGTTAACTACTCACGCGTATGTCGACACACAAGACCGGCCTCGTCCGCGACGGACGAGACCGGCCCCCCGGCGCGCTGCTCCTTCGCCCTACCCGCGGGGCACCCGCAGTAACTTGTCCGGCGAACCGATGCCCCGGCCGGAGACCTTCCCGGTCGCCGCCGCGGTGGTCAGGGCCCTCCCGACCTGCGCCGGAGTCGCCTGCCGGTGATCGGCGAGATAGAGCGCGGCCACACCCGCGGCATGCGGAGACGCCATCGAGGTACCCGAAGAGACGGCCCGCGCGGTGTCGCTCGCGGCCGACGCCGAGGTGATGGCGACGCCCGGGGCGAACAGATCGAGGGCGGGACCGTCGTTGGAGAAGGCCGGTTTCGTATCCCCCCGGTCGGTCGCGCCGACCGTGACGGCCTGCTCGATGCCGCCCGGGGAGTACAGGGCGGCCGGCCTGCCGTCGTTGCCCGCGGCGACCGTGTAGGTGACGCCGGAGGCGATGGAGGCACGGACCGCGGCGTCCAGCCGGTCGTTGCGCGGGCCGCCCAGGCTGAGGTTGGCGACCGCGGGCTTCTTCGCGTGCCGGGTCACCCAGTCGATCCCGGCGATCACCCGGGCCGTGGTGCCCCCGCCCGCGGCGTCGAGGACGCGCACGGAGACGACCCGGGCCTTCTTGGCGACGCCGTGGACCGTCCCGGCGACGGTGCCGGCGACGTGCGTGCCGTGACCGTTGGCGTCCGAGGCGACCCGGTCGTTCCCGACGAAGTCCCAGCCGTGGCCCGCCCGGCCCGCGAAGTCCCTGTGGGTGGTGCGTACACCGGTGTCGATCACATACACCGTCACCCCCGCCCCGGCCCGCCCCGGCCAGGTGTAGCTCCGGTCCAGCGGCAGCTTCGGCCGGTCGACGCGGTCCAGCCCCCACGACGGTGGGTTCCGCTGGGTGCCGTCCAGCCGCACCCGGGTGTCCTGGACGACCGAGGCGACCCGGGGATCGGCGGCCAGCCGCCCGGCCCGTCTCTCGTCCGCCCGGACCGCGTAACCGTTGAGGACCGTGCCGTAGGTGTGGCTGATCTCCACCCCGTACTGTTCGGCGAGGCTCTTCCCGGCCGCCGACCGGGCCCCTGTGCCCTCCTTCAGCGTCACCAGGTAACTCCCGTGCACGGAGCCGGGTGATCCGGCCCCGGGTATCCGCCCCTCCGGTACGGCGTGCGCGGGCAGGGTGGTGGCCGAAAACGCCGCGGCGCAGAGCAGCGCGCTCAGGCCCCCCGTCCTGCGCAGACGCCGCTCGCGCGTCCGAGCCATGGTCCGAGTTCCCCTCCTCGACTCGGCGTACGGCTGCCGCGCGGCGCCGCGAACGGCGGGTGCGGGCCGGTACGCCAGAGGCAGCCTCTCGTGACGGGTGAAGCACCACAAGGACGCCTATGGGGGTGGAATCGGCCATATCCGCGGATGGTGCTGTTCAGGCCGATCGAGGGTCCCGGGGCGGAGCTTCAGCGGCGGGGGCACCGACGCCGGTACTGTCGTAGGAGACGTCGTCGAAGCCCTGCGAAATCCAGCGAACGCGCCGAGGTGGAACCCGTGAAGGCGATCCGTCGATTCACCGTCCGACCCGTTCTCCCCGACCCCCTCCGGCCCCTCAGTGATCTGGCCCGCAACCTGCGCTGGTCGTGGCATGCGGAGACCCGTGACCTGTTCCGGTCCGTCGACCCCGAACGCTGGGCGGCCTCGGGCGGCGACCCCGTCCGGCTGCTCGGCAGCGTGCCGCCCGGGCGGCTGGCGGAGCTGGCCCAGGACCGCCCGTTCCTGCGCCGCCTCACCGCGGTCGCGGGCGATCTGCACGACTACACGACCGGAGACCGCTGGTACCAGACCCAGCCGGAGGAACTGCCCGCCGCGATCGCCTACTTCTCACCGGAGTTCGGCATCACCGCCGCCCTGCCCCAGTACTCCGGCGGCCTCGGCATCCTGGCCGGCGACCACCTCAAGGCCGCCAGCGACCTCGGCGTCCCCCTGATCGGCGTCGGCCTGCTCTACCGGCACGGTTACTTCCGCCAGACCCTGTCCCGGGACGGCTGGCAGCAGGAGCACTACCCGGTCCTCGACCCGAACGAGCTGCCCGTCGCCCAGCTGGAGGAGCCCGACGGCACCCCCGCCCAGGTCGCCCTCGCCCTGCCCGGCGGCAAGCAGTTGCACGCCCGGATCTGGCTGGCGCAGGTCGGCCGGGTCCCGCTGCTGATGCTGGACTCCGATGTCGAGGAGAACGACCTCGGCGAGCGCGGCGTGACCGACCGGCTCTACGGCGGCGGCAGCGAACACCGGCTGCTCCAGGAGATGCTGCTCGGCATAGGAGGGGTCCGGGCGGTACGGACGTACTGCCGGCTGACCGGCCACCCCGAACCGGAGGTCTTCCACACCAACGAGGGACACGCCGGGTTCCTGGGCCTGGAGCGCATCGCGGAACTCTGCGACGAGGGGCTGGACTTCGACTCCGCGCTGGAGTCGGTCCGCGCCGGAACGGTCTTCACCACCCACACCCCCGTCCCGGCCGGCATCGACCGCTTCGACCGCGCGCTCGTCGCCCGCCACTTCGGCCCCCACGCCGAGCTGCCCCGTATCGACGTCGAGCGCGTCCTGCGGCTCGGCATGGAGACCTACCCCGGCGGGGAGCCCAACCTGTTCAACATGGCCGTCATGGGTTTGCGCCTGGCCCAGCGCGCCAACGGGGTCTCCCTGCTGCACGGCCACGTCAGCCGGGAGATGTTCGCCGGGCTGTGGCCCGGCTTCGACGCCGACGAGGTGCCGATCACGTCCGTGACCAACGGGGTGCACGCGCCCACCTGGGTCGCCCCCGAGGTGTTCCGGCTCGGCGCCCGGCAGATCGGTGCCCAGCGCGCCGAGGACGCCCTGACCGTCGGCGGCTCCGACCGCTGGGACGCGGTCGCCGACATCCCGGACCAGGACATCTTCGAGCTGCGGCGCGTGCTGCGCGAGCAGCTCGTGACCGAGGTGCGCGAGCGGCTGCGGGCCTCCTGGCGGCAGCGCGGCGCGCATACGGCCGAGCTGGGCTGGATCGACAGCGTGCTCGACCCGGACGTCCTCACCATCGGCTTCGCGCGGCGCGTCCCCTCGTACAAGCGCCTGACGCTGATGCTGCGCGACCGGGACCGGCTGATGGACCTGCTGCTGCACCCCGAGCGGCCGATTCAGATCGTCGTGGCGGGCAAGGCGCACCCCGCGGACGACGGCGGGAAGCGGCTGGTGCAGGAACTGGTGCGGTTCGCGGACGACCCGCGGGTGCGGCACCGGATCGTGTTCCTGCCGGACTACGGCATGGCGATGGCGCAGAAGCTCTACCCCGGCTGCGACATCTGGTTGAACAACCCGCTCAGGCCCCTGGAGGCCTGTGGCACCTCCGGCATGAAGGCGGCGCTCAACGGCTGTCTCAATCTGTCCGTGCTCGACGGCTGGTGGGACGAATGGTTCCAGCCCGACTTCGGCTGGGCCGTCCCCACGGCGGACGGTGTCGGGACCGACCCCGACCACCGTGACGACATAGAGGCCGCGGCGCTGTACGACCTGCTGGAACAGCGGGTGACGCCCCGCTTCTACGAGCGCGGCCGCAGCGGCCTGCCCGACCGGTGGATCGAGATGGTCCGGCACACGCTGAGCCTGCTCGGGCCGAAGGTGCTGGCGGGTCGGATGGTCCGCGAGTACGTGGAGCGGCTCTACGCGCCGGCGGCCCTGTCCCACCGGTCCCTGGACCCGGATGCGGCGCGCGATCTGGCCGAGTGGAAGACCAGGGTGCGGGCGGCCTGGCCAGGGGTCACGGTCGACCATGTGGAGACGTCGGCGTCGGAGACTCTGGCGGAGCTCGGTACGACACTCGCGCTACGGGTGCGGGTGGGGCTCGGAGACCTCGGGCCGGACGACGTCGAGGTGCAGGCGGTCTCGGGGCGGGTGGACGAGGAGGACCGCATCGGTGACGCGGCGGTCGTTCCGCTGAAGCCGGTGGGCGTGCCCGATCAGGACGGGCGCTGGGTGTACGAAGGGCCCCTGTCGCTGGATCGCACCGGGCCCTTCGGGTACACGGTGCGGATCCTTCCCGCGCATCGGCTTCTGGCCTCCGGCGCGGAGCTGGGTCTGGTGGCCGGGCCTTCCGAGGAGTTGGTGGAGGCCGCGGGGCTGTTGATGCGGTGAGTCCGCCGTCCGCGGGTGCGTGGGGGGCTGAGCGCGCGGTTCCCCACGCCCCCAGGGGGCTTCTGATGGATCTACGTGGAAGAAGGAGCGGCGTTCGGTGCGTGCGATCGGCGTGCGCCGTGAACGGTCATGTGGCGGAGTACGGCTACTGATCACCGACACCAGTCCAGCCGACTAGACGAAAGGCACTCACA
>NZ_JBEOSZ010000003.1:0-263533 GCF_040303285.1 Streptomyces sp. NPDC096046 | reverse complement strand
GGGTGGTCGCCGGGGGCGGCCGCTTCTGGCTCCGGCCCTCCACCCCCCTCCCCGCCCCCCCCCCACGGCGCACGGCGCACGGCGAGCGTGCGTGCCGGGCGTCGTGACGCCGCGGAGATCCATCAGAAGCCCCCTAGGCCGGCTCATCACCTCGCGTCGCCAGGTTCCGCAGGACGGTGCCACAGCGGCGCGCGTACGCGTGCTGCAAGCCCCTGGTCGCGGGGCCGCCCGCCTTCGCGTACCACTTCGCCGCACGGCTGAAGGCGTTCACCGTCAGCCAGACGGTGCCGTCGCCCGTGCGGTCGACCACGAAGGACTCCTCGCCGGTCTCGGGGTGGCCGGGCAGCGTGCCGTAGGCCCAGCCCGCCCGGCGGGGTTCCTCGACCGTCCAGACGACGCGGCAGGGGGCCTTGATCATGCCGGCCAGGGTGACGGTGACGTCGACACCGGGGGCGGCTCGTTCCGCGCCCGTGTCGAGGCCCACGCCCATCGCGCGGTGCATCTCCCAGGTGAGGACCGCCTGCGCGGCCCGGCGGAAGACCTCCTCGCCCTCGCCGAGGCGGGTGCGGACGGTCATGAGGTGGAAACCCGGCGGGCAGAAGCCCTGATCGCGGGTGGCGCCGACATCGGCGTAGGTGAAGTCCTTCGGATCCGGATAAGACACGGTCACCAAGAGTAGGGCGGTACCCGGACCGGACCGCGTTCCGGGTACCGCCCGTGGTCGTGCTTCGGTCAGCCGACGTTCACGGCCGACCAGGCGGACGCGACCGCCTTGTACTCGGTGCTGGAGGCGCCGTACAGCGCCGAGGCCGCGTTCAGGGTCGCCGTACGGGCCTGCGCGTACTTGGTCGTCGACGTCATGTACGTCGTCAGCGCCTTGTACCAGATCTGCAGCGCCTTGGTCCGGCCGATGCCGGTGACCGTGGAGCCGTTGGACGTGGGCGAGTTGTAGGTGACGCCGTTGATCGTCTTGGAGCCGCTGCCCTCGGACAGCAGGTAGAAGAAGTGGTTGGCGGGACCGGAGGAGTAGTGGACGTCCACCCCGCCGAGGCCGGCGGACCAGCTGTCCTTGGACGAGCCGTCCTTGCTGGGCTTGTCCATGTAGCGCAGCGGGCTGCCGTCGCCATGGATGTCGATCTCCTCCCCGATGAGGTAGTCACCGACGTCGGTGGAGTTGCCCGCGAAGAACTCGGCGCCCGCGCCGAAGATGTCGCTGGTGGCCTCGTTCAGGCCGCCGGACTCCCCGCTGTAATTCAGGCCCGCCGTGGCCGACGTCAGGCCGTGGCTCATCTCGTGCGCGGCCACGTCGAGCGAGGTCAGCGGGTGGGTGTTGCCCGAGCCGTCGCCGTAGGTCATGCAGAAGCAGCTCTCGGACCAGAAGGCGTTGACGTAGCCGTTGCCGTAGTGGACCCGCGAGTGGGCGGCCTTGCCGTCGTTGCGGATGCCGTTGCGGCCGAAGGTGTTCTTGTAGAAGTCCCAGGTGACTTGGGCGCCGTAGTGGGCGTCGGCGGCGGCGGTCTCGGCGTTGGACGGGTTGCCGGTGCCCCAGACGTCGTCCGGGCCGGAGAAGAGGGTGCCGGTGCCGGAGGTGCGGCGGTCGAGGTTGTACGTCTTGTGGCCGCCGCGGGTGCCGTCCGTCAGGTTGTAGGCCGACCCGGACCTGGTGGTGCCGAGGGTGACCTGGCCGCTGTAGGTGGTGTTGCCGGTGCCGGTCTCGATGCCCTGGTACTCGTAGAGCTTCTCGCCGGTGGCGGCGTCGGTGACGACGTGCAGCTCGTTCGGGGTGCCGTCCTCCTGGAGGCCGCCGACGACGGTCTCGTAGGCGAGGACCGGCGTGCCGCCCGCCGCCCAGATCACCTTGCGGGGAGCGGAGTTCGCCTCGGTCTTGGCCGAACCGGCCGCCTTGGCGAGGGTCACGGCCTGCTTCTCCGCCTTGGCGGCGCTGACCGCGGGCTTGAGCGAGGCGACCTTCAGCGCCGCCTTGGTGGCTCTGGTGACGCCCCTGGCCGCGCCGGACTTCGATTCGTGCACCACGAGGTCGCCGCCGAGGACCGGCAGGCCCGCGTAGGTGCGCTCGTAGCGCGTGTGGACGGAGCCGTCGGCGTCCTTCACGACGTCCTTGACGACCAGCTTCTCCTGGGCGCCGAGGCCTATCTCGTCGGCGGTCCGCGCGGCGTCCGCCTGCTGCTCCTGGATGAGCGCCGTGCGGGCGGGCGCCGAGAGCAGCACGGGGGCGGCGCCGAGGGCCGGCTTGCTCGCGGAGTCCGCGGCGATGCTGCTGCCGGGCGTCAGTGCGGTGGTGAGCAGGGCACCCGCGGCGACTGCGGTGGCGATGGCGAGCGTGGCGCGCTTTTGACGCGCGTAGACAGGGGTGGACACACGAGCTCCTCGTTGTGGGGGGGAGTGCTGCGGTGCTGTGCGGCGTGGGGGAAGAGTGGCACCGAGGACGCGTACATGTCATGAGTGGGACGTGATGTTGGCCAGAAAAGGACGACCAGATGTACGCGAGGGCAGGTGAAACGGACGCCGCCCCGGGGGATTCGAACCCACCGGGGCGGCGCCCTGACCCAAGGGCCTACGGGAACGTCAGCTTCCAGCTGTTGATGTAGCCGGTGTCTACAGCCGCGTTGTCCTGCACCCGCAGCTTCCACACGCCGTTGGCCACCTCGGAGGAGGCGTTCACCGTGTAGGTGGTGTTGATGTTGTTCGCGCTTCCACCGGTGCCGTACCCCTTCAGGGTGTACGCCGTGCCGTCGGGGGCGACCAGCTCCACCTTGAGGTCACCGATGTAGGTGTGGACGATGTCCACCGCGACCTGGAGGTTGGACGGCGCGTTGCCGGTCCGGCCGGACACGGTGACCGACGAGGTGACCGCCGCGCCCCGGTCCGGGATCGCCACGTCGGCGGTGTTCTCGAAGGACGTGCCGCCTCCTCCTCCGTCGCCGGGGCGGGTGCCGACGTTGATGCCCGCCCACGCGTGCTGGACCGCCTTGTACTCGGCGCTGTCCGTGCCGTAGAGCTCACCGGTGGCCGCGAGGGTGCCGGTGCGGGCGCCCGCGTAGTTGGTGGTCGAGGTGAACTTCGTGGTGAGCGCGCGGAACCAGATCTTCTCCGCCTTGTCCCGGCCGATGCCGGTGACCGGAAGGCCGTCCGAGGTGGGCGAGTTGTACGTGACACCGTTGATGGTCTTGGTGCCGCTGCCCTCGCTCAGCAGGTAGAAGAAGTGGTTCGCCGGGCCGGACGAGTAGTGCACGTCGATCGAGCCGATGCCCGAGTACCAGCTGTCCTTGGACGAGCCGTCCTTGCTCGGCTTGTCCATGTAGCGCAGCGGCGTGCCGTCACCGTTGATGTCGATCTCCTCGCCGATGAGGTAGTCACCGACGTCGGAGGAGTTGTTCGCGTAGAACTCGACCGTCGATCCGAAGATGTCGGAGGTGGCCTCGTTCAGACCACCGGACTCGCCGCTGTAGTTGAGACCGGCGGTGTTCGAGGTGAGCCCGTGGGTCATCTCGTGCGCGGCCACGTCGATCGACGTCAGCGGGTTGGCGTTGCCCGAGCCGTCGCCGTAGGTCATGCAGAAGCAGCTGTCCGACCAGAACGCGTTGACGTAGTTGTTGCCGTAGTGGACCCGGGAGTACGCGCTCACGCCGTCGCCGCGGATGCCCGAGCGGCCGTGCACGTTCTTGTAGTAGTCCCAGGTCAGCGCCGCGCCGTAGTGCGCGTCGGCCCCTGCGGACTCCAGGTTGGACGGGCTGCCGTTGCCCCACACGTCGTCCGGTCCGGAGAACAGGGTGCCGGTGCCGGAGGTGCCGCGGTTGAGGTTGTACGTCTTGTGGTTGCCGCGGGCGCCGTCGGTGAGGTTGTACGTCGACCCGGACTGGGTGGTGGTCAGGTCGACCGTGCCGGAGTACACCGTGTTGCCGGTGCCGTTCTCGATCGCCTCCCACTCGTACAGCTTCTCGCCGGTGGTGGCGTCGGTGACGACGTGCAGTTCCTGCGGGGTGCCGTCGTGCTGGAAGCCGCCGACGACCGTCTCGTAGGCCACGACCGGCGTGCCGCTCGCGGCCCAGATCACCTTGCGGGGCTCGCGATTGATGTCGGGGTTCTTGGCCTCGTCGGCCTCGCCGGCGGCCAGGGCCTGCTGCCGGGCCTTCGCGGCGGGCACCGCGGTCTTCGTCGTGGCCGGCTTGACGGCGGCGCGGGTGGCCTTGACGACGGCCGCCGTGGCGTCCGACTTCGTGCTCTCCACGACCAGGTCGCCGCCGAGGACCGGCAGGCCGTCGTAGGTGCGCTCGTAGCGCGTGTGCACGGTGCCGTCACGGTCCTTCAGGACGTCCCGGACGACCAGCTTCTCCTTGACGCCGAGGCCCAGGTCGCGGGCCGTCCGCGCCTTGCCGGCCTCGGCCTCGCGGATCAGCGCGGCGCGCTGCGCGGGGCTGAGCTTGACCGATTCCGAGCCGGGGATCGCCTTGCTCGCGGCCGACGGTGCCTTCTCCGGGGCTGCGATGGCGGTGCCGCTCTGGACGGCTGCGGCGATCAGCGCGGCGACGCCGGCGAGGGCCACGGCCGCGGTGCGGGTGCGGTGGGGGGTGGGTCTGTGGGAGGTGCCTCTGCGCGCGGAACTGCTTCTCAACACGGACTCCTTCTGCGGGACCGGGGGTCGCCCGGCCTGGGGAGGTGGAGGTGTCGCTGTGGGGTTCCTGTGGAGCAGTCGTGGGAAGCGTGGCAGGGGAGTGCGCTTTCTGTCAGGACCGCGTCAAAACTATGGCCAGAAACGGTTCGTTGTCCGGAAGTTCATGTTCGCTATACGGACGCTTTGCCGTTTCCGGGCAGCTCCCCGTGCCAGGAGTGCCACAGCGCCGCGTAGGCCCCGCCGGCCGCCACCGACTCGTCGTGCGTGCCGAGTTCGGTCAGCCGGCCGTCCTGCATCACCGCCACCCGGTCGGCGTCGTGCGCGGTGTGCAGCCGGTGCGCGACGGCGATGACCGTGCGCCCTTCGAGGACGGCGGCCAAGGTCCGCTCGGTGTGCCGCGCGGTCGTCGGGTCGAGCAGCGCGGTCGCCTCGTCGAGGATCAGCGTGTGCGGGTCCGCCAGGACCACCCGGGCCAGGGCGAGTTGCTGGGCCTGCGAGCCGTCGGTCCGGCAACCGCCCTGGCCCAGCGTGGTGTCCAGCCCCTGCGGCAGCTCCCGCACCCACGCGTCGGCGCCCACCACGGCCAGCGCCTGCCACAACTCCTCGTCCTCGGCGGACGGTTCGGCGATCCGCAGGTTGTCGCGGACCGAACCCAGGAACACATGGTGCTCCTGGGTCACCAGGACGACCTGGCGACGCAGCCGCTCCGGCCCCAGCCCGACGACCGGCACGCCGCCGACCGTCACCGAGCCGGAGGTCGGCGCGTCGATGCCCGCCATCAGCCGGCTCAGCGTGGTCTTGCCTGCGCCGGACGGCCCGACCACGGCCAGCCGCTCCCCAGGCCGCACCGTCAGGTCGACGCCGCGCAGCACCTCGACGCCCCCCTCGTACGCATAGCGCACCCCGGTGACGTCGATGCGGTCACCGTCCGGATCCGGACCGTCGCCCTCGCCGACGGCGCGCGGCGCCCGGGCCAGCCCCTCCACCCGGGCGAAGGAGGCGCCGCTGGACTGGAGTTGCTCGATCCGCACCAGAACCTCGTCCAGCGGCGCGCTCAGCTGCTGGAGATAGAGGGCCGCCGCTACCACCGCTCCCAGGCTCATCGAGCCGGACGAGTACAGTGCGCCGCCGATCACCAGCGCACCGGCGACCGGGAGGACGTACGACGTCTCCACGACCGGGAAGAACACCGTGCGCAGGAAGAGCGTGTGGAAGCGGGTACGGCGGGACGTCTCCAGCGCGTCCCGGCTCGCGGCCGTGCGTTGCTCCCGGAGCCGGAACGCCTCGACCGTGCGGGCGCCGGCCGCCGTCGACGTCACGATCTCCGCCACGTCCGACGTGGCAGCGCCCTCGGCGAGGTACCCCTCCCGGGCCCGGTTCAGGTACCAGTGCAACACGACCCAGATCGGCGTCGTCCCCAGCACCGTGAGGGCGCCGAGCAGCGGGTCCGTCAGGAACACCGCGGCGACCAGGAACAGCGCCTGAACCAGGTTGACGAGCAGGACCGGACCCGCGTCGCGCAGGGTGTTGCCGACGGTCGTCACGTCCGCCGTCCCGCGCGCCGTCAGATCGCCGGTGCCGACGCGCTCCACGGAAGACGCGGGCAGCGCCAGTGCCCGGTCCACGAACCGCTCCCGCACCCGGGCCAGCGTCCGCTCCCCGAAGCGGTGCCCCAGGTACCGGGCCCAGCGCGCCAGCAGAACCTGCGCCAGCGCGCACAGCAGGAGGAGCAGGGCAAGCCGGTCCACGGCGGCCACCCCCCGTCCGGCCCGCACATCATCGATCATCCGGCCCAGCAGCCACGGCCCGGCCAGTCCGACCAGGGCCGCCAGCGCGTTCAGGGCCAGGACGACGCCGAAGGCACGGCCATCGGCCCGTACGAGGTCGAGCAGGGCGCGTCGGACGTCGGCCCGTCCGGCGACCGGCAGGTGTCCCTGGCTCATCCCAGGACCTCTTCGGTGTCCCTCGCGACAAGGGCCCGGTAGCCAGGAGTGGTGTCGAGCAGTTCGCGGTGAGTGCCGGATGCCGCGACCTTCCCGTCGACCAGGTAGTGGAGGGTGTCCGCGCGGTCCAGGAGGAGGGGAGAAGCGGTGGTCACGACCGTTGTGCGGCCTTGCCGGGCGGCCCTGAGCCGGCCGGCGACGATGGCTTCGGTATGGGCGTCGAGGGCTGAAGTGGGCTCGATGGTCAGGAGAATCTCCGGGTCGGTGACGAGCGCTCTCGCCAGGCGGATGCGCTGGCGCTGGCCGCCGCTGAGGTTGCGGGCCTGGGCCGACATGGAGGTGTCGAGGCCGTTGGGGAGGGCTTGGACGATGTCTTCCGCTGCGGCTGTGTGGAGTGCCTTCCGGAGTGCCCCGGTGGGCGCCGGCGCGTGGGGGCTTGTGACGCGGTTTCCCGCGCCCCCGGAAGACGGGGCGATCATGTCCTGGAGGGTTCCCGCGAACAGGTCGGATTCGTGGTCGGCCACCAGGATGCGTGCCCGGATCTGATCCAGCGCGATGTCGTCCAGGCGCCTGTCGCCCCAGGTCGCGTTCGACGGGGCGTAACGGCCCAAGCGGTCCACCACCGTCGTCGCGTCCGCAGGGTGTTCCGCGACCAAGGCCGTCAGACGGCCCGGCAGGACGTGTACGCCCGATTCGGGGTCGTACAGGGCCGAGGGTTCGCAGGGGGCGTCGCGTGTGCCGGTGTGGGCCAGCGGCTCCAGGCGCAGGAACCGTACGACGCGCCGTGCGCACACCAGGCCACGGCTGATCTGGTAGCCGCACTCGACCAGGAAGGCCACCGGCCACACCAGCACGGCCACATAGCCGTAGACGGACACCAACTGACCCACGGTGATGTCGCCCTGCGCGGCGAACCGGGCTGCCAGCCAGGTCACCACCGCGAGGAACAGGGTCGGGAGCCCGACCCCCAGCGCCTGCACCCAGCTGGTCACCGCCCCCACCCGGTACCCCTGCTCACGCAGTCGCACCGAGTCGTGCCGGAAGGCGTCCGCCACCGGCTGCTTGCCGCCCAGGCCGCCGAGCACCCGCAGTCCGCCCGCGAGGTCGCCGATCCGCGCGGTCAGCACGCCCTGCCGCTCGCGGTACTCCTTCTCCGACCCCTGCAACCGGCCGAGCAGCGGCCCGACCAGCAGGGCGATCACTGGAAGGCCGAGCAGCACGACCAGGGCGACCAGCCCCGAGACCGACACCAGCAGCAAGGCGATCACCAGATAGCCCACGACAGCGCCGACCCCGGGCCCGACGACCGTGAGTGACTGGCCGACCGTCTGCACGTCGCTGACGCCGATGGTGACGACCTCCCCGGCGCCCGCTTGCCGTCGCAGAGAGGCACCCAGCCGCACCGCATGCCCGACGACCACTTTCACCGTACGGAAGTTGGCGTCCATCCGCACTCGTGTCATCGTGCGGTGCCGCATGATGCTCAGCCAGGCGTTGAAGGCGCCCACCGCGAAGAGCGCGCCGCTCCACAGGGCCAGCGCCCTCATGTCCCTGGGCTCCAGGCCGTCGTCGATCGCCCGGGACATCAGATACGGCGTCGCCGCCAGCAGCACCATCCACACACTGCCGAACATCGCCCCGGCGGCGCACCGCCCCGGCTGCCGGGTGACCAGCCACCACAGGTAGCGGGCGCCGCTCCGGTCGTCGGGTGTTCCGGGGTCCTCGTATGCGTCGATCATCCGCCCGCTCCTCGCCGCCGCTCTACGCCAGACTGTCCCGCCAGGCCCGGTGCAGGTCCGCGAACCTGCCCGTGCCGGAGACGAGTTCGCCCGGTTCGCCGTCCTCCACGATCCGGCCGTACTCCATCACCAGGACCCGGTCCGCGATCTCCACCGTGGACAGCCGGTGGGCGATGACCACGGCCGTACGGCCCTTCAGCACCGTCGTCATGGCCCGCTGCACCGCGCGCTCCCCGGGGATGTCCAGCGAGCTGGTCGCCTCGTCGAGGATCAGCACGGCCGGGTCGGCCAGCAACGCCCGGGCGAAGGCGACCAGTTGCCGCTGCCCGGCGGAGATACGGCCGCCCCGCTTGCGCACGTCGGTGTCGTAGCCGTCGGGAAGGGCGCTGATGAAGTCGTGGGCGCCGATCTCCTTCGCCGCCTGCTCGATCTCCTCGCGGGTGGCGTCCGGGCGGCCGATCGCGATGTTGTCGGCGACCGAGCCGGAGAAGAGGAACGCCTCCTGCGTCACCATGACCACTCCGCGCCGCAGTTCGGGCACGGCGAGGTCGCGCAGGTCGACGCCGTCCAGCAGCACCCGGCCACCGGACGGGTCGTAGAACCGGGCCAGCAGTTTGGCCAGCGTCGACTTGCCGGCGCCCGTGGAGCCCACGACCGCGACCGTCTGCCCGGCCGGGAGGGTCAGGTCGAAGGGGGGCAGCACCTCGCCGCCGGTGCGGTAGCCGAAGCGGACGCCGTCGAAGACCACCGCGCGGCCGGGATGTTCGCTCTCCGGCGGCGGCAGCCGCCGGGGGGTGGCCGGCTCGGGGACCGACGGGGTCTGCGCGAGCAGGCCGGCGATCTTCTCCAGGGAGGCGGCCGCCGACTGGTAGGAGTTCAGGAACATCCCGAGCCGGTCGATGGGGTCGTACAGCCGCCGCAGGTACAGCACGGCCGCCGCCAGCACACCGAGGGCCAGCGTGCCGTCCGCGACCCGGTGGGCGCCCCACAGCACGATCGCCGCGACCGCCACGTTGGCGACCAGCCGCGAGCCGGTGACGTAGCGGGCCATCTCCAGCAGCGCGTCGCCGTTGGTCCGTTCGTGCCGCCGGTTGAGCACGCCGAAGTCCGCGTCGTTGACGGCCTCGCGACGGAAGGCGCGCACCGGACGGATGCCGTTCATGGTCTCGACGAACGTGACGATGACGGCCGCGATGGCCGTCGACCGGGCCCGGTACACCCGGCCGGCCCGCCGCCGGTACCACCGCACGAGGGCGTAGAGCGGCACCAGCGACGCCACCGCCACGCCCCCGAGGCCCAGGTCGAGCCAGAGCAGCATGGCCGAGATGTAGACGAAGGAGAGGATGACCGTCACGAGTTCCTGGAGGCCCTCGTCCAGCAGCTCGCGCAGTGACTCCACGTCGGCCGTCGAGCGGGAGATGAGCCGGCCCGAGGTGTAGCGCTCGTGGAAGTCGACACTCAGCGCCTGCGCGTGGCGGAAGATCCGGCCCCGCAGATCCAGCAGCACGTCCTGGCTGACCCGGGCGGCGGCGCCGACGAACGCGAACTGCAGCCCGCCCGCGGCCAGCGCGCACGCCAGGTAGCCCACGCCCACCGCGATCAGCGGCCCGTGGTCCTGCGCCCGGAACGCCGGTACGGCACGGTCGATGGCGTACGCCACGAGCAGCGGCCCCGCCTGCACGACCGCCTGCTGGAGCAGCAGCAGGACCGTCGTCACCGTGACCCTGGCCTTCAGGGGCGCGAGCAGCGAGCGGAGCAGGGCTTTGGTGGCGCCCGGCGGGGTGGGCAGGACGTCCCGGTCGAAGGGGTCGCCGGCGGCGGCCGGCCGATCGCCGGGTCGGTCGCCGGGAGGCTCGTCGGGTTGTTCGTCGGATTTGCTGCCCGCCGGTGTGCCGGTGGCCGCCGTCATCGTGCGCCCTCCTCTTCCCCTGACATCAGATGCGCGTACTCGGCGTTCGTACGCAGCAGTTCGTGGTGGGTGCCGACCGCGGCGATCCGGCCGCCGGACAGCAGCGCGACCCGGTCGGCGAGCAGCACGGTGGACGGGCGGTGCGCCACGATCAGGGCGGTGGTGTCCGCGAGGACCTGCCGCAGGGCGGCCTCCACGGCCGCCTCGGTGTGCACGTCCAGGGCCGACAGCGGGTCGTCGAGGACGAGGAACTCCGGCTGCCCGACGACGGCCCGGGCGAGCGCGAGGCGCTGGCGCTGGCCGCCGGAGAGGCTGAGGCCCTGCTCGCCCACCCGGGTGTCCGTCCCCTGCGGCAGGGCGTACACGAAGTCGGCCTGGGCGACGGCCAGCGCGCGCTCCAGATCAGCCGTGCCGGCGGTGTCCTTCGCGCCCATGAGAACGTTGTCGCCGACCGCGGCCGAGAACAGCGTGGGCTCCTCGAAAGCCACGGCGACCTTGGCGCGCAGCGCTTGTCTGGGGAGGTCTCCGATGTCGACGCCGTCGAGGGTGATGCGGCCCGAGGTCAGCTCGTACAGGCGGGGGATGAGCGCGGTCAGGGTGGTCTTGCCGCTGCCGGTGGCGCCGACCAGGGCCATGGACTCACCCGGGCGGATGTGCAGGTCGATGTGCTGGAGGACGGGCGGGGTGCCGGGCGGGGCGTCGGGGTAGCGGAAGCGCACCCCGTGGAAGCGGAGTCCCCTGTCCTGGACGTCCACCGTGCCGGTGCCGGTGCCGGAAGCGGGGGCGGGGACCGCGGTGGTGGCGATGGCGGCGGCAGGGACGCCGGCGGTGGCGGTGATCCCCTCCGCCGTTCCCTCCGTGTCCCCCTCCGTGTCCTCGTCCATCACCTCGAAATAGCGCTGCGTCGCCGTCGCCGCCTCCTGGCTCATCGCCAGCAGGAACCCGATCGACTCCACCGGCCACCGCAGCGCCAGCGCCGTCGACAGGAACGCCACCAGTGTGCCCGCCGACAGGGCACCGTCGGCCACTTGGACGACCCCCACCACCAGCGCCGCCCCGATCGCCACCTCGGGCAGCGTCACGATGACACCCCAGATGGCGGCCAGCAGCCGAGCCTTGCGCAGTTCGGTGCCGCGCAGCTTCGCCGACAGGTCCCGGAAGGCCAGCGCCTGGCTGCGGTGGCGGCCGAAGCCCTTGATGATGCGGATGCCGAGCACGCTCTCCTCGACGACCGTCGTCAGGTCGCCGACCTGGTCCTGGGCGCGCCGGGCCATCGCGGCGTAACGCTTCTCGAAGATCACGCAGGTGACCATGACGGGCAGCGCCGGCCCGAGGATGACCAGCCCCAGCGTCCAGTCCTGGAGCAGCATGATGAGCACGCCGACGAGGATCGTCACCCCGTTGACCAGCAGGAACGTCAGCGGAAAGGCGAGGAACTGGCGCAGCAGCATCAGGTCCGTCGTCGCCCGGGACAGCAACTGCCCCGAGGCCCACCGGTCGTGGAAGGACACCGGCAACCGCTGGAGGTGCCGGTACAGACCCGCCCGCATCGACGCCTCGACGTGGGAGAGCGGGCGGGCCACGAGCCACCGCCGCAGCCCGAACAGCAGGGCCTCGGTGAAACCGAGGAGCAGCAGGTACAGCGCGCCGAGCCACACCCCGGCCGGGTCCCTGTCGGCGATCGGCCCGTCCACCATCCACTTCAGGACGAGCGGGATCACCAGGCCCACGCAGGAGGCGAGTATCGCGACGAACGCGGCGCCGGACAGCCGCGCTCGCACGGGCCGCACATACGGCCACAGGCGCAGCAGCGTGCGCACGGCGGAACGGTCCTGGGCGGGGGCGGGTGTCGTGGCCATCGGCAGCGAGCCTACGGATCGCCACCGACACTGCCCACCGAGTTTCCGCCGGATCCGGATCGGCCAGGGGTCCTGCGACCTGGGCGTTCGGCAGATCGCACGGCGGGACCGGCCGGGTCGTACGGCCGCATCAGCCGATCGGTCGATGCCCGTTCGAGCGAGACGGCCGATGTGGCCGTATGCCACCCGCCGGGACCCTCCTCGTATGCCGACCGCCTCCCGCCGAACTCGGCGTCACGTTCCGCGGCGGCGCCGGCGTACGACCGGGGGAGTCAGCCCGCCACCCGCAGCAGCAGCACCGCCCGCGCCGGCATCGTGATCTCCGTGCCCGCCCGGTGCGCCACGTCCGGCGCCTCCGCCTGCTCCTCCAGGCTCGTGTCGACGACGACCTCGTAGCGCTCCGCCCAGGGCGGCCCCGGCAGCGTGAAGGTGACCGGTCCCTCGCCCGCGTGCAGCACGGCCAGGAAACTGTCGTCGACGATCTGTTCCCCGCGCTCGTCCCGGCCCGGGATGTCCCGGCCGGACAGATACATGCCCAGCGTGGCGGCGGGCGCGTACCAGTCCTGCTCCGTCATCTCCGTGCCGCGGGAGGTGAACCAGGCCAGATCGCGCAGCCCGTCCGCGGTCTGGGCCCGGCCCGAGAAGAACGCCCGGCGCCTGAGCACCGGGTGACGGTGGCGCAGCGCGATCAGCCGGGACGTCAGCGCGAACAGGGCCTTCCAGCCGGGGTCCGCCAGCAGCGTCCAGTCCAGCCAGCCGATCTCGTTGTCCTGGCAGTACGCGTTGTTGTTGCCGCGCTGGGTGCGGCCCAGCTCGTCGCCGGCGACCAGCATCGGCACGCCCGTGGACAGCAGCAGGGTGGTCAGCAGGTTCCTGAGCTGCCGCCGCCTGAGCGCTCGTATCCCCTCGTCGTCGGTCTCACCCTCGGTGCCGCAGTTCCAGGCCCGGTTGTCGTCCGTGCCGTCCCGGTTGCCCTCGCCGTTGGCCTCGTTGTGCTTGCGCCCGTAACTCACCAGGTCGCGCAGGGTGAACCCGTCGTGGGCGGTGATGAAGTTGACGGACGCGTACGGCCTGCGCCCGCCCCAGGCGTACAGGTCGCTGGAGCCCGACAGGCGGTAGCCCATCTCCCGGACGTCGGGCAGGGCGTGCCGCCAGAAGTCCCGCACGGCGTTGCGGTACCGGTCGTTCCACTCCGTCCACAGCGGGGGGAACGCCCCCACCTGGTAGCCGCCCGACCCCACGTCCCACGGCTCGGCGATCAGCTTCACCCGACGCAGCACCGGGTCCTGGGCGATGACCGCGAGGAACGGGGAGAGCATGTCGACGTCGTGCATCGAGCGGGCCAGCGCCGCCGCCAGGTCGAAGCGGAAGCCGTCCACGCCCATCTCGATGACCCAGTAGCGCAGCGAGTCCGTGATCAGGCGCAGCACCTGCGGCTGGACCACGTGCAGGGTGTTGCCGCAGCCGGTGTAGTCGGCGTAGCGGCGGGCGTCGTCCTGGAGACGGTAGTAGCCGCGGTTGTCGATGCCCTTCAGGGAGAGCGTGGGGCCTAGTTCGCCCGCCTCCGCGGTGTGGTTGTAGACCACGTCGAGGATGACCTCGATCCCGGCCGCGTGCAGGGCGCGCACCATGCGCTTGAACTCGCCGACCTGCTGGCCGGTCGTCCCGGAGGCCGCGTAGGCCGCGTGCGGGGCGAAGTAGCCGATGGAGTTGTAGCCCCAGTAGTTCCTGAGGCCCCGGCGCAGCAGGTGGTCCTCGTGGGCGAACTGGTGCACCGGCAGCAGCTCCACCGCCGTCACGCCCAGCTGGACCAGGTGCTCGATCGCCGCCGGGTGCGCGAGGCCGGCGTAGGTGCCGCGCAGCTCCTCGGGGATGCCGGGGTGCAGCCGCGTGAAGCCCTTGACGTGCAGCTCGTAGATCACCGAGTCGGCCCACGGCGTCTTCGGGCGGCGGTCGTCCGCCCAGTCGTCGTCATCGTGGACG
This sequence comes from Streptomyces sp. NPDC096046, assembly GCF_040303285.1. Classification (NCBI taxonomy): domain Bacteria; kingdom Bacillati; phylum Actinomycetota; class Actinomycetes; order Kitasatosporales; family Streptomycetaceae; genus Streptomyces; species Streptomyces sp. NPDC096046. Next base: position 249,467 of record NZ_JBEOSZ010000003.1, on the reverse strand, counting down.
ACGACGCCCTTCGGCACGTGCGGCGCCGAGTCCCGGTCGTCGCGCACGGTGTCGGCGACGTGCTGCTGGGGCCAGTCGCGGACGTGCCCGTACACCTCCGGCGGCAGGCTGCTGTAGTCATTTCCCTCGGCGCCGTCGACCGCCCGCGCGTACGGGTCGAGGAGCAGCTTCGCCGGGTTCCAGCGGGCGCCGGTCCACGGGTCCCAGCGGCCGTGCACCCGGTAGCCGTAGCGCTGGCCCGGCAGCACGCCCGGGACGAAGCCGTGCCAGATCTCGTGGGTCAGCTCGCCGAGCCGCACCCGCGACTCCTTGCCCGCCTCGTCGAAGAGGCACAGCTCGACACCCTCCGCCCCGCCCGCCCACAACGCGAAGTTGGTGCCCGCCACCCCGTCCGGACCGACCCGGAACCGGGCGCCCAGCGGGGTCGGCGCACCCGGCCACGCGGGCACGGTGGGCGGCGGCGCGGCCCGCCGTGCGCCGTTCACGGCGGCGGCCTGGCGCCCGTTCCCGGTGGCCTGATGACCGGCCACCGCCTCCTGCTCGGCTGCGCTGGACACCTGTCCGCCTCCCGCGGCTCGTGGAACGACGGGGGACAGAGGGGTACGGCCCTGTGCTGCGGCCAGGGTCGCGGCTCCCCTGCGCGTCGTCCTCCCCACTGTTCTGCCCAGAGCGTGGGTCGCACTCACGTTTCCCCGGGGGCGGGCATGGTCGTTTCCGGGGACACGGCCGGTCGTTGGGCACCCCGTGAGGCACGTACAAGGGCGCGCGCGGCGCGCGAGGGCCGCGCTGGCCGCCGTAGTGACATGGGCAGGGCTTTTCGCCGGGGCCACGGGCTGTACCTCGGACGACGCGGGCGGGATCACCGGGGTGTTCGGCGCGCCCCCGGCGCCCGAGGACGTCATCAAGGTCTCGCCCGAGGACGGCAGCAGCGGTGTGCGCCCCGGGAAGAAGCTGCGGGTGCGCGTGCCCGACGGCCGGCTGGAGAAGGTGAAGGTCGTCCGGTCGCAGGACGCGCAGGAGACCCCGGTGCCCGGGCATCTCTCCGCCGATCGCCTGACCTGGGAACCCGACGACCAGCGGCTTGCGCTGGCCGCCAAGTACACGATCGACGCGGTGGCCGTGGACGGCGACGGACGCCGCTCGGCCCGGCACACCACCTTCACCACCTACGTCCCCGGGGAACGCTTCATCGGCTACGTCGCCCCGGAGAACCGTGCCACCGTCGGCACCGGCATGATCGTCTCCCTGGAGTTCAACCGGGAGATCACCGACCGCGCCGCCGTCGAACGCGCGGTGCGGGTCACCGCCCGCCCCGCCGTGGAGATCCGCCCGCACTGGTTCGGCAGAACGCGCCTCGACTTCCGCCCCGAGGACTACTGGAAACCCGGCACCCAGGTCACCGTCGACCTGCGCCTGCGCGACGTCGAAGGCGCCCCCGGGGTCTACGGCCTCCAGCACAAGACGTTCTCCTTCACCGTCGGCCGCAGCCAGATCTCCGTGGTCGACGCCGCCGCGCACTCCATGGAGGTCCGGCGCGACGGCGAGCCCCTCGCCACCGTGCCCATCACGGCGGGCGCGCCGAAGACCACCACGTACAACGGCAAGATGGTGGTCACCGAGATGCTCGACGTCACCCGGATGAACGGCGCCACGGTCGGCTTCAAGAAGCGCGACGGCAAGGGCGAGTACGACATCCCGGACGTCCCGCACGCCATGCGCCTGACCGACTCCGGCACCTTCCTGCACGGCAACTACTGGGCGCACCACACCGTCTTCGGCCGCGCCAACGTCAGTCACGGCTGCATCGGGCTGCGCGATGTGAAGGGCGGCGGTTCGGACACCCCGGCCGGCTGGTTCTTCGACCGCAGCCTCATCGGGGACGTCGTCGAAGTCGTCAACAGCAATGACAAAAAGGTCTCTCCCGACAACGGGCTCGGAGGCTGGAATATGGGCTGGAATGCATGGAAGGCGGGCAGTGCGGTGAAGTAGCCGGACAGGGGGGCGGGTTGACCCGGCGCCGCGTTGGGACCGAACAGTGACAATCGCGGGCCGCCGGGCCCGTCCCCCCAGTGGTTACTATTCGCCGACGCGCGGGGGACGCGCGAGGTGTGGGCCTGACCTGGCCCTGGGAGGGGAGAACCACTTGAACGGGCGACCGATATCGGGGGCGTCGGTTGGACGCGGGAACGGACTGCGCGCGCTGATATGCGGCGTACTGCTCCTCGCCGTCACGGCGTGCGGCGGCGGAGGGGCCGACTCCGGTTCCAGCGGGGGCGGCACCGAGGGCAAGGACTCGGGCGCCGCGCGGAGCGGGCAGTCCGAGGCGGTCGTCAGCATCACCCCCAGGGACGGAGCCGAGGCCGTCGACACGAGCGGTGCGCTGAAGGTCACCGCCGCGAAGGGGAAACTGACCGAGGTCGAGGTCAAGGACGCCAAGGGCAAGAAGGTCGACGGCGCGATATCCGGGGACGGCGCCAGCTGGACGCCGTCCACCCATCTGGCCGGCGCCACCAAGTACACGGTCCACGCGGTCGCCAAGGACTCCGAGGGCCGCACGGCCGCGGAGGACGCCGGCTTCACCACGCTGACCCCGGAGAACACCTTCATCGGCACCTTCACTCCCGAGGACGGCTCCAAGGTCGGCGTCGGGATGCCGTTCTCCATCCGCTTCTCGCGGGGCATCACCCACCCGGAGGACGTCGAGCGGGCCATCCGCATCAAGACGGAGCCGGCCGTCGACGTCGAGGGCCACTGGTTCGGCAACGACCGTCTCGACTTCCGCCCCGAGAAGTACTGGAAGCCGGGCACCAAGGTGACCGTCGACCTCAACCTCGACGGCGTCGAGGGCCGCTCCGGCGTCTACGGCGAGCAGGACAAGACGGTCGAGTTCACCATCGGCCGCAACCAGGTCTCCGTCGTCGACGCCAAGAAGCTCACGATGAAGGTCATGCGCGACGGCAAGGTCATCAAAACCATCCCGGTCACCACCGGCAAGCCCGGCATGGAGACCTGGAACGGCCAGATGGTCATCAGCGAGATGCTCACGGTGACCCGGATGAACGGCGAGACCGTCGGCTACGGCGGCGAGTACGACATCAAGGACGTCCCGCACGCCATCCGCCTGACCACGTCCGGCACCTTCCTGCACGGCAACTACTGGGCGGGCGGAGCCTTCGGCAACTACAACGCCAGCCACGGCTGCATCGGCCTGCGCGACGTACGCGGCGGCTGGGACAAGAAGGTGCCGGCCGCCTGGTTCTTCAACCACTCGATGATCGGCGACGTGGTGGTCGTCAAGAACTCCGAGGACCGGATCGTCGACCCGGACAACGGGCTCAACGGCTGGAACATGTCGTGGGAGAAGTGGAAGAAGTAGCTCTCAGCGACCGACGGGCCCCGGATTAACCAACAGCATCCGATCGACCGCACCGGGGCCCTCGCCGTCGGTCCCCGCGCCCCGCCTGCCCGGCGGGTGGCCGCGGGCCGGAGCCTGGGGGTGTCCCCGCCGGGCGGCCCCCGGCCGGTGTGACCGACCGCACCGCGCCGAATGCTGTTAGCCCCCGTTAACCTGCTGCCATGACCGTCTCTCTCGAAGTCGCTGAAGGCGTCGGCACGATCCGTCTCGACCGCCCGCCCATGAACGCGCTGGACATCGCCGCGCAGGACCGGCTGAAGGAACTCGCCGAGGAGGCCACGCGCCGCGCGGACGTGCGGGCCGTGGTGGTCTACGGCGGCGAGAAGGTGTTCGCGGCCGGCGCGGACATCAAGGAGATGCAGGCGATGGACCACACCGCGATGGTCCTGCGCGCTCGCGCTCTGCAGGACTCGTTCACGGCGGTGGCCCGGATCCCCAAGCCGGTCGTCGCGGCCGTGACGGGCTACGCGCTGGGCGGCGGCTGTGAACTGGCCCTGTGCGCGGACTTCCGGATCGCCGGTGAGAACGCCAAGCTCGGCCAGCCGGAGATCCTGCTCGGCCTGATCCCCGGCGCCGGCGGCACCCAGCGCCTGGCCCGCCTGGTCGGTCCCTCCAAGGCCAAGGACCTCATCTTCACGGGCCGCATGGTGAAGGCCGACGAGGCCCGCGAGATCGGCCTGGTGGACCGGGTCGTGCCCGCCGACGAGGTGTACGCACAGGCGCACGCCTGGGCCGCGAAGCTGGCGCAGGGCCCGGCGCTCGCGCTGCGCGCCGCCAAGGAGTCGATCGACACGGGCCTGGAGACGGACATCGACACGGGCCTCGCGATCGAACGCAACTGGTTCGCCGGTCTGTTCGCCACCGAGGACCGCGAGCGCGGGATGCGCAGCTTCGTGGAGGAAGGGCCCGGCAAGGCCAAGTTCCTCTGAACCTCCCTCCAGGGCTTGCCCTTGACACCGTGTCTGACCCGGGGTCCCTCGATGGGGCGGTTTATGTCACCCTTAAGCCAACCTTAAGCGTGTCTGGTCGAGGGAGTTCGCCCCGTACTCCGGAACGAGCTGTTCCAGCAGGTCAGACGAGGTATGTGTACCTTCGTAATGCCGTTGGCATATGACGGGCGACCGTCGTTTCACCGCCCGTTCCCCGGGGCGTATTCCCCGGGAACGGCCCCGTCGGGCGTTCCGGACGGCCATGATGGGGGGCATGGCGGGGCTGGAGGGTATGGGACAGCCGCGGGGACACGCACATGCGGCCGCGGCGCGCTGGTCGCCGACCGTCGAGGACGAACACGCGCTGAAGGCGCTCGAGTTGTACGGCAACCCGACGGAGGCAGAGGTCCCACTGCCGTCCCGCCCCGAGTCCGCGGCCACCGCGCGACGGCTCACCCAGGTCGTGGTGCTGCGTCACTGGGGGCTCAGTCCCAAGATCACGGAGGACGCGGTCCTGCTCGTCTCCGAACTGGTCGGCAACGCCGTACGCCACACCGGTGCCCGGGTCTTCGGGCTGCGTCTGCACCGGCGCCGCGGCTGGATCCGCGTCGAGGTCCGCGACCCCTCCCGGGGGCTGCCGTGTCTGATGCCGGTCCAGGAGACGGACATCAGCGGCCGGGGCCTGTTCCTCGTGGACAAGCTAGCCGATCGCTGGGGGGTCGATCTGCTGCCCCGGGGCAAGACCACCTGGTTCGAGATGCGGGTCGCCGACCGCTGAGCGCGCGCGATGCCTCACCCGGTCGCCGGACGGGTGAATCACGGCTTTCCCGTCCGCACGCCCCTTAAATGGGGCAATGCACCGCCATCTCGTCAGAAGCGCCCTGGCCGCGGGTGCCGCCCTCGCCGTCCTCGCCGCCTGTGGCACCGGAAGCGGGGAACGGACCTCACCGGCGCGCGCCACCAAGGCCGCCGTGCCCGCCCCGCCCGAGAAGAAGCCCGTCAAGGGCCTGCCCGGCATGCCGCCCGTCCTGGACCCCGAGGACGTGTACGCGGCCGACCGCCCGAACAAGCTGTCCCCGGTGGTCAAGGGCTTCCCGTCCCGGGTCTACGTCCCCAACACCGAGTCCGACACGGTCTCCGTGATCGACCCGAAGACCTACGAGATCGTCGAGACCATCCGCGTGGGCCGACAGCCCCAGCACGTCGTGCCCTCCTGGGACCTCAAGACGCTCTGGGTCAACAACAACCGCGGCCACACCCTCACCCCGATCGACCCGAAGACCGGCAGGGCGGGCAAGGAGGTCGAGGTCCACGACCCGTACAACCTCTACTTCACACCCAACGGCAGGTACGCCGTCGTCATGGCCTCCCTCGACCGCGAGCTGGTCTTCCGCGACCCGCACACCATGAAGGTCGAGAAGACCGTCCCGGTCTCCTGCTACGGCGTCAACCACGCCGACTTCTCCCTCGACGGCCGCTACTTCATCGTCTCCTGCGAGTTCAGCGGCGAACTGCTCAAGGTCGACACCGAGAAGATGAAGGTCGTCGGGCAGCAGCGACTGCCGTTCAAGGGCGCCATGCCGCAGGACGTGAAGATCTCGCCCGACGGCAAGAGGTTCTACATCGCCGACATGATGGCCCACGGCATGTGGGTCCTGGACGGCGACAAGTTCACCGAGCCCACCCTGATGCCCACCGGCAAGGGCTGCCACGGCCTCTACGTCAGCCGGGACTCACGCGAGATGTACGTGAGCAACCGCGGCGAGGGCACGATCTCCGTCTTCGACTTCGCTCAGGGCAAACTGACGAAGAAATGGCGGCTGCCCGACGGCGGCAGCCCCGACATGGGCGGCGTCTCCGCCGACGGCAAGGTGCTGTGGCTGTCCGGCCGCTACGACGCCGAGGTGTACGCCATCGACACCCGCACCGGCACCCAGCTCGCCCGCATCCCGGTCGGCAGTGGCCCGCACGGCCTCGCGGTCTACCCGCAGCCCGGCCGCTACTCCCTCGGCCACACCGGCGTCTTCCGGTGACGCGCTCGCGCCGTCCACCCCCGGGGAGTCGACCCGCCCGGCCCCGGTGAGAGCCCGCAGAGCGCACGAAGATCATGGGCGAGCGCGGGAGCATCCCGTATTACGGGCTCCGGTACGGCGGGAGCGTCCCGTACTACGGGCTCCGGTACGGCGGGAGCGTCCCGTACTACGGGCTCCGGTACGGCGGAGCGACCCGCACCACGGGCTCCGGCACGGAGAGAGCGACGCGTCACCTCGGCCCCGGTGCGGAGCAGCACCTCCGAGCCCACGAGCCGGTAGCCGACCGCCCGGAATGCCCGCAGGCTGAGGGCGTTCCCCGCCACCCCCTGCCCCCACACCGGCGTGCCCCGGCCGGCTGCCGCGCCGCCGTCACCAGCCGCCACCCGGCCCCGCGGTGCCGCGCCGCGCCAGGGCGTCCCTCTGGTTCTCCCGGCGGCTCGTGCGACTGACGGCCCGGGCCCGCACACGGGGTCGCGCCCGATTCGCCGGAGGCGGCCGGGGCGCTGCGCGAGCCGCTGGGGGACACCGGCCCCGCCATCCTGCTCGCCCGGCTGCGGTCGCGTACACCCACCGGGTCGCCCGCTACCGCGAGTTGCTCGCCGTCGTGAAGGGCGTCGGGCACGAGGCGGCGTACCGCGAGGAGTTCACCGGGGTGGTCGCCGCGCTGGAGGCGCGCACGGCCGGTTAATCTGACCTGCGTCAAACGCGCGTCACGAGGACGCACAGCACGAGATGAGGGGCGGATCGGTGGCGGACATCGAGGAAGCACGCAAGCAGTTCGAGCAGATCGATACGGACGGTGACGGCTTCATCACCGCTGCCGAGTTCAAGGCCGCCCTCGCCCGGTCGGGCGACTGGAACGTCACCGAGTCGGTCGCCGAGGTCGTCATCAAGACCCGCGACCTCAACGGCGACAAGCAGCTGAGCTTCGACGAGTTCTGGGCCTACCTGAACAAGTAGGCGCCGGTTTTCGCCGAGTGGTGGGGCCCGGTCCGCGGTCGCGGGCCGGGCCCCACCCTCATGTCCGTGGGCGGCTCCTCCGGGAGGCCCCACCCGGACTCGGAATAGCCCGCACGCCGCGGAGGTTGACCCCGGTCACGAAGGCCGCACGAGGCGCTGTTCATCTCCGGAAGGGCAAGGCGAGGACATGAAGATCGGCATCATCGGAGCCGGCAACATCGGAGGCAACCTGACCCGGCGGCTCACCGCCCTCGGGCACGACGTCTCCGTCGCCAACTCCCGGGGGCCCGAGACGCTCACGGCCCTGGCGGAGGAGACCGGCGCGACGCCCGTGACGGTGGGGGAGGCGGCCCGCGGCGCCGAGGTCGTCGTCGTCACCGTCCCGCTGAAGGCGGTCCCCGACCTTCCCCCCGGCCTGTTCGACGGTGCGGCGGACGGCCTCGCGGTCATCGACACCGGCAACTACTACCCCCGGCAGCGCGACGGCAGGATCGCCGGGATCGAGGACGACGGCCTCACCGAGAGCCGCTGGACGGAACGCCGGATCGGCCACCCGGTCGTCAAGGCATTCAACGGCACCTACGCCCAGGACATCCTGGACCGGCCCCTCCCCGCCGGCGACCCCGGCCGCCTGGCCCTCCCGGTGGCGGGCGACGACGAGGCGGCCAAGGGCAAGGTACGGGACCTGATCGACGCGCTCGGCTTCGACACCGTCGACGCGGGCGGCCTCGACGACTCCTGGCGCCAGCAGCCCGGTACCCCTGTCTACGGCCTGCGCGGCGGCGTCGAAGCGGTCACGAAGGCCCTGGCCGAGGCGTCCCCGGAGCGCGCACCGGACTTCCGCGGTTAGGGCCTGCCGTTGGATCGGCTCGGCCGTGAGGTCCGGTTCTTCTCAGCCGACCCGAGCGGGTGGCACGGGCCGCTGTGAACCGGCGTGGAAACGTCGGGTTCGCCGAGCGGTGGGGCTGTGGCCCGCGCCCCGCGCCCCCGGCTCAGCACTCGATGATGTTCACCGCCAGCCCGCCCCGGGCCGTCTCCTTGTACTTCACCGACATGTCCGCGCCCGTGTCCTTCATCGTCTTGATGACCTTGTCCAGGGACACCTTGTGGGAGCCGTCGCCGCGCATCGCCATGCGGGCGGCGGTGACGGCCTTGACCGCGGCCATGCCGTTGCGTTCGATGCAGGGGATCTGGACCAGGCCGCCGACCGGGTCACAGGTGAGGCCGAGGTTGTGCTCCATGCCGATCTCGGCGGCGTTCTCGACCTGTTCGGGCGAGCCGCCGAGGACCTCGGCGAGGGCCCCCGCGGCCATGGAGCAGGCGGAGCCGACCTCGCCCTGGCAGCCGACCTCGGCGCCGGAGATGGAGGCGTTCTCCTTGAAGAGCATGCCGATCGCGCCCGCGGCCAGCAGGAAGCGGACCACGCCCTCCTCGTCGGCGCCCGGCACGAAGTTCATGTAGTAGTGCAGGACCGCCGGGATGATGCCGGCGGCGCCGTTGGTGGGGGCGGTGACGACCCGGCCGCCCGCGGCGTTCTCCTCGTTGACCGCCATGGCGTAGAGGGTGATCCACTCCATGGACAGGGCCAGCGGGTCGCCCTCGGAGCGCAGCTTGCGCGCGGTGTTCGCGGCCCGCCGGCGCACCTTGAGACCGCCCGGCAGGATGCCCTCCTGGGACAGTCCGCGCGCCACGCAGTCCCGCATCACCCGCCAGATCTCCAGCAGGCCCTCGCGGATCTCCTCCTCCGAGCGCCAGGCCCGCTCGTTCTCCAGCATCAGCGCGGAGATCGACAGGCCGGTCTCCTCGGCCAGGCGCAGCAGCTCGTCACCCGTGCGGAAGGGGTACTTGAGCACGGTGTCGTCGAGTTTGATGCGGTCGGCGCCGACCGCCTCCTCGTCGACGACGAAGCCGCCGCCGACCGAGTAGTACGTCTTGGTCAGCAGCTCCGTGCCCGAGGCGTCGTACGCCCACAGCGTCATGCCGTTCGCGTGGTACGGCAGGGCCTTGCGGCGGTGCAGGACCATGTCGTCGTCGAAGGAGAACGCGATCTCGTGCTCGCCGAGCAGGTTCAGCCGGCCGCCGGCCTTGATCGCCTCCACCCGCTGATCGGCGTTCGAGACGTCCACCGTGCGCGGCGAATCGCCCTCCAGGCCGAGCAGCACCGCCTTGGGGGTGCCGTGGCCGTGTCCGGTCGCGCCGAGCGAGCCGTACAGTTCCGCGCGGACCTGTGCGGTCGGGGCCAGCAGCTTCTCGTTGCGCAGCCGCAGGGCGAACATCCGGGCCGCCCGCATCGGGCCGACGGTGTGGGAGCTGGACGGGCCGATGCCGATCGAGAACAGGTCGAAGACCGAGATGGCCACGGGGGGAACTCCTGACTACGGGGGTGGTGCAGAGGGGTGGGTGCCGCGCCCGCTTGTGGCCGGCGCGGCGCCCGAAAGGTTTCTTCGCGGCCGTTGCGAGCCGCTTGTTACGCGTTCAGACCCGGGTACAGCGGGTGCTTGTCGGCCAGGGCCTTCACCCTGGCCTTGAGGGCCTCCGCGTCGTAGGACGGCTTCAGCGCCTCGGCGATGACGTCCGCGACCTCCGCGAAGTCCTCGGTCCGGAATCCGCGGGTGGCCAGGGCCGGCGTGCCGATCCGCAGACCGGACGTCACCATCGGCGGACGCGGGTCGTTCGGGATCGCGTTCCGGTTGACGGTGATGCCCACCTCGTGGAGGCGGTCCTCGGCCTGCCGGCCGTCCAGCTCCGAGTGGCGCAGGTCGACCAGGACCAGGTGCACGTCCGTGCCGCCGGACAGGACGTCCACACCCACGGCCCGGACGTCGTCCTTCACCAGACGCTCGGCCAGGATGCGGGCACCCTCCAGCGTACGGCGCTGGCGCTCCGTGAAGTCCTCGGAGGCGGCGACCTTGAAGGCGACGGCCTTGGCGGCGATCACATGCTCCAGCGGACCGCCCTGCTGACCGGGGAAGACGGCGGAGTTGATCTTCTTGGCCAGTTCGGCCGTGGAGAGGATCACACCGCCGCGCGGGCCACCGAGGGTCTTGTGGGTCGTGGTGGTGACCACATGGGCGTGCGGCACCGGGTTGGGGTGCAGCCCGGCCGCGACCAGCCCGGCGAAGTGGGCCATGTCGACCATGAGGTACGCGCCGACCTCGTCCGCGATCCGGCGGAACGCGGCGAAGTCCAGCTGCCTCGGGTACGCCGACCAGCCGGCCACGATCAGCTTCGGCTTGGCCTCCTTGGCCAGCCGTTCGACCTCGCCCATGTCGACCCGGCCGTCCTCGCCCACGTGGTAGGCGACGACGTCGTAGAGCTTGCCGGAGAAGTTGATCTTCATGCCGTGGGTCAGGTGCCCACCGTGGGCGAGGTTCAGGCCCATGATGGTGTCGCCCGGCTTGAGCAGCGCGAACATCGCCGCCGCGTTGGCCTGGGCGCCGGAGTGCGGCTGCACGTTGGCGTGCTCGGCGCCGAACAGCTCCTTGACGCGGTCGATCGCGATCTGTTCGACCACGTCGACGTGCTCGCAGCCGCCGTAGTAGCGACGGCCCGGGTAGCCCTCGGCGTACTTGTTGGTGAGGACCGAGCCCTGCGCCTCCATGACCGCGACCGGAGCGAAGTTCTCCGAGGCGATCATCTCGAGCGTGGACTGCTGGCGGTGCAGCTCGGCGTCGACCGCCGCGGCGACGGCCGGGTCGAGCTCATGCAGGGGTGTGTTCAGGACGGACATGGGGCTACGACTCCTCAGCCGGCGGAGAACGCGGTGTACTCGTCGGCGGAGAGCAGGTCGCCCGGCTCGTCCGTGACGCGCACCTTGAACAGCCAGCCGCCCTCGAAGGGGGCCGAGTTCACCAGCGACGGGTCGTTCACGACGTCCTCGTTGACCTCGGTGACCTCACCGGAGACCGGGGAGTACAGGTCGGACACCGACTTGGTCGACTCCAGCTCGCCGCAGGTCTCGCCGGCGGACACGGAGTCACCGACCTCGGGAAGCTGGACGAACACGACATCGCCGAGCGCGTTGGCCGCGTGCTCCGTGATGCCGACCGTCGAGACGCCGTCGGCGGCGGCCGACAGCCACTCGTGCTCCTTGCTGTAGCGCAGCTCTTGGGGGTTGCTCATGGCCTGGATTCTCCTGTACGCGCGGGAGTGCTGTGAAAGGGGGACTACGGGTGAGCTGGGACGACGGGCACGGGTCGCTGCCGCGGCCCTTCGGCCAGTGTCTACTTCTGGCGCTTGTAGAACGGCAGCGCCACGACCTCGTACGGCTCGTGACTGCCCCGGATGTCCACGCCCACGCCGGTCGTGCCGGGCGCGGCGTGCGCGGGATCGACATAGGCCATCGCGATCGGCTTGCCGAGGGTGGGGGAGGGGGCACCGGAGGTGACCTCGCCGATCACCTCGCCGCCGGCGACGACCGTGTACCCGGCGCGCGGGACCCGCCGGCCCTCGGCGACGAGGCCGACCAGGACACGCGGGGGGTTCTGCTCGGCCCGGGCGGCGGCCTCGCGCAGGGCCTCGCGTCCCACGAAGTCGCCCTCCTTCTCGAACTTCACCACCCGGCCGAGCCCGGCGTCGAAGGGGGTCAGGGACGTCGACAGCTCGTGCCCGTACAGCGGCATGCCCGCTTCCAGGCGCAGCGTGTCACGGCAGGACAGCCCGCACGGGACCAGGCCGACGCCCTCGCCGGCCTGGGCCAGGGCCTGCCACAGCTCGACCGCGTGCTCCGGCTTCACGAACAGCTCGAAGCCGTCCTCGCCGGTGTAACCGGTGCGGGCGATCAGGGCCGGCACGCCCGCGACCGTGCCGGGCAGACCGGCGTAGTACTTCAAGCCGTCCAGATCGGCGTCCGTGAGCGACTTGAGGATGCCGGGGGACTCAGGGCCCTGCACGGCGATCAGCGCGTAGGCGTCCCGGTCGTCGCGCACCTCGGCGTCGAAAGCGGCGGCGCGCTCGGTCAGCGCGTCCAGGACGACCTGGGCGTTGGAGGCGTTGGCGACGACCATGTACTCGCTCTCGCCCAGCCGGTAGACGATGAGGTCGTCCAGGATGCCGCCGTCGTCCCGGCAGATCATGGTGTACCGGGCGCGGCCCGGCTTCACTCCGCCGATGTTGCCCACCAGGGCGAAGTCGAGGAGGGCGGCGGCCTGCGGGCCGGTGACGGTGATCTCACCCATGTGGGAGAGGTCGAACAGTCCGGCCTTCGTCCGCACGGCGGTGTGCTCGTCGCGCTCGGAGCCGTAGCGCAGGGGCATGTCCCAGCCGGCGAAGTCGGTCATCGTCGCGCCGAGCGAGCGATGCAGGGCATCGAGCGCGGTGTGACGGAGTTCTCCTGTACTGCTCACAGTCGGTCGTCTCCCAGGGCAATCACGGGCGAGGTCGGTCCTCCCCATCTGTCATCGGAACCTGAGAGGTTCGCCATGACCGCGCTGGTCCATGGCTTGCACCTTGGGTGGGGCCACGCCCTGCCGGGACAGGGGAGGGCCCGCTTTTCAGATGTGCCTCGCCCGCGCGGTAACGGGGCCTGAGAGATTCAAGGGAGGGACTTGCTCCTTCGGCGCCCCAGCTCTTGCGGTGCTGGGGACTCTCCCGCGCGGATTCAAACGGCCGGTATGCAGTTGGCGCGCACATCATTGCACGCATCCTTCCGGTGCGGCAGGGGGACCTTTCACAGGGAGTGCACGAGTCCCGCCCGCCGGACTCCGCGACCTGTAGCAGCCCTGTTGCAGGACGAGGACGTAAATGAGAGGCCTGCCGCATTACCTTCTCTTTACACTCGGCGGGGATTGGGACTCCGTACCTGGCCCCAGGGGAGGACGATCACGGTGAACAGGACCACCGCGTACGCGACGACGGGCATCGCGCTGCCCGAGCAGCCGGCCGCCGCTCCGGCCCGGGCGGTCCGCGCCCCGGTGCCGGCGCCGGTCGTCCGCGATCTGCGTGACCGTGCCGGGCGCGGCCCGCGCGCGCTGCTGTTCGGACCCCGCGACCTCGTCGTGGTCACGGGTCTGCCCGGCAGCGGCAAGTCCACACTGATGCGGCGCACCGTGCCGGACCGGCGGATCGACTCCCAGGACACCCGCGACCGCTGGGAGCGCCGCATGCCGCGCGCCCTGCCGTACGCGCTCTACCGCCCGCTCGTCCGCCTCGCCCACTACGCCGGGCTGCGGCGCGCCCTGCGCACGGGCGAGGGCCTCGTCGTGCACGACTGCGGCACCCAGGCCTGGGTCCGCCGCTGGCTGGCCCGCGAGGCCCGCCGCCGGGGCGGCACGCTCCACCTGCTGCTGCTCGACGTCACCCCCGAACAGGCGCTGGCCGGCCAGCGCGACCGAGGCCGCGGCGTCTCGCGCTATGCGTTCCTGCGGCACCGCGCGGCGAGCACCCGCCTGCTGCGCGCGGCGGAGCGCGGCGACCTCCCCGCCGGCTGCGGCTCGGCCGTCCTCGCCGACCGGGCCGCGGCCGACACCCTCCGCAGCATCGGCTTCACCGGCTGACGGGCCGGGGGCGGGAGCCGGGCCGGTGGACCGGGGGCGACGGGGTGCACGGGTGCCACCCGTCGGTGGCCCCGGCCACGGCTGTGGGGTCTCGGGCGTGTGGGTGCCCCGCGGGCGGCACCGGCCGCGGGGCACCGGGTGTGTCGGTATCGCCGTCGGCGGCCCCGGCCGTGGCCATGGGGTTTCGGGCGTATGTCGTACGTCGGCGGCTCCCGGCCCCTTACGGGTGCCATCCGCCGACGGCCCCCAGCCTCCCCTCACCCGCTTCACACCCGACCGCGCCGCGCGCCCGAGCCGTTAGCCTTTTGAGCCACAGCAGTGGTTCCAGGCAGGCGGTAGGCAGATGGACTTCCCGGCGGAATTCTCCGCGGACTTTCCGGCGCAGACGCAGACCCACCCGCACAGCGGTTGGCCCGGCAACGAACTGGAGGAGGTGCTCTCGGCCTCCCTCGGCGCCGGTCCGGCCGCCGGCGGGCGGATCGTCGAGGTGCTCGGCCGGAGCTTCGTCTGGGTCCCGCTGCCCAGCGGCGGCGGCCCGCACAGCGGTCCTCTCGACCTGCCCGGCATCGAGATCGACGGCCAGGCGTTCGTGCCGGTGTTCAGCTCCGAGGAGCAGTTCCGCCAGGTCGTCGGCTCCCACATGGCGTACACCATCGCCCCCGCCGTGGAGTTCGCCCGTGGCCTGCCCCCGCACGCGGGGATGGTCGTCAACCCGGGCGGTGTGGTGGGCATCCCGCTCCCGCCGCCCGCCGTGGCGGAGTTGTGCCGGGCCGGCCGGACCCCGCTGGACGGCCCCGCGAGCGGCGGCCGGGTCCGTCTCTTCGAGCCCGACTGGCAGGACGACCCGGTGGATTTCCTGGCCACGGCGTCCGCCGAGTTCGAGGCCACCGGCGTCGTCGTCACGGCCCGCCGCTGTCTCGCCGCCATCGAGACCGCCGAGCCCGTGATGTTCGTGGGCGTCGAACTCTCCCAGCGGGAAGGAGACTTGCGCGCGCTCCCGCTGGAGGCCCTCACCCGGGCCGTCACCGCCGTCCCGGCCCCCTGGCCGGTCAACCTGGTGCTCCTGGACGTGACGGAGGACCCGGTGGCCACCTGGATGAGGGAGCGGGTCCGGCCCTTCTACCAGCGGTAGGGCAACACACCGAAGGGGCGCGGGGAACCGCGCGAGAACCACATGCGGCCCGCACCCGCACGGCGGCACCAGGTTCGGAGTCGGCGTGCGGGCTTAAGCTAGGGCACCGTCGAGGCGTTGTACGAAGGGGCGGTAAAGGTGAGCGCGAGCGGCACGGCCGCGGCCGGACAGGTCGAGCACATGCTGCGCCAGGTCACGCCCGGGCGCTACGACGCCTATGAGGCACTCCTGCGCGCGCTCGCGACCCCGCACACCGGCCAGATCTGGATGCTCCTGTGGCACGGGCAGGCCGGCTCGCCGGACGCCCAGTACGGGAACATGGACGTCGACGGCTACGGCTACGCCCCCTGCGTGACCTCCGCTCAGGAGCTCTCCGCCAGCGGCTGGAACCGCTCGTACGAGGTGGTCGACGGGATCGACGTCGCCCGCGCCCTCTACCCCGACCACTACGGACTCTGGCTCAACCCGCACGCCCCCGGCGGGGGCGTCGGCATCCCCTGGCTCGACCTGCGCCGGATCGCCACGGGCCTGGACCGCCAGCCCGCCGGCCCCCTGCGCCTGTCCGAACCGGCCATCGAGATCCCCCAGTTCTATGCCCTGCTCGCGCAGAACGCCCACCGCACCCCGGCCGTCCGCTCGCTGCGCCGCGCCTGGGTGCAGCCCGCGCTCGGGGCGCCGTACCTCGCCATCGGACTGGATGTGTACGACACCTCGCCGCCGGCCGTGGACTCCGTGCGCGCGATGATGCAGCAGTCCCTCGGCGCCGTACCCGACGGGCTGCCGGTGTCGACCATCGCCCTGTCCGACGAGCACGACCCGGTCGCGATGTGGCTGCGGGCGAAGGCCCGCCCCTTCTACGACCGCGAGGCGCACGCCACGGCCCCCGTCCAGGCGCCGGCGTCGGGCTACGGATATCCTCCGGCTCAAGGCCGGTACTGACAGCCCGTGAGCCGGTACTGACCGCCCCTCAGTCGGTACTGACCGGCTCGAAGTCGCCCTCCGAACCCCTCCCGTACCGCTCCGCGAAACGGGACGATCACGCGGCTCTCCGCGCGTAGATAGGGGTCAAGTGTGCGCCTATGTCCTAAAATTCATCCATCTCAGCCCGTCCGACCCGCGTTACCCGCTGTCCGGATAACGGAACCCCGCAGACAGCATCACGTTTACGCATCCTTTCATCGCCAAGTCTGGCAACAGATCGCCAAAGCGTTGAAGACTCCCGGCAGGACACGGGCCGGGTCGGTCTCGTGTACGAGACAAACAAAACCGCTACAGCGGCAGCCAGGGGGTCGGCGATCGCCGGCCCGAGAGGGGTCAATCGCACCGTGACCGCACCGATCGAGACCACCGGGGCGGAAGCCGGAGCACAGCCCGAGGCCGTGCTCTCCGGGGTCAAGAAGAGCCAGATCGAAGGGCGCTCGCTCACCCAGATCGCCTGGATGCGCTTCAAGCGGGACAAGGTGGCGATGGCGGGAGGTGTCATCGTCATCCTGCTCGTGCTGATGGCGGTGTTCTCCAAGCCGATCCAGTGGATCTTCGACCTCGATCCCAACAAGTTCAACCAGGACCTGATCGACCCCGCGCTGCTCGCCCCCAAGGGCGGCTGGGGCGGGATGAGTTGGGACCACCCGCTCGGCGTGGACCCCCAGTACGGCCGGGACATGCTGGCCCGCATCATCGACGGTTCCTGGGTCTCCCTCCTGGTCGCGGGCGGCGCCACACTGCTGTCCGTGTGCATCGGCACCGTTCTCGGCGTCATCGCCGGGTACTACGGCGGCTGGATCGACGGCGTGATCAGCAGGCTCATGGACACGTTCCTGGCCTTCCCCCTGCTGCTGTTCGCCATCTCGATCTCGGCCTCGGTGCAGGACGGGTTCTTCGGCATCGAGGGCCTGTCCCTGCGCATCAGCGTGCTGATCTTCGTGATCGGCTTCTTCAGCTGGCCGTACATCGGCCGCATCGTGCGGGCCCAGACCATGACCCTGCGCAAACGGGAGTTCATCGAGGCCTCCACGAGCCTCGGGGCGCGCGGCCCGTACATCCTGTTCCGGGAACTGCTCCCGAACCTCGTCGCGCCGATCCTCGTCTACGCGACGCTGATCATCCCGACGAACATCCTGTTCGAGGCCGCGCTGAGCTTCCTCGGCGTCGGTATCGCTCCGCCGCAGGCCTCCTGGGGCGGCATGCTCAGCAACGCTGTGGATCTCTACACAGCTGATCCGCAGTACATGTTCGTGCCCGGACTGGCGATCTTCATCACCGTCCTGGCCTTCAACCTGCTGGGTGACGGGCTGCGTGACGCCCTCGACCCTCGCAGCAAGTGATCCATCGAATGAGGGGGCTTCCTCAGTGAAGACGAGAAGGGTGACCGCCGGCGTTGCGTCGGTCCTGGCACTGTCGCTCGGTGCTGCCGCGTGCGGCGGCGGAGGCGACGACAACGACGGGGGAGGCAACGGCAAGAAGGACGCCGCGCTGAACTCGATCGTCAACGCGTCGGACAAGAAGGGAGGAACGGTCACGTACGAGCACTCGGACGTGCCGGACTCCCTCGACCCCGGCAACACGTACTACGGCTGGGTCCAGAACTTCTCCCGGCTCTACGGCAGGACGCTCACCACGTTCAAGCCGGCCGCGGGCAAGGAAGGCCTGGAGGTCGTGCCGGACCTCGCCGAGGGACTCGGCAAGTCCAGCCCGGACGCCAAGACCTGGACGTACAAGCTGCGTGCGGGTGTGAAGTTCCAGGACGGCACCCCGGTGACGTCCAAGGACGTCAAGTACGCCATCGAGCGCTCCAACTTCGCGCCCGAGGCGCTGTCCAACGGCCCGACGTACTTCAAGGCCTACCTGGAGGGCGGCGACAAGTACAAGGGTCCCTACAAGGACAAGTCCGCCGATGGCATCAAGTCCATCGAGACGCCGGACGACCGGACGATCGTCTTCAAGCTGAAGCAGCCGTTCGCCGACTTCGACTACCTGGCGACCTTCTCGCAGACGGCCCCCGTGCCGCAGGCGAAGGACACCGGTGCGAAGTACGTCCAGGCCATCCAGTCCTCCGGCCCGTACCAGTTCCAGTCCTACGAGGAGGGCCGCGGCGCCACCCTCGTGCGCAACAAGCAGTGGGACCCGAAGACGGACCCGATCCGCAAGGCCCTGCCGGACAAGATCACGGTCAAGTTCAAGGTCAACCCGGTCACGGTCGACAACAACCTGATCTCCGACAAGATCACGGCTGACGCGGCCGGCACCGGTGTGCAGCCGCAGACCCAGCCGAAGGTGCTGCGCGGCAAGCTCGCCGACCAGACCGACAGCTCCTACGCGGGCGCCACGCAGTACATCGCGCTCAACGTGAACGTGAAGCCGTTCGACAACGCCGACTGCCGCAAGGCCGTGCAGTGGGGCCTCGACAAGCAGTCGGTGCTCGACGCCATGGGCGGTTCCCCGAAGGGCGACGTGGCGACCACGCTGCTCCCGCCGTCGGTGAACGGCTACACCAAGTTCGACACCTACGCGACCGACGGTCACAAGGGTGACGTGGCCAAGGCCAAGGCGGCGCTGAAGGCGTGCGGCAAGCCGAACGGCTTCAACACCATCCTGACCGCCCGCTCCGACCGCCCCGCCGAGATCGCCGCGGCGACCGCCACCCAGGCGTCGCTGAAGAAGATCGGCATCAACGTCGAGATCAAGCAGTTCCCCTCCGGCAAGTACTTCTCCAACTTCGCCGGTGTCCCGAGCTACGTCCACGACAACAAGCTCGGCATGCTCTCGATGGCGTGGGGCGCCGACTGGCCGACCGGCTACGGCTTCCTCGACCAGATCATCAACGGTGCCGCCATCAAGCCCTCGGGCGGCAACAACCTGATGGAGCTGGACGACCCGAAGATCAACAAGGCCCTGACGGACGCGATCGCCAACACCGACGACGCGGCCCGCACCAAGGCCTGGGGTGACATCGACAAGATGGTGCTCGACAACGCCTCGGTCGTCCCGCTGGTCTACCGCAAGAACCTGCTGCTCCGGCCGGCGTCCGCGCAGAACGTCACGGTCACGCAGGCCTACCTCGGCATGTACGACTACCTGCTGATGAGCTCCTCGAAGTAACTCAGCAGGCCGGATCCTTTCGAAAGGCAGGTGAAGGCACCGGGTGGCCGCGGCGGACGACCCCGCCGCGGCCACCCGGGGCCGTACAGCTGTGGCTGCGTACATCCTCCGACGCGTCATGGGCGCCGTGCTGTTGCTGCTGGTGGTCAGCGCAGTCACTTTCGCCATCTTCTTCCTGGTGCCCCGTCTCGGGGGCCAGACGGCCGACCAGTTGGCCACCCAGTACGTCGGCAAGGACGCGAACCCCGAGTCCGTCGCCGCGATCAAGCAGAACCTGGGGCTGGATCTGCCCGTCTACGAGCAGTACTGGAACTTCATCAAGGGCATCGTGGCGGGTGCGGACTACAGGTTCGGTCCCGACGCGACGCACTGCAGCGCACCCTGCTTCGGGTACTCCTTCAAGAACCACGTCGAGGTCTGGCCCCAGCTGCTGGAGCGGATCCCCGTCTCCTTCTCCCTGGCCATCGGTGCCGCGGTGATCTGGGTGGTCTTCGGTGTCATGACCGGCGTCGTCTCGGCGCTGCGCAAGGGCAAGCCGATCGACCGCGCCGCCATGTTCATCGCCCTCGCCGGCGTTTCGCTCCCGATCTTCTTCACCGGCCAGATCCTGCTCGCGCTCTTCGTCTACGAGATCCCGATCTGGGACAGCGTCGACTACATCCCGTTCACCGAGAACCCCGCCGAATGGGCCTGGCACCTGGTGCTGCCCTGGGTCAGCCTCGCTTTCCTCTTCTCCGCGCTCTACGCCCGGCTCACCCGGGCGGGCATGCTGGAGACGATGAGCGAGGACTACATCAGAACGGCCAGGGCCAAGGGCCTGAAGGAGACCACGGTCGTGGCCAAGCACGGCCTGCGCTCCGCCCTCACCCCGATCGTCACGATCTTCGGCATGGACTTCGGCATCCTCATCGGCTCCGCGGTGCTCACGGAGACCGTCTTCTCGCTCCAGGGCATCGGCGCCTACGCCATCCAGTCCATCCAGACGAACGACCTGCCGATCATCATGGGCGTGACCATGGTCGCCGCGTTCTTCATCGTCTTCTGCAATCTGATCGTCGACCTGGTGTACGCCGCCATCGACCCCCGGGTGAGGTACTCGTGAGCAAGCTCGACCAAGCCGCGCTCGGCGAACCGGACTCCACCGCCCCGTCCGTCCCGGACGACGTGTTCCTGTCCGTCCGTGATCTGCGCATCCACTTCGACACCGACGACGGTCTGGTCAAGTCCGTCGACGGGGTCAGCTTCGACGTGCGCAAGGGCAAGACCCTGGGCATCGTGGGCGAGTCCGGCTCCGGCAAGTCGGTGACCTCGCTCGGCGTGATGGGCCTGCACCGCTCGGCGCGCGCCAAGGTCTCCGGCGAGGTCTGGCTCGACGGCCAGGAGCTGATCGGGGCCGACCCCGACGACGTGCGGCGGCTGCGCGGCCGGAAGATGGCCATGATCTTCCAGGACCCGCTGTCGGCGATGCACCCCTACTACACCGTCGGGCAGCAGATCGTCGAGGCGTACCGCGTCCACCACGACGTCAGCAAGAAGGCCGCCAAGCAGCGGGCGATCGAGATGCTCGACCGGGTCGGCATCCCCGAGCCCGCCAAACGCGTCGACGGCTACCCGCACGAGTTCTCCGGCGGTATGCGCCAGCGCGCCATGATCGCCATGTCGCTGGTGAACAACCCCGAGCTGCTCATCGCCGACGAGCCGACCACCGCCCTGGACGTCACCGTGCAGGCGCAGATCCTCGACCTGATCCGGGATCTGCAGAAGGAGTTCGGCTCCGCGGTCATCATGATCACCCACGACCTGGGTGTGGTCGCCGAGATGGCCGACGACCTGCTGGTCATGTACGGCGGCCGGTGCATCGAGCGCGGACCCGTCGAGGACGTGTTCTCCGAGCCCCGGCACCCCTACACCTGGGGTCTGCTCGGCTCGATGCCGCGTCTGGACCGCGAGGAGACCGACCGGCTCATCCCGATCATGGGCGCGCCGCCCTCCCTCATCAACCTCCCGTCCGGCTGCGCCTTCCACCCGCGCTGCCCGTACGCGGACCTCCCGAAGGACAACGTCACCCGCACGGTCCGCCCCGAGCTGACCGAGGTCGGCGGCTCGCACTGGGCCGCCTGCCACATGACGCAGGAGCAGCGGGAGCGTATCTGGACCGAAGAGATTGCGCCGAAGCTGTGAGCGACGACAACACGGTGAGCACACCGGACACGAGCGGGAGCACCCTCACCGAGGGCACCACGCACGACCGCGAGGTCCTGCTGAGGGTGACCGGCCTTCAGAAGCACTTCCCGATCCGCAAGGGCCTGCTCCAGCGGCAGACCGGCGCGGTGCGCGCCGTCGACGGCATCGACTTCGAGGTGCGCAAGGGCGAGACGCTCGGTGTCGTCGGTGAGTCGGGCTGCGGCAAGTCCACCATGGGCCGGCTGATCACCCGGCTGCTCGAACCGACCGACGGCTCGGTGGAGTTCGAGGGCAAGGACATCACGCACCTGAAGACCGGCGAGCTGCGCCCGATGCGCCGCGACGTGCAGATGATCTTCCAGGACCCGTACTCCTCGCTGAACCCGCGCCACACGATCGGCACGATCGTCGGCGCCCCCTTCCGGCTCCAGGGCGTCCAGCCCGAGGGCGGCGTGAAGAAGGAGGTCCAGCGGCTGCTGTCGGTGGTCGGTCTCAACCCCGAGCACTACAACCGCTACCCGCACGAGTTCTCCGGCGGCCAGCGCCAGCGCATCGGCATCGCCCGCGCGCTCGCGCTCAACCCCAAGCTGGTCGTGGCGGACGAGCCGGTCTCCGCGCTGGACGTGTCGATCCAGGCGCAGGTGGTGAACCTGCTGGACGACCTCCAGGAGGAGCTGGGCCTGACGTATGTGATCATCGCGCACGACCTGTCGGTCGTCCGGCACGTCTCGGACCGGATCGCGGTGATGTACCTCGGCAAGATCGTCGAGCTGGCGGACCGCGACAAGCTGTACAAGTCGCCGATGCACCCGTACTCCAAGGCCCTGCTGTCGGCCGTGCCGATTCCGGATCCCAAGCGCCGGGGGGTCAAGAGCGAGCGCATCCTGCTCAAAGGCGACGTGCCCTCGCCGATCGCCCCGCCGAGCGGCTGCCGCTTCCACACCCGGTGCTGGAAGGCGACGGCGATCTGCAAGACGACCGAGCCGCCGCTGGTGGAGCTGCGGGCCGGCCAGCAGGTCGCCTGCCACCACCCGGAGAACTTCGCGGACCAGCAGCCGCAGGACACCGAACTGCTGGCCTCGGCGCAGGAGGCGGCCGGGGAGAACGTCCTGGGCAAGACCGCCGGCAAGGACACGGCGACCGTCGAGAAGTGAGTCCGGCCGAGCCCTCGCCCTCGCACATCGGGGCGAGGGCTCACCCGTGGGGGAAGATGCACGGGTGCTCCAGCAACTCTTCAGCCCGTCCGTCCAGCACACGCTCGATCTGATCGGCATCTTCGTCTTCGCGATCTCCGGCGCCCTGCTGGCCGTGCGCAAGAACTTCGACGTGTTCGGCATGGCCGTCCTCGCCGAGATCACCGCGCTGGGCGGGGGGCTGTTCCGCGACCTGGTCATCGGGGCCGTGCCGCCCGCCGCCTTCACGGACCTGGGGTACTTCCTCACGCCGCTGCTCGCCACCCTCCTGGTCTTCTTCCTGCACCCCCAGGTGGAGCGCATCCAGGGCGCGGTGAACGTCTTCGACGCGGCCGGCCTCGGCCTGTTCTGCGTCGCCGGCAGCATCAAGGCGTACGAGTACGGGCTGGGCCTGACCGCCTCCGCCGGGCTGGGCCTGACCACCGCCGTGGGTGGTGGTGTGCTGCGGGACGTCCTCGCCAACGAGGTGCCCTCGCTGCTGCGCTGGGACCGCGACCTGTACGCGGTCCCCGCCATCGTCGGCTCCGCCCTGGCCGCCCTGTGCATCCGCTACGACGTCCTGAACCCGGTGACCAGCGGTCTGGCGGTCATCACCGCCTTCGTACTGCGCCTGCTCGCGATGCGGTACCACTGGCGAGCTCCGCGGGCGTGGCACCGGCGGTCGACGGTGGGCGAGGAGGAGCAGCCGGTCCTGCCGTGACGCGGGCGCCCATCTCCTCGGTCAGCCAGCGGAACGCCGGGACGACCTGGGGCCGCCACAGGGCCATGTTGTGGCCACCCGCGCTCTTCGGGATGTAGACCACGTGCACGGTCGTCGGCGCCTTCGCGATCTGCTCCAGGGCCACGGCGGCCTCGTAACCGTCGTGCGGCTGGCCGGAGAGGTACAGCGCGATCCGTGGCGGGACGGGCGCCCGGCGCAGCATCAGATACGGGTTGTTCTCGGCGCGCAGGGTGGGGTTCTGCGCGGTGAGCGAGTCGCGTTCGCCGATCGGGTCGTTGTAACCGGACATGCTGACGGCGGCCCGGTAGCGGTCGGGGTGGGCGACGGCGAGTCTGGAGGCGCAGTGCGCCCCGGCCGAGTAACCGGCGACGGCCCAGCCCCGCGGGGCCGGCTGGGCGCGGAAGTTGTCCATGACCATTTTCGGCACGTCGACGCTCAGCCAGGTGTCGGCGTCGACCGTGCCCGGGATGTTGGCGCACCCGGTGTCGACCCCGGCCAGCAGGTTCGTGCGGGGTGCGACGAGGAGGAACGGGGCCACCCGGCCGTCGCGCATCAGCGGCTCCAGTTGTTCGTGTGCGTGCAGTGAGCCGAACCACGCCTTCGCCGAGCCGGGGTAGCCGGGCAGCAACTCCACGACCGGGAACCTGCGGTGCCGGTAGGCCGGTTCGCCGTACTGCGGGGGCAGCCAGACGTAGACCTCGGCGTTGACACCCGACACCCGGCCCTTGAGCTGGGTCACCCGCACCCCGCCGGCCGCGCCCATTCCGGGTCCGGTGGCGGGAGCGAAGGCCTGGCGCACCTTGGGCAGCCGCTTGAGCGAGATACCGCCGGTGCCGTCGGTGCCCAGATCGGCCGCCTGCTGCACATGGTCGCCGGTGCCGAGCAGGTCGGCCCAGTTGTCGTACAGGTTGTTGGCGTTGTTGACCAGCGTGAAGACCAGGGCCACGGCGGTCCCCTGAGCGAACAGCAGCATCAGCGCCCGGGCCGCGGCACGCAGAGCCTGGGGCCCGCGGATGCGCGACCACAGGAACAGCGGCAGGACGACGGCGGTGACGGACAGTACGACCAGGGTGCAGAGGAACGGTGTCCCGGTGAGGCTCATGTCCCTGCAGAGGACGGCCGCGGGCGCGGGGTTCACGGACGAGGAGGACACTTACCGAGAAATGTCCCGTGTCTCACCAAGGCGCGCCCGCGGGGCCGCCGGGCAGGGTGCCAATGGAAAGCTACCGCTTAGTAGTCAGTTCTTGTACTGTTCAGCCATGCCAGAAGCAGCCACCGCCCCGGCCGCCCGGGCCACGATCGGCGACAGCGAGTTCGACCGCGACACCGCCCTCACCCGCCGCGCGCCGGGCGTCTACGACATCGACCTCTCCGCCGGCTGGACGATCATCAGCGCCGTCAACGGCGGCTACCTGCTGGCCGTCCTGGGCCGCGCCCTCGCGGACGCCCTGCCGCACGCCGATCCCTTCACGATCTCGGCGCACTACCTGACCGCGTCCCAGCCCGGCCCCGCGGTCGTCCGCACGGACGTCGTCCGCACCGGCCGCACCCTGTCGACCGGCCAGGCCTCCCTCTTCCAGTACGACGAAGAGGGCCGCGAGGTGGAGCGCATCCGCGTCCTCGCCTCCTACGGCGACCTGGACACCCTGCCCGACGACGTCCGTACGACGGCCCGGCCGCCCGCGATCGCGCCGCCGGAGCACTGTTTCGGCCCCGAGGACGGACCCGCCCCCGTCGACGGCAGCTCGGCGATCACCGAGCGTCTGATGCTCAAGCTCGACCCGTCCACGCTCGGCTGGGCCCTCGGGCAGCCCTCCGGCAAGGGCGAGATGCGGGCCTGGTTCGGACTCAAGGACGGGCGTGATCCCGACCCGCTCTCCCTGCTGCTCGCGGTCGACGCCCTGCCGCCCACGGCCTTCGAACTCGGGCTGAAGGGCTGGGTGCCGACCGTCGAGCTGACCGTGCACGTCCGGTGCCGCCCGGCACCGGGTCCGCTGCGGGTGTCGATCGTCACGCGCAACCTCGCCGGCGGCTTCCTGGAGGAGGACGCCGAGGTGTGGGACAGCGCGGACCGGCTGGTGGCGCAGTCCCGGCAGCTGGCGAGGGTCCGGCTGGGCTGAACTCCGCGGCACTGACCGGCACTTCACAGGCTCCTGGCGCTGCCGGTGCTCTCGCCCCGGGCCCTGGCGGCCTGCGGGTCGGGCGACTCCTCGTCGTCCTCGAACAGTGGGGGCGGGTCGGGCGGCAGTCCTGCCAGGCGTCGTCGGGTGCGGCTCCGGGTGCGCCCTCGGGTGTTCCGTCCGGCGCGCCCTCAGGGCCCCCTCGGGGCCGTCTCCGCCGGATCCAAGCCGACTGGTGAGCCGTCCGGGGTGCCTTCGGCGATGCCCAGCGGCGTGCCGGGCGGCGGCCAGGGCGGTCCCGGTGGCGGTCAGGGCGGTGGCTGCGGCGGCCCGGGCGGCGGTGGCCAGACCGTGGGCGGGCCGGGGCGGCAGCCTCAGTCGCAGTAGGAGCAGTAGGAGCAGTAGGAGCAGTAGGAGCAGTAGGAGTAGCAGGAGTAGCAGGGCAAGAGGCGCGGTCGGCGCAGGAGGTCGACTCGGGCCCCACCCGGGGCGGTGTGCGGCAGGGGTGGCGCGCCGGCGAACGGGTGCGCCACCCCTGTGTGTGGTCCGGGGGTGTCAATCCAGCCAATGCCGGCGGCCGAGGCCGATCAGCCGCATCTGGCGGGTCGCCAGCTGTGCGACGCGCCGGGTCCGGTCGGGGCGCTCCTCCTCCGGGCCTTCCAGGGCTTCCAGGAAGAGTGACGCCGTGCCCAGCATCTGGTCGACGTAGAGATGCGCGAGCATCAGCAGGTCGTCCTCGCTCCAGCCCTCGGAGACCGGGTCCTTGGCCAGTTCGTCCTTGACCTCCTGGGCGAACCGGGCGAGCTGCTCCCGTATGGCTTCTCGTACCGGCAGGACTCCGCCATGTCGTTCACGGGCGATGAAGCGGACATGAGCGGGGTACCCGTCGACATGACGGGCGATCAGTTCGATGGTGCGCGTGATGCGTTCCTCGTGGTCGCCCGTCGCGGACACCGTTGTCCGGATCATCGGGTGCAGGCTGCCCAGCGCCTCCTCGACCAGGGCCACGCCCAGATCCGCCGTGGAGCGGAAGTGGCGGTAGAAGGCGGTCGGGGCGACCCCGACGGCGCGAGTGACCTCGCGCAGTCCCAGGCTGCTCAGGCTCTGCCCCTCCAGCAGTCCGAGGGCCGCGTCGAGGAGTGCCTGCCGGGTCTTCTGCTTCTGGGCCTGCCGGATGCCGAGGGTGTGACTCATACCATGCAGTTAACAACTGTTCTCTGGAATTGCAAAGTCATGAGAAGCGTTAGACTGGGAAGTCAGTGAACAACTGTACCCGCAAGCGTTCACCGCACCCTGGGGGCTGATTCCCGTGCTGTTCCTCGTCGCCGCACTCCTGCTGCTGGGTGTCGTCCTGGGCACCGTGGCCCACGCGCCGCTCACCTTCTCCGTCGCCCTCGGCGCCGTCATCGCCGTCTGGCTCGGCGTCTTCGCGCTCCGCGAGCGCGGCCGCCGCCGCCACACGCAGGCCCACTGACACCGACCGCCCCCCCTTCGATCCGCATCCAGGAGCCGATCACCATGCAGCTCACCGCTCCGGCATCGCGCCGCACCGGCATCCGCGACACCGACGGCATGGCCGTCGCGTCCTTCATCCTGGGCCTGCTGGGCCTGCTCGTGCTCAACCTCTTCCTCGGCCCGATCGCGATCGTGCTGGCGAGCATCGCCCTGTGGCGCGGCACCGAGCGCCGCGGCCGCGCGCTGCTGGGCCTGGGCCTGGGCGTCGCCGACCTGCTGGTCCTCGCGGCCTTCATGGAGTTCGACAGCACCATCTCGTGGAGCTTGTGAGCCACCGTCGGACAGCCGTCCGCCGGTACGCCGCGGCCGGGCCCGAGGACGACGGACCGTCGCCGCGCCGGCAAGCGGTTCACGTTCGGCCAGCCTTGATCTGAGGCCGGTGAACGGGGAGCCGTAGAATCGGGCTCACCATGGCTTACCTCGACCACGCCGCGACCACCCCGATGCTCCCGGAGGCGGCAGAGGCGCTCACCGCCCAGCTGGGTGCCACCGGCAACGCGTCCTCCCTGCACGCATCCGGCAGGCAGGCCCGCCGCACCGTCGAGGAGGCCCGCGAGACCCTCGCCGAAGCCCTCGGCGCCCGCCCCAGCGAGGTCGTCTTCACCTCGGGCGGCACGGAGGCCGACAACCTCGCCGTCAAGGGCCTTTACTGGTCACGCCGCGACGCCGACCCGGCCCGCGGCCGCGTCCTCGCCAGCCCCGTCGAGCACCACGCGGTCCTCGACGCCGTGCACTGGCTGGGCGAACACGAGGGCGCCACCATCGAGTACCTGCCGGTCGACTCCCACGGCCGCGTCCACCCCGACACCCTGCGCGAGGCGATCGCCCGCAACCCCGACGACGTGGCCCTCGCCACCGTCATGTGGGCGAACAACGAGATCGGGACGATCCTGCCGATCCGCGAACTCGCCGCCGCGGCAGCCGAGTACGGGGTCCCGCTGCACTCGGACGCCGTCCAGGCCTTCGGCCAGATCCCGGTGGACTTCGCCGCCTCGGGCCTCGCCGCGATGACGGTCTCGGGCCACAAGATCGGTGGCCCCTACGGCATCGGCGCGCTGATCCTCGGCCGTGAGCACACCCCCGTCCCGGTACTGCACGGCGGCGGCCAGGAGCGCCATGTGCGCTCCGGCACCCTCGACGTGCCCGCCATCGCCTCCTTCGCCGTCGCCGGGCGGCTGGCCGCCGAGCAACGCGAGTGGTTCGCACGCGAGATCGGCGCCCTGCGCGACGCCCTTGTCGACGCGGTCCGTTCGGCCGTGCCGGACGCGATCCTCGGCGGCGACCCGGACCCGCAGGGCCGCCTCCCGGCCAACGCGCACTTCACCTTCCCCGGCTGCGAGGGCGACTCCCTGCTGCTCCTGCTCGACGCACAGGGCATCGAGTGCTCCACCGGGTCCGCCTGCACCGCCGGCGTCGCCCAGCCCAGCCATGTCCTGCTCGCCACCGGCACCGATCCCGACCTGGCCCGCGGCACCCTCCGCTTCTCCCTCGGCCACACCTCCACGGAGGCCGACATCAAGGCCCTGGCGAAGGCCATCGGCCCGGCGGTGGAACGGGCGCGGGCGGCGGGACTGACCTGAAGGGTGCTGCCGACGGGCCCGGGCGGGTCAGGCCGGTGTCGTACCCGCCCGCCGCACCAGACGCATGTACTTCTCCCAGTCCCAGTGCCGCCCCGGGTCCGTGTGGTCCGTGCCCGGGACCTCCACGTGGCCGATGATGTGCTCGCGATCGACGGGTATGTCGTAGCGGGCGCAGATCCGGGCCGTGAGCCGGGCCGAGGCCTCGTACATCTCGTCCGTGAGGTCCTGCGGGCGGTCCACGAAGCCCTCGTGCTCGATGCCGACACTGCGTTCGTTGTAGTCGCGGTTGCCCGCGTGGTAGGCCACGTCCAGCTCGCGGATCATCTGCGCGACGTGCCCGTCCTGCCGGACGATGTAGTGCGTCGCCGCCCTGTGACCCGGGTCCTGGAAGGCCTTCACCGCGCTGTCGAAGCTGCCCTGCGTGACATGGACGATCACCATGTCTATGCCGTAGTCGTCGGGGCGGTCCGCACGGCGCCAGTTGGCGTCCGACGCCGCCACCCAGCGCGCCCCCGCGTAGTCGACCTCGCCCTCCTCGCGCGGTTTCTCGACACCCGGAGCACGCCACCACAGGCGCGCCAACTCGTCCCGGGCCAGCACGGCGGAGCCCGCCGCGGCCACCGTGCCGCCGATCAGCAGCGCGCGGCGGCCGACCTTGCGGTCGCCGTCCCTCGAAGCCTTCCGCTGTCCCATGTGATCGTCAACGGATACCCGGCGGTCCTGGTTCCCGCGCCCCCGTACCCTGGAAGGGTTATGACTGAGACCCCGCAGCGCCCCCGCCCCCTCCGCGTCCTGGCCGCCATGTCCGGCGGAGTCGACTCCGCCGTCGCCGCCGCCCGCGCGGCCGAAGCGGGTCACGACGTGACCGGCGTCCACCTCGCGCTCTCCGCCAACCCCCAATCGTTCCGGACGGGCGCGCGGGGCTGCTGCACCATCGAGGACTCGCGCGACGCCCGCCGCGCCGCCGACGTCATCGGCATCCCGTTCTACGTGTGGGACCTCGCCGACCGCTTCCGCGAGGACGTCGTCGAGGACTTCGTCGCCGAGTACGAGGCCGGCCGCACTCCCAACCCCTGCCTGCGCTGCAACGAGAAGATCAAGTTCGCCGCCCTCCTCGACAAGGCGCTCGCACTGGGCTTCGACGCGGTCTGCACCGGCCACTACGCCCAGGTGATCGTCCGCGAGGACGGCACCCGCGAACTGCACCGCGCCTCCGACATGGCCAAGGACCAGTCGTACGTCCTCGGGGTGCTCGACGACCGGCAGCTCGCCCACGCGATGTTCCCGCTCGGCGACACCGTCACCACCAAGGACGAGATCCGCGCGGAGGCCGAGCGCAGGGGCCTGGCGGTGGCCAAGAAGCCCGACTCGCACGACATCTGCTTCATCGCCGACGGCGACACCCAAGGCTTCCTCGCCAAGCGGCTCGGCCGCTCCGAGGGCGACATCGTCGACGAGTCCGGCAACCGGCTCGGCACGCACGAGGGGGCGTACGGCTTCACGATCGGCCAGCGCAAGGGACTGCGCATCGGCACCCCGGCCCCCGACGGCAAGCCGCGCTACGTCCTCGACATCTCACCGGTGGACAACACGGTGACCGTCGGCCCGGCGTCCGCCCTGGACGTCAGCGCCCTCAGCGCCGTCAAGCCCCGCTGGTGCGGCGTCGCCCCCGCCGGCCCCGGCACCTACACGGCCCAGCTGCGCGCCCACGGCGGCGAGACCGAGGTGACCGCCGAAGTCGTCGACGGCTGCCTGGAGGTCACCTTCGCCGAGCCGGTCCGCGGCGTCGCGCCCGGCCAGGCGATCGTCCTGTACGACGGCACGCGTGTGGTCGGCTCGGCGACGATCGCGTCGACGACCCGCGCGACGGCCGGCGTGGCCTGACCCCGCGGCGGGGCCCGGGGGCGGGCTCCGCGCGCGCGTGCCCCCGCGCCCCCGGCTCAGTTCCGGCTGAAGAACTCCGTCAGCACCGGCGCCAGCACGTTCGGCTCGACCATGTGCGTCTGGCCCTGGAGCGTGCGGTACGAACCGTCGGGGACGGAGTCCGCGATCGCCCTGGCCGCCTCGCGCAGCCACCCGGGGCTCGCGTCCCCCGCGACCGCCAGGACGGGGACGCCGACCGAGCCCAGCCGGGAGCGGGGCACCCGGCCGTCGCCCATGACGGCGTCGTCGTAGGCGAGGCTCGACGCCATGGCCTCCATGCCGGCCCACATGGGGGACTGGCGGGCGCCCTGGATCACGCCCTCGCCGAGGCCCGTCAGGCGCAGGAACAACTCCACCGCGTCCCCGCGCCGGCCCTCCCCGAGCGCTTCCCTCAGCCGCCGGGTGTAGTCCGCGCGCTCCTTGGCGCCCTCCTCGGACATCGCGTACGGCGTCTCGTAGACCGCCACGCGCCGCACCGGCAGTCCGCTCGCCGCCGCCTCCAGCGCGAGGGCCCCGCCCGAGGAGATGCCGTACAAATGTGCCTCGCCGCCCACCGCCTCGATCACGGCGGCCAGGTCCTCGACCTCACGCTCCACGGCGTACGGCGCGGTGTCCGCGCTGGCGCCGCGGCCCCGGCGGTCGTACACGACGGCCTGGAAACGGTCCGAGAGCGACACGGCCAGCGGCGCCAGGGTGCCGCCCGTCGACATCGCGCCACTCACCAGGACGACCGTGGGGCCGCGTCCGGTGCTCTCGTAGGCGATGCGGGTGCCGTCGCCCGAAAGGGTCTTCTTGTCCATGCCCATGCAGACTGCCGCACGCCGGGGTGTTCATCGATGAGGCGGGCGGCGCGTCCGCCGATCAGAACACTTCCACTTCGTAGAAGCACAGGTGGTCCTTGATGTCGACGACGTCCGGCTTGGGGTCCGGATACGCCCAGACGAGGTCCGCCGCGTCCGGCAGCGACCAGTAGGAGGCGGTGCCCTTGAACGGGCAGTACGTCCGCGTGCCGGACGGCGTCAGCAGGTCCAGGCGCACGTCCTCGGCCGGGATGTAGTACCGCTCGGGGCAGCCCGTCTCGCGCAGGACCAGCGACCGGTCGCTCTCCGCGAGCACCTGCCCGTCGTGTACCACGCGCACGTGCCCGCCACTCCGTTCGACGGTGATGCGATGCCCTGTCGTCACGATCGTCCCTCCTCGGGTAGCCGACTCCTCGGGTACAGCGCAGGCTGAAGCGGAGTTCTTCCCTCGCCGCAGGAGGTCCCCATGCGCGCTACGGAACCGGCCGGAAACCGCTCCAGCCTGCTGCACCAGGTCCGGTACGCCCTGCGCCACCCGGAGCGGGTGCCCGCGCACGCCCGGCGCGCGGCGCGGGACGCCTGGCTGCGGCTGCGCCACCCCGACCACATCGCCTACTACCGGGCCGTGATGGCCTCGGACGCGGCCCGCAGCACCGAAGCCGCGGTGGGGCACAACCCCTCGCGCGAGCAGTGGGCGCGCATCGGCCGCATGCAGTTCGACTACCTGGTGGGCCACGGCCTCCGGCCGCACCACCGCCTCCTGGAGATCGGCTGCGGCAATCTGCGCGCCGGCCGGCTGTTCATCGACTACCTCGACACCGGCAACTACTACGGCATCGACATCTCGCCCCCCATCCTGCTGGCCGCCCAGGACACCCTCGTGGCCGAGAAGCTCCAGCCCAAACTGCCCTATCTGGCGCTCGCCGACGACCTCACCTTCGCCTTCCTGCCGGAGGCGCACTTCGACGTCGTACACGCGCACAGCGTCTTCTCGCACTCTCCGCTGCACGTCATCGAGGAGTGCTTCGCCCACGTCGGCCGGATCCTCGCACCCGGCGGGTTCTTCGACTTCACGTTCGACCGTACCGAGGGCCAGGAGCACCAGGTCCTGCACGAGGACTTCTACTACCGCACGCGGACCCTCACCGACCTCGCCGCGCGGCACGGCCTGTCCGCCCGGTTCATGGACGACTGGGAGCGCCTGCCGCACCGGCAGTCCAAACTGCGGGTCACCGTCACGGTGGACCGGGCCCCTACGGTGGGTTCATGAACATCTGTGTCTTCCTGTCCGCCGCCGACCTCGACGAGCGCTACACCGGCCCCGCGCGGGAGTTCGCCACGCTGCTGGGCAAGGGCGGCCACACGCTGGTGTGGGGCGGCTCCGACGTCGGCCTCATGAAGGTGGTCGCCGACGGGGTGCAGGAGGCGGGCGGCCGGCTGGCCGGCGTCTCCGTGCAGTTCCTCGCGGCCAAGGCCCGCCCGGGCGTCGACGAGATGGTGATCGCCAAGGACCTCGCCGAGCGCAAGAGGCTGCTCCTGGAGCGGGCCGACGCGGTGGTGATCATGGTCGGCGGCACGGGCACGCTCGACGAGGCGACCGAGATCCTGGAGCTGAAGAAGCACGGCCACACCGACAAGCCGGTGGTCCTGCTCAACACCGCGGGCTTCTACGACGGCCTGAAGGAGCAGTTCCGCCGCATGGACACCGAGGGCTTCCTGCCCCGGCCGCTCACCGACCTGGTGTTCTTCGCCGAGGAGCCGGTGGGGGCGCTGGCGTACCTGGAGGAGAGCCGGGGCATCGGATGACCCGGTACTGATGCGAGCATGGCGGGCATGGCTACTCATGTGATCACCGGAGCCGGCTCCGGCATCGGCGCGGCCGTGGCCCGCCGCCTGCACGCGCGCGGGGACGACCTCGTGCTGCACGCGCGCGACGCGGGCCGCGCGAAGGAACTGGCGGCCGAGTTCCCCGGCGCGAGGACCCTGGTGGGCGACCTCGCCGACCCCGACAAGCTGTCCTGGGCCTTCTCCCACCAGTCGCTGCCGGACCGCGTCGACTCGCTGCTGCACATCGCCGGCGTCGTCGACCTCGGCCCGGTCGGCGAGCTCACCCCCAAAGCCTGGCGCCACCAGCTCAACGTCAACCTGATCGCACCCGCCGAGCTGACCCGCCACTTCCTGCCCCAGCTGCGCGCCGCCCGCGGGCACGTGCTCTTCGTCAACTCCGGCGCCGGCCTGAGCGCCCACGCCGACTGGTCCGCGTACGCCGCCTCCAAGCACGGCCTGAAGGCGCTCGCCGACTCCCTGCGCCACGAGGAGCACGCGGGCGGCGTCCGCGTCACCTCGGTCTACCCCGGCCGCACCGCCAGCCCCATGCAGGCCAAGGTCCACCAGCAGGAGGGCAAAGAGTACGACGCCTCGAAGTGGATCGACCCCGAGTCGGTCGCCACGACCATCGTCATGGCCCTGGACCTGCCGAGGGACGCGGAGGTCAACGACCTGACGGTGCGCCCGGGAGGCTGACCCCGGTCACGGCGCTGCGTAGGCTGCTCCGGTGAGCGAAAACAGCCAGTTCAGGTTCGGCGCCGCCACCGGCGTGGGATCCATGCCGGGCGGCGACGCCCGTGAGGCCGTCAAGACCGTCACCGGCACCTTCGAGGACTTCCCCTTCCTGCCCGAACTGCCCGCCCGGGGCCCCGGTGCGGACATGATCGGGCGGACCGCCGGCATGCTCGTCGAGCTCTACGCGCGCGTGGAGCCCAGCGGATGGCGGCTCGGGGACCGGCCGGGGCGCGACACCAGACGAGCGCGCTCCTGGCTCGGCGAGGACCTCGACGCGCTGGAGGAGTTCACGCAGGAGTACGCGGGGCCGCTGAAGGTGCAGGCCGTCGGTCCCTGGACCCTCGCGGCCAACCTGGAGCTGCGCAACGGGGAGGCCGTCCTCTCCGACGCCGGTGCCTGCCGCGACCTCGCCGCCTCCCTCGCCGAGGGCCTGCGTCTGCACCTCGCCGAGGTGCGGCGGCGGGTCCCCGGCGCGCAGCTCGTCCTCCAGCTCGACGAGCCGTCCCTCACCGCCGTCCTGCGCGGCCAGGTGAAGACCGCCAGCGGCTACCGCACCCACCGGGCCACCGACCGGCAGGTCGTCGAGCAGACGCTGCGCGACCTCGTCGGCACGCACACCGACGGCCCGGTCGTGGTGCACTCCTGCGCCCCCGACGTGCCGTTCGTCCTGCTCCGCCGGGCCGGGGTGGCCGCCGTCTCCTTCGACTTCTCCTTGCTCACCGAGCGTGACGACGAAGTGATCGGGGAGGCCGTGGAAGCGGGCACCCGGCTCTTCACCGGTGTCGTCCCGGGCGCGGAGGGTCCATTGTCAGACCCTGCCGGTAGCGTCATGGGTGTCAGGACGCTGTGGCGCAGGCTGGGGCTGTCTCCGGGGCTTCTCGCGGAGGCGGTCACGGTCACCCCGTCGTGCGGACTCGCGGGGGCCTCCCCCGGGTACGCGCGCGCGGCTCTCGCGCACTGCGCCCGGGCGGCGAGATCCCTCGCGGACAACCCAGAGTAACGGGAGGACGACACGGTGGCCGGCGACAAGCAAGCGGAGACGACGACGGTGCCCGCCGAGGCACGGGAGAAGCACGCGCGCCTCGCGGAGCAGATCGAGGAGCACCGCTTCCGCTACTACGTGAAGGACGCTCCCGTCGTCAGCGACGCGGAGTTCGACCAGCTGCTGCGTTCCCTGGAGGCGCTGGAGGAGGAGCACCCGGAGCTGCGCACTCCGGATTCGCCGACGCAGAAGGTGTCCGGCTCGTACGAGACGGAGTTCACGGCGGTCGAGCACCGCGAGCGCATGCTCTCCCTCGACAACACGTTCAACGACGTGGAGATGGCCGCCTGGACGGAGCGCATCGCCAGGGAACTGGGCGACCAGGAGTACCACTTCCTGTGCGAGCTGAAGGTCGACGGCCTCGCCGTGAACCTCACCTACGAGCACGGCCGTCTCACCCGCGCTGCCACCCGCGGCGACGGCCGCACCGGTGAGGACATCACACCGAACGTGCGGACGATCGCCGAGATCCCCGACCGCCTCAAGGGCGACGACGTCCCCGACCTCGTGGAGATCCGCGGCGAGGTCTACTTCCCGATGGAGAAGTTCCAGGAGCTCAACGCCCGCCTCGTCGAGGCCGGTGACAAGCCCTTCGCCAACCCGCGCAACGCGGCGGCCGGTTCCCTTCGCCAGAAGGACCCGCGCGTCACCGCCACCCGGCCCCTGCACATGGTGGTCCACGGCATCGGCGCCCTGGAGGGCTTCACCGGCCTGACCCGTCTCTCCCAGGCCTACGACCTGCTCAAGGCCTGGGGCCTGCCCACCTCCCGGCACAACAAGGTGGTCGACGGGCTGGAGGGCGTACGGGAGTTCATCGCCCACTTCGGCGAGAACCGCCACTCCGTGGAGCACGAGATCGACGGCGTGGTCGTCAAGCTCGACCAGATCCCCCTTCAGGGCCGCCTGGGCTCCACCTCGCGCGCGCCGCGCTGGGCGATCGCGTACAAGTACGCGCCGGAGGAGGTCAACACCAAGCTCGTCAACATCCGTGTGGGTGTGGGCCGCACGGGCCGCGTCACCCCGTACGCCCAGGTCGAGCCGGTCACGGTCGCGGGCTCCGAGGTCGAGTTCGCCACGCTGCACAACCAGGACGTGGTGAAGGCCAAGGGCGTCCTCATCGGGGACACGGTCGTGCTGCGCAAGGCCGGTGACGTCATCCCGGAGATCCTCGGCCCCGTCGCGGACCTGCGCGACGGCAGCGAGCGCGAGTTCGTGATGCCGAGCGAGTGCCCCGAGTGCGGCACGCCGCTGCGGCCGATGAAGGAGGGCGACGTCGACCTGCGCTGCCCGAACGCCCGCACCTGCCCGGCCCAGTTGCGCGAGCGCCTGTTCTACCTCGCGGGCCGCAAGGCCCTGGACATCGAGCACTTCGGCTACGTCGCCGCCGCCGCCCTCACCGCCCCGCTGGAGCCGAAGACCCCGCCGCTCGTCGACGAGGGCGACTTGTTCGACCTCACCATCGAGCAGCTGCTGCCCATCAAGGCGTACGTCCTCGACCCGGACAGCGGTCTGCCCAAGCGCGACCCGAAGACCGGCGAGGAGAAGGTCGCCAGGATCTTCGCCAACCAGGAGGGCAAGCCCCGCAAGAACGCGGTGGCCATGCTGGAGAACATCGCGGCGGCCAAGGAGCGCCCCCTCGCCCGCGTCATCACCAGCCTGTCGATCCGTCACGTCGGCCCCGTCGCGGCCGAGGCGCTGGCCCGCGAGTTCCGCTCGATCGAGCGGATCGACCAGGCCACGGAGGAGGAGCTGGCGGCCACCGAGGGCGTCGGCCCGATCATCGCCGCCTCCCTCAAGCAGTGGTTCGCCGAGGACTGGCACCGCGACATCATCCGTAAGTGGAAGGCCGCGGGCGTCCGTCTGGAGGCCGAGAGCACCGGCGAGGACGAGGGGCCGCGCCCCCTCGAAGGCCTCACCGTCGTCGTCACCGGCACGCTCGAACACTTCACGCGGGACGGCGCCAAGGAGGCGTTGCAGAGCCGCGGAGCGAAGGTGACCGGCTCGGTCTCGAAGAAGACCTCGTTCGTCGTGGTGGGGGACAGTCCCGGGTCGAAGTACGACAAGGCGATGCAGCTGAAGGTTCCGGTCCTGAACGAGGAGGGTTTCGGCGTCCTGCTGGAGCAAGGACCGGACGCGGCGGCCGACGTCGCGCTTTCGGCCGAGGAGTAGCGGTTGAAGGCCACCCGTTCGGCGCATACCAGATGCATACGGGTGGCCGGGGCGCATTCGGGCAACCGTCGGCGACCGCTGCCCGAGGAAGCCTTTCGCGGCCTACTGTTGAGATGTGCGCCTGCCGTGCCCAGCTGCGGTCGGGGCAACTTCGTGCTCGCACAGAGCGCGGGGAAGGGTTTTCCAGCGCGGGCCGTTGAGGGATGTCGGGCACCGGGCCGCGGGGCGTGGGCACCGCCGGCTGTGAGAGGGACGGGAATGGAACCGACCGAGAGCGCCGTGCCGGGCTCACGGCTGCGTCTGCGCCGCATGGCGGTCGCATGGCGTGCAGTCCGTGGGGCCGGGCGGCCGGCGGGACGTCCGGGTGCGGAGGTGCGCGCCGTCGGACAGTACACCCCGGACGGGCGGGCCGGCGCGGGGCGGGCCGCCGGCGGCCCCGGCGCACCACCGATCACCGACCACACCTCCGGACTGGTCGGCGGGGACGCGGACGGTGAACGGCAGCACTCCTGGCCCGCGTTGCCCGCGGCCGTCGTCGCCGCGGCCGGCTTCGTCCTGGGCGCGGGCTTCTACCGTGCCTTCACCGACGGCCACGCCCTCTTCCCGTCCGGCGCGGCCGGCTGGTCGCTGGCCGTGCTGACCGGCGTCATCGTCGGCCACCTCGTCATGCTGGGCCGCTCCCGCTGGTGGGGCGGCACCGGCTCGGGTGCCGCCCTCACCCTCGCCGTGCTGCTGCTCTACGGCTGGGTTCCGGCCGGCATGGTCAGCCTGACGGTCGTCGTGCTCGTCGGGATAGCCCGCCGCAACCGCTGGCGCCAGGGCGTGCTGCACGGCGCCGTCGACCTCCTCGGCATCGGCGCCGGCGCGCTCGTGCTGGGCGTCTTCGGCAGCGTGCCCTCCGTCGAGTCCCCGGCGGAGCCCGCCGCCTGGACACTGGCCACCGGACCCCAAGTGGCCCTGGTCGCCGTCGCCTATCTGACGGTCAGCCGCGTCCTGCTCTGGTATCTGTACGCCCCGCGCCCCGGCCTGCCCACCGTCGCCCGCACCGCCCTGGTCAGACAGGGCCTGGTCGCGGTCGCGCTGCTGGGGATCGCGCCGCTGGTCTGCGTGGTCGCCGCGGCCAAGCCGATCCTGCTGCCGCTGTTCGCCATCCCGCTCATCGCCCTGGACTCCACCCTGTGGATAGCCCGGGCCCGCGCGGAGGAGCAATTGCGCGACCCGCTGACCGGGCTGCCCAACCGTCAGTGGCTGCTGGAGCGCATCTGGACCGCACTGGACGACGCGGAGCGGATCAACGCCCGCGCCGCGTTGATGCTGATCGACCTCGACCGGTTCCGGTCGGTCAACGACACGCTCGGTCATCTCGCCGGTGACCGGCTGCTGTTGCAGATCGCCGACCGGCTGCGGGTGGCGCTGCCGCGCGGGGCGGAGGCAGCCCGGCTCGGCGGGGACGAGTTCGCCGTCTTACTGCCCGTCGCCGACTCCACGACCTCCGCGACCCGCGTCGCCCGCAACCTCGTCGCCGCGCTCAGCTCCCCGCTCGACCTCGACGGCCTCACCCTCGTGCTGGAGGCCAGCGCCGGAGTCGCCGTCTTCCCCGACCACGCCCTGGACGCCGAAGGGCTGCTGCGGCGGGCGGACGTGGCGATGTACCAGGCGAAACGGGACCGCACCGGGGTGGAGGTCTACGAGTCCAAGCGCGACTCCAACACCCCCGACCGTCTCGGCCTGCTGGGCGATCTGCGCCGCGCCCTCGACGCCCACGAGGTGCATCTGCACTACCAGCCCAAGGTCCGCTTCGACGGTCAGGTCGCGGGCCTGGAGGCCCTGGTCCGCTGGGTGCACCCCGAGCGGGGCAAGGTGCCGCCGGACGAATTCATAGCGATCGCCGAGTCCTCGGGCCTGATGCCCCACCTCACCGAGTACGTGCTGGAGACCGCCCTCGGCCAGGTCGCGCACTGGCGGAGCCAGGGCCTGTTCGTCCCGGTCGCGGTGAACGTCTCCCCGCGCGATGTGCACACCCCCGGCTTCGCAGGCTCCGTCGCCGCCCGGCTGGCCCGGCACGGCGTCCCGGCGGGAGCGCTCCAACTGGAGATCACCGAGCACGTCCTCCTGGAGGACCCGCAGCGCGCCGCCGACACCCTCAACCAGCTGACCGCGCACGGCGTGAAGATGTCCCTCGACGACTTCGGTACGGGCTACTCCTCGCTGGTGCACCTGCGCCGCCTGCCGGTCAGCGAGCTGAAGATCGACCGCTCGTTCGTGGCCCGGCTCGCGATCGACACCGAGGACGCGGAGATCGTGCGCTGCACGGTCGACCTCGCCCACTCCCTCGGCCTGCTCGTGGTCGCCGAGGGCGTCGAGGACGACGAGACCTGGGAGCGCCTGCGCGACCTCGGCTGCGACGCAGTCCAGGGCTGGCTGGTCGCCGCGGCGATGCCACCGGAGGAGACCACGGCGTGGTTGCGGGCGCGGGGGCCCCGGGGGTGGCAGCGGCCGCGTGCCGCGCTGCCCGCCGCGACGGCCGACGAGTAGGCCTGCGCCCCGGCCGTGCCGCCCGCACGGCTCCGTGGTGCGCACGAGAGGTGCCTGTCCTGCCCGTGGCGGAAGGGAGGCGGTCCTCCTGAGCACTGGTGGATGGTGCCTGTCCTGCCCGTGGGGGAAGGGAGGCGGTCCTCCCGAGCACTGGTGGATGGCGCCTGTCCTGCCCGTGGGGGAAGGGAGGCGGTCCTCCTGAGCACTGGTGGATGGTGCCTGTCCTGCCCGTGGGGGAAGGGAGGCGGTCCTCCTGAGCACTGGTGGATGGCGCCTGTCCTGCCCGCCGGCGAACGGAGGCGGCCCTCCCCGGCACCGGTGGATGGTACCCCTCCCGCCCGCCGGTGGGAGATGGCGGTCCTGCCTCCCGCCGGTGAAGGTACTGCCCGCGGGTCGGCGAAGGAGGGCCCGGCCCTCCCAACCGCCGACGACGGTGGCCCTACAGCCCGGGGTCTGCTCGCCCGGCTCGGCGGTTCGGGCGAGCGCGAAGCCCCCCGTCGGGGTTGCCGGGCGGTCGGCCCTCCAGTCCGGGGCTCTCGCCCGGCTTGGTGACTCGGGCGAGGTGAAGCTCTCCCGTCGGGTTGCCGGGCGGTCGGCCCTCCAGTCCGGGGCTCTCGCCCGGCTCGGCGGTTCGGGCGAGGGTGACGCTCTTCCACTGCCGTCGCCGTCCGAGTGCGTCCGGGCCGTCATCCGGCGGCTCGACGGGCGCCGCACGAGGGCCACATCCTGAGGCGCGCGGCCCGGGAGAACCCGCCGTCGCCGACGGCCGGGCCAAACCGTTTCACGGGCACGGCCCCTCGCCCCATAGGATTGGGCCAAATCCATTTCACTCACCCCAGAGGATCGCTGCATGCCTGGCATCACGCGCGAGGAGGTCGCCCACCTCGCCCGGCTGGCGCGTCTGGAGCTGAAGCCCGAAGAGCTCGACCACTTCGCGGGACAGCTGGACGACATCATCGGCGCGGTCGCCCGCGTCAGTGAGGTCGCCGACCAAGACGTACCGCCGACCTCGCACCCGCTCCCGCTGACGAACGTCATGCGCGCGGACGAGGTCCGTCCGTCGCTCACCCCCGAGCAGGCGCTCTCCGGCGCCCCGGCCCAGGAGCAGCAGCGTTTCAAGGTGCCGCAGATCCTGGGGGAGGACTAACAGCCATGACGGACATCATCAAGCTCACGGCAGCCGAGACCGCCGCGAAGATCGCCTCCGGCGAGCTCACCGCGGTCCAGGTCACGGAGGCCCACCTCGCCCGCATCGAGGCCGTCGACGAGAAGGTGCACGCCTTCCTGCACGTCGACCGCGAGGGCGCCCTGGCCCAGGCCCGTGCCGTCGACGACAAGCGCGCCAAGGGCGAGAAGCTCGGCCCGCTGGCCGGTGTGCCCCTCGCGCTGAAGGACATCTTCACCACCGAGGGCATCCCGACCACGGTCGGCTCGAAGATCCTCGAGGGCTGGATCCCGCCGTACGACGCGACCGTCACCCAGCGTCTGAAGGCCGCCGACGTGGTCATCCTCGGCAAGACCAACATGGACGAGTTCGCCATGGGGTCCTCCACCGAGAACAGCGCCTACGGTCCGACCGGCAACCCCTGGGACCTGACCAAGATCCCCGGCGGCTCCGGTGGCGGTTCCTCCGCCGCGCTGGCCGCGCACATGGCCCCCCTCGCCATCGGCACCGACACGGGCGGCTCCATCCGCCAGCCCGCCGCCGTCACCGGCACGGTCGGTGTGAAGCCGACGTACGGCGGGGTGTCCCGCTACGGCATGGTGGCCTTCTCCTCCTCCCTCGACCAGGGCGGCCCCTGCGCCCGCACGGTCCTGGACGCGGCCCTGCTGCACGAGGTGATCGCGGGGCACGACCCGCTCGACTCCACGTCGATCGACGCCCCGGTCCCGCCGGTCGTCGAGGCCGCCCGCAACGGCTCGGTCGAGGGCATGCGCGTCGGCGTCGTCAAGCAGTTCCGCGGCGAGGGCTACCAGGCCGGTGTCATCCAGCGGTTCGACGAGTCCGTCGCGCTGCTCAAGGAGCTGGGCGCCGAGATCGTCGAGCTGGACTGCCCGTCCTTCGACCTGGCGCTGTCGGCGTACTACCTGATCGCGCCCTCCGAGTGCTCCTCCAACCTCGCCCGCTTCGACGGCCTGCGCTACGGCGCGCGGACCGGCGACGACGGCACGCGCTCCGCCGAGGAAGTCACCTCCCTCACCCGCGAGGCCGGCTTCGGCCCCGAGGTCAAGCGCCGCATCATGCTCGGCACCTACGCCCTGTCGAGCGGTTACTACGACGCCTACTACGGCAGCGCCCAGAAGGTCCGCACGCTCATCAAGCAGGACTTCGACAAGGCGTTCGACCAGGTCGACGTGATCGTCTCTCCGACGACCCCGACCACCGCCTTCGCGATCGGCGAGCGCGCCGACGACCCGATGGCGATGTACCTCGCCGACCTGTGCACCATCCCGACCAACCTGGCGGGCAACGCGGCCATGTCGCTGCCGTGCGGTCTCGCCCCGGAGGACAACCTCCCGGTCGGTCTGCAGATCATCGCCCCCGTCATGAAGGACGACCGCCTGTACAAGGTGGGTGCGGCCGTCGAGGCCGCCTTCGTGGAAAAGTGGGGCCACCCGCTGATCGAGGAGGCTCCGTCACTGTGAGCGCACTGTCCAAGGCCAAGGGCTTCAAGAAGTCCAAGTCCGGTCTGTACATCTCGATGGCCACGTCGGCGTTCGGCGCCGTCGGGGTCTACAAGCAGATCAAGAAGGCCCGCGGAGACAACGACACGCTGCGGCTGCTCGACGCCGTCGTGACCGGAGCCGCGGTCGTCACCAACCTGGCCATTCTCTATCGCGAGCTGAAGCAGCTGGGCGACGACGACGTTCTGCTGGGCTGAGAGGGAAGTACTCACCGTGACCACCACGACCGACCTGGTGTCGTACGAGGACGCACTCGCGTCGTACGACCCCGTCATGGGCCTTGAGGTCCATGTCGAACTCGGCACCAAGACCAAGATGTTCTGCGGCTGTTCGACCGCTCTCGGCCAGGACGCCAACACGCAGACCTGCCCGGTCTGCCTCGGCCTGCCC
The DNA here is from genome assembly GCF_040303285.1 of Streptomyces sp. NPDC096046. Taxonomy (NCBI): domain Bacteria; kingdom Bacillati; phylum Actinomycetota; class Actinomycetes; order Kitasatosporales; family Streptomycetaceae; genus Streptomyces; species Streptomyces sp. NPDC096046. Next base: position 206,987 of record NZ_JBEOSZ010000003.1, on the reverse strand, counting down.
GGCGCGCTCCCGGTCGTCAACGCGACCGGCGTCGAATCCGCCATCAGGATCGGCCTCGCGCTGAACTGCGAGATCGCCGAGTGGTGCCGCTTCGCCCGGAAGAACTACTTCTATCCGGACATGCCGAAGAACTTCCAGACCTCCCAGTACGACGAGCCGATCGCCTTCAACGGCTACCTCGACGTCCAGCTGGAGGACGGCGAGACCTTCCGCGTGGAGATCGAACGCGCCCACATGGAGGAGGACACCGGCAAGTCGACCCACGTCGGCGGCGCCACCGGCCGCATCCACGGCGCGTCCCACTCCCTGCTGGACTACAACCGCGCCGGCATCCCGCTCATCGAGATCGTCACCAAGCCGATCGAGGGCGCGGGCGAGCGTGCCCCCGAGGTCGCGCGGGCCTACGTCCGTGAGCTGCGCGAGCTCATCAAGGCGCTCGGCGTCTCCGAGGCCCGGATGGAGATGGGCCAGATGCGCTGCGACGTGAACCTGTCGCTGCGGCCGCACGGCACCGACAAGTTCGGCACGCGTTCGGAGACGAAGAACGTCAACTCGCTGCGGTCCGTGGAGCGCGCGGCCCGCTTCGAGATCCAGCGGCACGCGGCCGTGCTGTCGTCCGGCGGCACGATCATCCAGGAGACCCGCCACTTCCACGAGGACACGGGGTCGACGACCTCGGGCCGGGTGAAGGAGGAGGCCGAGGACTACCGGTACTTCCCGGAGCCCGACCTCGTCCCGGTGGCTCCCTCCCGTGAGTGGGTCGAGGAGATCCGCGCCGGGCTGCCCGAGCTGCCGCTGGTCCGCCGCAACCGGCTCCGTGAGGAGTGGGGCGTCTCGGCCACCGACATGCAGGCGATCCTCAACGCCGGTGCGCTGGAGCCGATCGTCGCCACCATCGAGGCCGGGGCCGACGCGGCGTCCGCCCGCAAGTGGTGGATGGGCGAGCTGGCCCGCAGCGCCAACGAGTCGGGCAAGGCGCTCGACGAGCTGGCGATCACGCCGGTCCAGGTCGCCCGGGTCACCGAGCTCGTCGCGAAGGGCGACCTGAACGACAAGCTGGCCCGGCAGGTCATCGAGGGTGTCCTCGCGGGCGAGGGCACCCCGGACGAGGTCGTCGACAAGCGGGGCCTGAAGGTCGTCTCCGACGAGGGCGCCCTCACCACCGCCGTCGAGGAGGCCATCGCCGGCAACCCGGCCATCGCGGACAAGATCCGCGGCGGCAAGGTGGCCGCGGCCGGCGCCCTGGTCGGCGCGGTCATGAAGGCGACCCGGGGGCAGGCCGACGCGGCCCGCGTCAAGGAGCTGATCCTGCAGAAGCTGGGCGTCAGCGAGGGCTGAGCCCCGCCGACGCGACCGAAGGGGGGATGCGCCGAACCCGGCGCGTCCCCCCTTCGTCACGCGCTCAGCGGCGACGCCCCACGACCCGGACGAAGCCCAGCGTCTCGCCCCGGTCGAGGCGCAGCATCTCGGCGCACTGCCGGGCCATCCGGATGTGCCACTCGTCCGTGTGCTCCTCGGCCACGACCTCGCACCAGCGCAGCCAGTCGCGCCAGCCGTCCTCCAGCCAGTCGGCCGTCTCGACGTCCACGGCCCCGCTGCGGGTCCAGTGGCGTCGCCACCACGCCGCGGTGTGGAAGCACCAGAAGTCGGGCTGCCAGTACGGCTTGAGGTGCTCCGGCGGCTCGACGCCGTCGATCTCCTCGCGCAGCGCCGGTACGACGACGCCGATCCGCCCGCCGGGCTTCAGCAGCCGTGTCAGGTGGGGCAGGTAGAGGTCGTCGGTGCCGAAGTACTGGTAGGCGTCGATCGAGACGATCGTGTCGAAGCTGCTCTCGCCGAACGGCAGATCGTGCGCCTCGGCGAACACGGGCAGGACGCGGTCGGCGACACCCGCCTCGGCGATGCGCCCGGCGTTCTCGCCGGGCTTGACCCACAGGTCGGCGGCGGTGACCTGGGCGTCGTACTCCCGGGCGAGGAAGACCGACGTCATGGCGCGGCCGCAGCCCAGGTCGAGCACGCGGGATCCGGGGCTCAGGGTGTCGAGCCCCAGGGCGGGGGCCAGCCACTCCAGCAGCCACAGTGCGTGCGGGCCCATCTGGTGGTCGATGGTCCAGCGGGCGGCGTAGCCGTTGCTGCGCGGATAGCCGGGGTGACGCACACGGTCAGTGAGGGGGTCGTTCGAGGTCCGGGAAGTGATGTCCGACATCGGTGGACGGGCTCCTTGAGTCCTTGAGGAAGAAGGGGGATGCGGCGGAGCTCGGTCGGACCGTCAAACAAAGCACCTGCTTCGGCCGGGCGGCGGGATGCCGCGGGCATGACTCGGACGAGCGGACGCTAACAGCCCGCTGACCGGCCCCGCACCCGGTTTTCCCCGCCCGGCGCGCTACCGTCTCGGCCATGAGTGGACGTGCTGATTCCGACACCGATCCCGCGATAGCGGACGCGGAGAGGGCCGCCGGGCAGGACGAGGCCGATGACCTCAGGGAAGACGCGCGCCGGGCCCGCTGGACGGCGGCGGCCACCGGCGCCGCACTGACCCTGGCGGGGTTCGCCGCGGCGCTGCTCCGCCTCACCGGATCCGCGCCGGCGCTCGTCCCCGCCGCGTACGCCGGCGGGGCCGCCGTCTGCGCTGCCGCAGCAGTGCTGGGCTCCCGTGGCCGCACCCGGCGTGCGCTGTGGCTGCTGGTCGCGGGCGTGATGGTGATGGCGCTGGGGGACCAGTTCGACTGAGGCCGGACGCTGTGAATAAGCCCACGAAACCGACAAATGATCTCTCGCGTTTGTAAGAGTGGCAGCGCATTGCTCATGCGTTCTTTGCTGGCCGTTCAGTTCGTGCACGACTGTTCCCGGTCAAAGATCCACCCAAGGCAACTCCGGGAGCACGTCTCGTGGCAGCCCTCGCACGCTGGTGTGTCCAGCGCCGTCTGCTCAGCGTCCTGCTGTGGCTCCTCGCCTTCTCGGGGATCGCCGCCGGCGCCGCCGTCGCCGGTACCTCGTACTCGAACGACTACCAGGTCCCCGGCACCGAGTCGGGCCGTGCCACCGAACTGCTGCACGAAGGGTTCCCGCAGCTCGGCGGGGACAGCGACACCGTCGTCTGGCACACCTCCGGCAGCGTCCGCGCCGCCGACGTCGAGCAGACGATGACCCGCACCCTGGACCGGATCGAGAACCTCCCCGGCGTGGCCTCGGTCACCAGCCCCTACGACGGGCCGGGCGAGGGCCGCATCAGCGCGGACGGCCGCACCGCGTACGCCTCGGTCACCTTCGACGACCGGGCCGAGGACATCGGCGAGGGCCAGGCACAGGCCGTCGTCGACACGGCGAAGAGCGCCGAGACCGACGGGCTCCGGGTGGAGCTGGGCGGCAGCGCCGTCGCGCTCACCGAGTCCTCCGGCGGGCACCTCGCCGAGATCGTCGGCGTGATCGTCGCCGCGGTGGTGCTGTTCCTCGCCTTCGGCTCGCTCGCCGCGTCCCTGCTGCCCATCGCCACCGCCCTGGTCGGCGTCGGCACCGCCTACGCCGGGATCGTGCTGCTCGGACACGCCATGACCGTCGCCGACTTCGCGCCCATGCTGGGCATGCTGATCGGGCTCGGCGTCGGCATCGACTACGCGCTGTTCATCGTCACCAGACACCGGCGCGGGCTGAAACGCGGGCTGTCCGTCACCGAGGCGGCCACGAACGCCGTCGCGACCACGGGACGGGCGGTCGTGTTCGCGGGTGCCACCGTTTGCATCGCCCTGCTGGGCATGCTGATCCTGCGGCTGAGCTTCCTCAACGGCGTCGCCGTCGCGGCCAGCCTCACCGTGGTCCTCACCGTCGCCGCCTCCGTGACCCTGCTGCCCGCCCTGCTGTCCTTCATCGGCATGCGCGCCCTCAGCCGCCGCGAGCGCCGCCGTCTCGCCGAGCATGGACCGGAACCCGAGGTGCCCACCGGCTTCGCGGCCCGCTGGTCGGCCTTCGTGGAGCGCCACCCCAAGGTGCTCGGCGCGGTCGCCCTGGCCGTCATGACCGTCCTCGCGCTGCCCACCTTCTCCCTGCACCTGGGCACCTCCGACCAGGGCAACGGCCCGAAGACGGCCACCACCCGGCAGGCCTACGACCTCCTGGCCGACGGCTTCGGCCCCGGCGTGAACGGCCCGCTCACCCTCGTCACGAAGGTCGACGGAGCGGGCGACAAGCTCGCCCTGGACAACCTCGACGGCGCCCTCCGCACCACCGACGGCGTCGCCGCGGTCACCCCGGTGACCTTCGACTCCGGCGGCCACACCGCGTACCTCACCGTCGTCCCGGAGTCCTCCCCGCAGTCGCAGGCGACCAGCGACCTCGTCGACCGGCTGCGCGGCGAGGTGCTGCCGCGTGCCGAGGCGGGCACCGCCTTGGACGTGCAGGTGGGCGGGATGACGGCCGGCTACGACGACTTCGCCGACGTCATCGTCTCCAAGCTGCCCGCGTTCGTCGGGGTCGTCATCGGCCTGGGCTGTCTGCTGCTCCTGCTGGCCTTCCGGTCCGTCGGCATACCGCTGAAGGCCGCCGTGATGAACGTCGCCGCCGTGGCCTCCGCCTTCGGCGTGGTGGTCGCGATCTTCCAATGGGGCTGGGGCAGCGAACTGCTCGGCCTCGGCAGCGCGGGGCCCATCGAGCCCTTCCTGCCCGTGATCATGGTGTCGGTGCTGTTCGGCCTCTCCATGGACTACCAGGTCTTCCTGGTCAGCCGGATGTACGAGGAGTGGCTGGAGACCGGGGACAACCGACGGGCCGTGCGCGTCGGCCTCGCCGAGACCAGCCGGGTGATCAACTCGGCGGCGGTCATCATGATCTCCGTCTTCCTCGCCTTCGTCCTCAGCGGCGACCGGGTCATCGCCATGTTCGGCATCGCCCTCGCGGCCGCCGTCGCCCTGGACGCCTTCGTCCTGCGCACCCTCCTGGTCCCCGCCCTGATGCACCTGCTCGGCGGGGCCAACTGGTGGCTGCCCCGCTGGCTCGACAAGCGCATGCCGCGCATCAGCATCGAGCCGCCCGAGAGCCGTGCCGCCCATGAGAGGCTGGCCGCCGCGACGGACGCCGAGGTGGCGGACGTCCTGACGGAGGAGGAGCGGCAGCGGGATGTACGCGATATCCCTGGGTGACGACGCCGAGCTGAGGCCCCTGGAGCCCTGGCACGCCGGAGAGTTCCTGGCGCACCTGGAACGGGGCCGGGAGTTCATCGGGCAGTACATCCCGTTCGGGACCACCGAGACGGACCCGGCCTCGGCGCGGGCCAAGCTCCAGCGGTACGCCGACCTGCGCGCCGCCGACACGGGCTCCCTGCACGGCCTGTGGCTGGACGGGACGCTGGTGGGCGGGGTGCTGTTCCTGAACTTCGACGCGGCGAGCGGGAACTGCGAGGTCGGCTGCTGGCTGGAGCCCGCCGGAACGGGCCGGGGCCTGGTCACCCGCGCCATGCGGGTCCTCATCGACTGGGCCGTCGAGGAGCGTGGCATCCACCGCGTCGAGTGGGTCGCCGCCTCCGGCAACCAGCCGAGCCTGAACGTGGCGCGGCGACTCGGAATGACCCGTGACGGTGTGCGGCGCGAGGCACACCCCTATGGTGGCGTACGGCACGATCTCGAAGTCTGGTCGGTGCTGGCGCCCGAGTGGCGCGCCGCACGCGCGCGTGCCGCTCACGACGATCATTAAGAGACTTCTCAGACAGCGACCCTACGGTGCGAGACATGCCAACGAACGCAGTGGACGAGACCGAGGCCACCAAGGCCACGACCGACGAGAGGGCGGTGGACACCACGGAGTCCGACCAGGTGCCCCAGAGCGAGGTCCCGGCCACGGCCGAGGACGCGCAGACCAAGAACGAGAGCCCCTCCGGCGTCGGCCAGGGCGCCGCCGCCGTGGTCTCCGCCGCGCTCGGCGTCGTCTCGCTCACCGGCAGCTGGATCGGCACCGTGGCCTCCGCGCGCCAGAACCTCATCGGTCAGCTGGAGACCGCGCAGAACGCGGGCGTGGCCCAGCAGATCCAGGCGGTCTACGGCGACGCCTGGCAGACCACCGCCCTGTGGGGCGGCCTGTTCGCGCTGATCGCGCTGGTCGTCGGCGTCGTGACGCTCGCCCGCCCCGCGTTCGGCACGCCCGGCAGGATCCAGGCCCCCTGGATCAAGTCCGTCGCCTGGGCCGGAGTCGCGCTCGGCGTCATCGGCCTGTTCCTGGCCGTGCTCAAGTACACCGGCATCCTGCTCGGACTGCCGTCCGCGAGCTGAGCCACCGCACGTCCCGAGGGGTCTCAGGGCTTCGTAAGCACCTTACGGAAGCCCCTGAGGCCCCTCGGCCGTGTCTAAGGCCCCTCGTGGCGCCGAAGATGCGGAACTCTCCCGATGTGGCCGCCCCACCTGGGAGACGAGAGTGAGGTCAGAGCGGAGGAACCCTCCGTGACCGGCCCTCTCACCAAGGACACACCATGTACGAGTACGAGCTCCAGCAGCTGCGCACCGCCGACCTCATCCGCCGCGCCGACCACGAGCGCCTGGTCCGCGAGGCCGCCCGGGCCCGCCGCGCGGCCCGGCACCCGGCGGAGGAACACTCCGCCGAGCACGAGAGCCATAGCCGCCGTTTCCGCCGGCTCCGGTCCGCCCGGACGGCGTGAACACCGGGGCGGGACCGGCCACCGTCATGGCCGCCCGCGGGGCAGCGGCCGTCGTTCGCACCGGAACGGCGGCCGCCGCTCCGGCCGTTCACCGGAAAACCGGTGCCGCGCCGTCCGGCCCGCATGCGATGCTCGGGGCCGTGGAGACCAGGTCCGTCAGCCCCGTGTTCGTCGGCCGAGCCGAGGAGCTGGGCACGCTGCACGACGCGCTCGTCCGCGCCGGCGAGGGCGAGCCCCAGGCGCTGCTCATCGGCGGGGAGGCCGGAGTCGGCAAGACCCGCCTGGTCGAGGAGTCCGCCGCAGCCGCCCGCCGCCGCGGGGCGGTGATCGCGCTCGGCGGCTGCGTGGAGATCGGCGCCGACGGGCTGCCCTTCGCTCCCTTCTCCACCGCGCTGCGCGCACTGCGCCGCGAACTCCCCGGTGAGCTGGCCGCCGCGGCCGCCGGCCAGGAGGGGGAACTGGCCCGCCTGCTGCCCGAACTGGGCGAGTCGCGGGCCGAACGGCACGACGAGGACGGCATGGCCCGCCTCTTCGAGCTCACCGCACGCCTGCTGGAACGCGTCTCCGCCGAGCACACCGTCGTCCTCGTCCTGGAGGACCTGCACTGGGCCGACGCCTCCACCCGGCATCTGCTCTCCTACCTCCTGCGCACCGTGCGCACCGGCAGGCTCGTCGTCCTCGCCACCTATCGTTCCGACGACATCCACCGTCGCCATCCGCTGCGGCCCCTGCTCGCCGAACTCGACCGGCTCCGCACGATCCGCCGCCTCGAACTCGCCCGCTTCAACCGCGACGAGGTGTGCCACCAGATCGCCGGGATCCTCGCCCACGATCCCGAACCGGACCAGGTCGACGCGATCTTCGAACGCTCCGACGGCAACGCCTTCTTCGTCGAGGAACTCGCCGTCGCCGCGCACGAGGGCTGCCGGACCGGTCTGACCGACTCGCTGCGCGATCTGCTGCTCGTCCGCGTCGAAAGAATGCCGGAACCCGCCCAGCAGGTCGCCCGGATCGTCGCCGAGGGCGGCTCCACCGTCGAGTACCGGCTGCTGGCCGCCGTCGCCCGGCTCACCGAGGACGACCTCATCGAGGCGCTGCGGGCCGCCGTGAACGCCGGCATCCTCGCCCCCGCGCCCGGCGACGAGGGCTACCGCTTCCGGCACTCCCTGGTCCGCGAGGCAGTCAGCGACGACCTGCTGCCCGGCGAGCGCTCCCGCCTCAACCGCCGCTACGCCGAAGCCCTGGAGAGCGACCCGGCCCTCGTCCCCGCCGACCAGCGGACCACACGCCTGGCCAGCTACTGGTACCACGCCCACGACGCCGCCAAGGCCCTGCCCGCCGTCCTCGAAGCCTCCGTCTCCGCCCGCCGCCGGCACGCCTACGCCGAGCAACTCCGGCTGCTGGAACGGGCGATGGAACTGTGGGACAGCGCCCCCGACGCCGTACGCCGCACCCTGCGCCCGGTCGACTACGCCGAGGTCTACCCTCCCTGCGGATGTGATCCGGCCACCACCGCCCTGCGCTACCTGGACCTGCTGGCCGAGGCGGCCGTCGCCGGACGGCTCTGCGGGGAACGCGAACGCGCCCTGAAGATCACCAAGCGGGCGCTGCGCCTGCTGGACGAGGAGAGCAGGGGGGACCCCCAGCGTGCCGCCTGGTTCTGGATCCAGCGCTCCCGGCTGGTGCAGGGGCTGGCCCGGGGCGACGGCTGGAAGGAGATCGCCACCGCGCAGGAACTGGTCCGCGGCCTGCCGCCGTCCGAGGTGCACGCCGAGGTGCTGGCCACGGCCGCCCACTGGTCGATGCTCCGCGAACCGGGCCCGGACGCCCTGACGGCCGCCGAGCGGGCCGTCGAGTACGCGCGCATGGTCGGCGCAGACGACATCGAGTCCAACGCCCGGCTCACCCTCGGCGGACTGATGGTCGACGCCGGGCAGATCGACACCGGTCTCGGCCACATGTACGACGTCCGGGACGAGGTGGTCGCCCGGGGCCTCGCGGCGATCGCGGGGCGCAGCCATGTGAACCTGCCCTCCGTCCTCGAAGGCGTCGGCCGCTCCGAGGAGGCCGTCGGCATCCTGCGCGAGGGCCTGCGGCTCACGGGGTCGATGGGCCTGCGGGACGCCGAGGCCTGGATCTGGAGCAACCTCGCCGAATCGCTCCTCTCCCTCGGCCGCTGGGACGAGGCCGCCGAGGCCGCCGGCAACGCCCAGCGACGCGGACAGACAGCCGGTCCGCACGGGTCCGGTGCCAACTGCCTGGCCTTCCTGGCGCTCGCGCGCGGGCAGGTGCCCGAGGCGGCCCGCCATCTCGCCCAGGGCCGCGCCGCCTACGGCCCGCACGACCCCATGCCGCAGCACGACCTGCCGGTCTCCTGGCTCACCATCGCGCTCGCCGCCGCCGAGGGACGCCTGGCCGACGCCCGCGCCGAACTGGCCCGCACCCTCGAATCGGGCTTCCCGCTCGGCACCCAGCGCTACGCCTGGCCCCTGCTGCTCGCAGCGGCCATCGCCGAGGCCGACTCCCGGGCGCTGCCGGCCGCCCGCGAGGGCCGCGAGGGCGTTCTGGACGGCATCTTCGGGGCCGTCAAGCGCCTCACCACCCACGCCCCCGTCTGGCTGGCCCACGAGCAGTGGGTCCGGGCCGAACTCCACCGCGCCGAGGGCCGGAGCACCCCGGACGCCTGGTCCGAGGTGGTCACCGCCTTCGAATCCCTGGACCGGCCCTACGACCTCGCCCGCGTCCGGTACCGCCTGGCCGAGTCCCTGCTGGCGGTCGGCGGCGAGGACGAGCGTGACCGCGCCACGGAACTGCTCCGCCTCACCCACACCGTCGCCGGCCACCTCGGTGCCCGGCCGCTCGCCGACGCCGCCCGTGCGCTCGGCCGGCGCGCCCGCCTCCCGCTCACGCGTGCCGGGGGACCGGACCCCGATGCGGCCGACCCCGTGGAGGCCCTGGGCCTCACCAGCCGGGAACGGGACGTGCTGCGCCTGGTCGCCGCGGGTCACACCAACCGCCGGATAGCGAAGGAGCTGTTCATCTCGCCGAAGACCGCGAGCGTGCACGTCTCCAACATCCTCGGCAAGCTCGGCGTCTCCGGGCGGGGCGAGGCCGCGGCGGTGGCCCACCGACTGGGGCTGTTCCCGGCCGACATGCTCTTGCCCGGTACGGCGGGCTGAGGCATACGCTGTCAGGGGCGTCGCGGATGCCGCGGGCCCCGCGGCCCTGGGAGGCTGAGTTGTTCAACGTGTTCGAGGAACTGTTCTCACCCGGGCGCAAGCACACCCGCGACGAGCAGAACCGCCTGGAACTGACCCGCGAGGACGTCGGGGACGGCGATCCCGGACGCGGGCCGATAGATCTCGCGTCCGGGAAGGTCGTCGTGCGCCCGCCCGAGGAGGAGCCGGAGAGCCCGGAACACCCGGTGGATCCGGGCCGCTAAGGCTCTTCTGACGGATCTCCGCGGCGTCGCGACGCCCGGCACGCTCCCCCGCTCTCGGCTTCGCTCGAACGGGAGGGGCCCCCACCGCCGCACCGCGCGAAAGCCCAGGTAGCTCCGCTACGAGGGCTTCCCCGCGGCACTCCCCCAAGCTCTTCGAGCAGGGGGGGACCCCCAGAGCACGCACCGAACGCCGCTCCTCCTCCCACGGAGATCCATCAGAAGGGCCTTAGGGGTCCTTTCACTATGCCCGTCCGGGTCGCGCGGCCTGGCACCGCACCTCGCCGCGTTGCCGAAACGCCCTAGTAGCTCCGCTACGAGGGCTTCCCGGCGCCTTGCGATGCACGGCACCAGACCACGTGCCCTGATCGGACGCTCATAGTGAAAGGACCCCTTAGCCCACCTTCAATTCGAGGATCCGGTCGTCCCCGTCCTTCGGGTCGCCCCGGCCGTCCGTGTTGCTGGTCACCAGCCACAGCCGGTCGCCGTCCGCCGGCACCACCGTGCGCAGTCGGCCGTACTCGCCCTCCAGGAAGGCCTGCGGCTCGGCCGAGGTCTCGGTGCCGTTCAGCGGGATGCGCCACAGCCGCTTGCCGCGCAGCCCCGCCATCCAGATCGACCCCTCGGCGAAGGCGATGCCGCTGGGGGAGGCCTCGGCCGTGCTCCACTGGTCGACCGGGTTGTGGAACCGCTTGTCGTCGGATCGGCCCTCGGCCTCCGGCCAGCCGTAGTTGTCCCCCGGCTTGATCGCGTTGAGCTCGTCCCACGTGTCCTGGCCGAACTCCGAGGCGAACAGCCGCTGCTCGTCGTCCCAGGCGAGGCCCTGCACATTGCGGTGGCCGTAGGAGTACACCGGCGAGTCCGGGAACGGGTTGCCCGGCGCCGGCTCGCCCTCCGGGGTCAGGCGCAGGATCTTGCCGCCCACGGAGTCCTTGTCCTGGGACAGACCGGTGTCACCGCTCTCGCCGGTGCCCACGTACAGCATCTTGTCCGGGCCGAACGCGATGCGCCCGCCGTTGTGGACGAAGCCCTTGGGGATGCCCCGGAAGACCGTGTCGGGCGCGCCGAGCTGCTCGCCGGGGGGCTTCTCCTCGTCGTAGACCATGCGGACGATGCGGTTGTCGGAGGCCGAGGTGAAGTACGCGTAGACCATGTGGTCCGAGGCGTATTGGGGGGACAGGGCGAGCCCCAGGAGACCGCCCTCGCCGGCTGCCGAAACCCCCGGCACCTCACCCAGTTCGGTCTTCTCGCCGGTCTTCTCGTCGACCCGGACGATCGTCCCCTCGTCCCGGGACGACACGAGCAGGTCGCCGTCCGGCAGCGGAGCGAGGCCCCAGGGGGACTCCAGGCCCTCGGCGACGGTGCGCACCACCTTCACCGAGCCCTTCGCGGGAGGTGGCTCCTCGGCGACCTGCCGCGGTGGCGCGGACGACCCCGGCGCCGTACGGCCGGGGGAGGAGCCGTCGTCGGCACCGGACGGCCCTTCGCCGTCGTTGGAGCAACCTGCCGTCAGCAGGAGCGCGGCGGCGGCCAGCACGGCCGGGACGGCTCGACGATGCACGATCATGGTCCCTTCGACGGGGCAGGTCTTCTCCCTGTCATACACCGCTCACGGCTCCGAAGTTCCCGATCACGCAAGGCCGAAACGAGAACACGGGGTTTGCCCGATACGCGCCCGGCGGGGGCCGGCTCAGTCCCACGACCCCTGGGCCGGTGGCAGCCGGGCCATCTCCCGGAGATCGTCGGGGGTCAGGCGCAGTGCCGTCGCGGCCGCGTTCTCCGTGACCCAGCGCTCCTGCTTGGTGCCCGGGACGGGGACCACGTGCGGGCCCTGGGCCAGCACCCACGCGAGGGCGACCTGGGCGGGCGTGACGTCCGCGCCGTGCCGGCGGGCCACGCGGCGCAGGCCCGCGACGAACGGCTGGTTCGCGGCCATCATCTCGGCCGTGAAGCGGGGGTGGCGGGCGCGCAGGTCGTCCGCCTCGAAGCCCGCGCCTGGCCGCAGTCTGCCGGTCAGGAAGCCGTTGCCCAGCGGCATCGCGGCGAGGAAACCGACGCCCCGCGTCCGGCACCACGGCAGCAGGGCCTCCAGCGCCTCCGGCGACCACACCGAGAGCTCCGCCTCCACCGCGCTCACCGGAAAGACCTGCTGCACCCGCTCCAGCTGCCGGATCGTCCCGTCGTGCAGCCGGGTCCCGGCGCGGCGGCCGGCCCGCGCGCCCACCGCGCACAGGCCCAACGCCCGTACCTTCCCGGCCCGGACGAGTTCCGCCATCGCGCCCCAGGTCTCCTCGACCGGCACCTCGGGGTCGGCCCGGTGCAACTGATAGAGGTCTATGACGTCCGTCTGGAGCCTCCGCAACGACGCGTCACAGGCCCGCTTCACATACCCGGGGCGGCCGTTGGCGACGATGTGCTGGTCGCCCACGAGCAGCCCGACCTTCGTCGACACGAACGCGTCGGACCGCCGCTCCTTCAGCGCCCGCCCCACCAGCAGCTCGTTGGTGAAGGGGCCGTACATGTCGGCCGTGTCCAGCAGGGACGCGCCCAGGTCGAGCGCCCGGTGCACCGCCCTGAGCGACTCGTCGCCGCGGCGTCGCGACGCGCTGTAGGCCCAGCTCATCGGCATGCATCCGAGTCCGACGGCCCCCACCGCGAGCGCCGCCGCGCCGATCGTCCTGCGCTCCACCTGGTCGTGACCCTCCCTGTTCCGGCCACCCAACCTAACCTCTGCCGTCGCACGCTCCTGACATAGCCTCCAGAGCATGACTGCTGACGTGTGGCTGCCCATCCCGCCGGACGAGATCGAGGGACTCCCCGAGGGTCCGGACTACCGGTTCTGGAACGGCGCCGAGGACTTCCCCGCGGACCCGGCCGACTGCGTCTTCTACGTCGTCCCCTACATGAAGCCCAGTCCGCTCTGCGTGCGTCCCCTGGGGCGGATGAGCAACCTGCGGGTCGTGCAGACCCTCTCCGCCGGCATCGACCACGTGGAGCCGGGGCTCGGGCACCTGCCCGCGGGCGTGCGGCTGTGCAACGCGCGTGGGGTGCACGAGGCCAGCACCGGCGAGCTCACCCTCGCGCTGATCCTCGCCTCGCTGCGCGGGATCCCCGATTTCGTCCGCGCGCAGGACCGGGGGGAGTGGCTCGGCGGGTTCCGGCCCGCGCTCGCCGACAAGAACGTCCTCATCGTGGGATACGGCTCGATCGGCGAGGCCATCGAGGACCGGCTCGTTCCGTTCGAGGTGGCGCGGGTGGCGCGCGTCGCGCGCTCCGAGCGCACCACGGCGCGCGGTCCCGTGCATCCGCTCACCGAACTGCCCGCCCTGCTGCCGGAGGCGGATGTCGTCATCCTCTCCACTCCGCTCACGGAAACCACCCGTGGCCTGGCCGGAGCCGACTTCCTGTCCCGGATGAAGGACGGCGCGCTCCTCGTCAACGTCGCCCGCGGCCCGGTCGTCGACACCAAGGCCCTGCTCGCCGAGCTGGAGACCGGCCGCATCACCGCAGCCCTCGACGTCACGGACCCGGAGCCGCTGGCGCGCGAACACCCCCTGTGGCGTGCGCCGGGGGTACTCATCAGTCCACATGTCGGCGGACCCACCTCCGCGTTCCTCCCGCGCGCCAAGCGGCTCCTGGTGGACCAGGTGCGCCGATATATGAACCGGGAGCCGCTCCGCAACGTGATTCTCACGACGGGTGCATCAACCGACTGAGAGACCTTCGAGTACCGTCCGCAATCCTTCGGGCGCGGTGGGTACTCATATACCTGTTGATCGTTACGGAGCGTAGAGAACCTATGTCCCTGAGTGACGAGACTGGTGTATCGTCCCGACAGGGGCAGCGCCGGGGACCGTTCGGCGCCGGGGACGGACACTTCAGACTGTGAGGGGGGCGACAGGCGATGCACGGCCTTTGGACGAGCGATCCGATGGGGCGGGGCGGCCGGCGGCGACCCTGGCGGACGACCGCCGGCGGACGCGGTCACCACGCCGGTCACGGCGGCCACCACACCCACCACAGCGAACGCCGCAGCGCACACCACACCGAACAGAGTCACGGCCCCCGCAGGCCCGGCAGCCGCAGAAGGCAGCACCAGCCGGTCCACCGGGACCCCGGAGCGGTGCGGACCGGGAGCACCCGGTGAGCGCGCCCCCCACCCCCACGCTGGACGGAGCGCTGCGAGCACAGCCTTCGTCACCGAGCGCGCTGCTGCCTCGCACGCCGGTCTCCGGCCGCCGGCCGGGCCCGGCCCTCCAACTCGCCCTCGCCCTGGTCTGCGCGGTATACGCCATCGGTGCCGCGCTCGGCTGGGGCTCGAACGAAGTGGCCCTGTTCATGGGGGACTTCGGGCTGAGCGCAGCGGCCGGCACCGCCGCCGTCTCGTGCTTCCTCTACGCTCGCAGCCGCCGCACCCGCTTTCGATCCGCCTGGCTGCTGTTCGGCCTGTCCTCGACCATGGCCGCCCTGGGCAACCTGGTCTGGGGGTGGTACGAGGTGGTCCTGGGACTGCCCGTGCCCAGTCCCAGCTACGCCGACCTGTTCTTCCTCTGCTTCGCGCCGCCCGCCATCGTCGGGCTGCTCGTGCTCGCCAAGCGGCCGGTGACCAAGGCCGGCTGGGTCTGCCTCGGGCTGGACGCCTGGCTGATCGGCGGCTCGCTGCTCACACTGGCGTGGAGCCTCGCCCTCGCCCAGGCCGCGAGGTCGGAAGGTCCCGGGGTGGCGCACATCGCGCTGTCGCTGGCCTATCCGCTGCTCGACATCGCGCTGGTCAGCATGGTGCTCGCCCTGCACTTCAGGCGGTCCGCGGTGAACCGCTCCGCGGTCAACACCGCCATCGGTGCCCTCGCGCTGACCGTGATGTGCGACGCCCTGTTCACCTCGCCGCTCATGCGCTACGACTACCGCTCCGGCCAGCTGCTCGACGCGGGCTGGTTCGCGGGCTCGCTGCTCCTGGCGTACGCCCCGTGGGCCGGGACCCGGGACGCCGACCGGCACGGCACGGGGCACACCCGCGTGGTGCACGAGCACGTGCCCGGGCAGCGCGGCGGATCCCACCAGGCGCCGCTGCCGGGCACCGAGCACAGCCGGTACCCGGCCTCCCGGCCCATCGCCGGCTCCCTCGCCGCCCTCACGCCGTACCTCGCGGCCGCCGTGTGCACCCTGGGCATCCTCTACAACGTCCTCAACGGTCGCAGCGTCGACCGCGTGGTCCTGCTGACCGGGGGCACCGTGGTCCTCGCGCTCGTCGTGCGCCAGGGCATCATGCTGCTCGACAACATCACCCTCACCCAGGAACTGGCGCAGAAGGAGAACCACTTCCGCTCCCTGGTGCAGGGCTCCAGCGACGTCATCATGATCGCCGCTCCCAGCGGCGTCCTCAGGTACGTCTCCCCGGCCGCCGCCGGAGTGTACGGCCGCTCGGCGGAGGAGCTGGTGGGTACGGAACTGGCCGGCCTGATCCACCCCGAGGACCTGGGGTGCGTCGTGCACGAGGTGCGCAGATTCCTCGCGGCCCACCCCGGCGAGGAACCCACCACCCGCATCGAGTGCCGCTTCCGCTCGGGCGACGGAGGCTGGCTGAACGTCGAGTCGACCGTCAACCGCCATCACGGCGGCCTCATCTTCAACAGCCGGGACGTGACCGAAAGGGTGCGGCTCCAGGCCCAGTTGCAGCACAACGCCGAACACGACCCGCTCACCGACCTGCCCAACCGCGCCCTGTTCACCAAGCGCGTCCAGCACGCCCTCTCGGGCCGCCGCGCCTCCGACCGGGGCGTGGCCCTGCGGAACACGGCCGTGCTCTTCATCGACCTCGACGGTTTCAAGGCCGTCAACGACACGATCGGGCACCAGGCCGGGGACGAACTGCTCGTCCAGGCAGCCCGCAGACTCCAGGAATCCGTCCGGCACGGCGACACCGCCTCCCGGCTCGGCGGAGACGAGTTCGCGGCCCTCATCGCGGGAGACAACACCCGCGACCGGGAGGCCCGGGAGCGGCACATCCTGGAGCTCGCCGACCGCCTCAGGACGACGCTGTCCCAGCCCTACCTCATCGACGGCAACGATGTCCGGGTCAACGCCTCCATCGGCGTCGCCTTCGCGGACGCCGGCCTCGGCGCGGGCGAACTGCTGCGCAACGCCGACCTGGCCATGTACCGCGCCAAGGCCGGCGGCAAGGGCCGCGTCGAGCTGTACAAGCCGCAGATGCAGCAGGACGTCGTCCGCAAGGCCGAGCTGGCCACCCGCCTGCGGGCCGCGCTGCACGACGGGGAGTTCGCCCTGCTGCACCAGCCGGTGGTGTCCCTGGAAGACGGCCGGATCACGTCGGTGTCCGCGCAGGCGCGCTGGCGTTCCTCGCAGGGGGTGCTCTTCACCCCCGCGGAATTCCTGCGGGTTGCCGAGGACAGCGACAAGACCGCCGAGCTGGGCCGCTGGATGATCGAGGAGGCCGTCGAGCAGGCCGCCGAGCGGCACGCGACCGGGCTGTCCGTGCCGGTCGTCGTCCGGATGAGTGCCCGCCGGCTGCTGGACCGGTCGATGCCTGCGGGCTCGATCGAGGCGCTGCTCACGCGGCACGGGTTGCCGCCCGGGGCGCTGATCATCGAGCTGTCGGACGCCGACCCCAGGGTCTCGCTGGACGAGCTGGAGCGGCGCCTGAGCGCCCTGCGGCGGGTCGGTGTACGGATCGCGCTCGACGGGTTCGGCAGCGGCTACGCGGCGATCACGGCCCTCAGGCGGCTCCCCGTCGACGTCCTGAAGCTCGACCGCGGCCTGGTCGACGGCGTCGTCGAGTCCGCACGGCTGTACAAGATCACCAGCGGGCTGCTGCGCATCGCCGGCGATCTCGGGCTGAAGTCCGTGGCCGAGGGGGTGGATCTGCCCGAGCAGGTCATCGCCCTGCGCGCGATGGGCTGCACCCACGGGCAGGGCATGGCGTTCTCCGGGCCGCTCGACGAGTACCGGCTGCGCCGGTCGCTCGCTTCCGGCCGCTATCCGGTGCCCACCGGACCGGTCGAACCGGCGTTCGCGGGGGGCAAACCGCGGGTGTACAGCTCAGGTGTGTCCGCCGTCATCGGAGGCGGCACGGCCCTCCGTTCACATAATGAGACTCCCGTCCCACCCACTTGACAGTGAGTGCGTGCCGGGGGGAGGGTCAGTGCCATGCGCACCCGAATTCTCGTACTTGGAAAGCGCGTCGGCTGACGCTGAGCCTCGACCGCTCAGCGACCCCACCCGGCGCGCTCCCCTCGCTTGCCTCATGGCACGAGGGGTTTTTTGTTGCACAGGCGCCTCTCGTGCGGCAGCCGAAGACCGTCCAAACCTCGCAAAAACCCTCAGCATCTGAGAAGAGAATGCCGATGACCGAGCAGGCCACCGGGGCCCACCACCCGCAGCCCCGGCCCCGATCCGGAGGACACTCCGCCGCCGAGCAGGTGACGGGCGCGCAGTCCCTCATCCGCTCCCTCGAGGAGGTCGGCGCCGACACGGTATTCGGCATTCCCGGTGGTTGCATCCTCCCGGCGTACGACCCGCTGATGGACTCCACCCGCGTCCGCCACGTCCTGGTGCGCCACGAGCAGGGCGCCGGTCACGCGGCCGAGGGGTACGCGCTGGCCACCGGCAAGGTCGGCGTCTGCATGGCGACCTCGGGCCCCGGCGCGACCAACCTGGTCACGCCGATCGCCGACGCGCACATGGACTCGGTGCCGATGGTCGCGATCACCGGGCAGGTGGCCTCCAAGGCGATCGGCACGGACGCCTTCCAGGAGGCGGACATCGTCGGCATCACCATGCCGATCACCAAGCACAACTTCCTCGTCACCAAGGCCGATGACATCCCGCGGGTCATCGCCCAGGCCTTCCACATCGCCTCCACCGGCCGTCCCGGCCCGGTCCTGGTCGACATCGCCAAGGACGCCCTCCAGGCGAAGACCACCTTCTCCTGGCCGCCGGCCATGGACCTGCCCGGCTACCGCCCGGTGACCAAGCCGCACGCCAAGCAGATCCGCGAGGCCGCCAAGCTGATCACCCAGGCCCGCCGGCCCGTGCTGTACGTCGGCGGCGGGGTGCTCAAGGCCCAGGCCACCGCCGAGCTGAAGGTCCTCGCCGAGCTCACCGGCGCGCCCGTCACCACGACCCTGATGGCGCTCGGCGCGTTCCCGGACACCCACCCGCAGCACCTGGGCATGCCCGGTATGCACGGCTCGGTGGCCGCCGTCACCGCCCTGCAGAAGGCCGACCTGATCGTCGCCCTCGGCGCCCGCTTCGACGACCGCGTCACCGGCAAGCTGGACAGCTTCGCCCCGCACGCCAAGATCGTCCACGCCGACATCGACCCGGCCGAGATCGGCAAGAACCGCGCCGCCGACGTGCCGATCGTCGGTGACGCCCGCGAGGTCATCGCCGACCTGGTCCAGGCCGTGCAGAAGGAGCACAGCGAGGGCCACCGGGGCGACTACGGCATGTGGTGGAAGGACCTGAACCGCTGGCGCGAGACCTACCCGCTCGGGTACGACCAGCCCGATGACGGCTCGCTCTCCCCGCAGCAGGTCATCGAGCGCATCGGACAGCTCGCCCCCGAGGGCACGATCTTCACGGCGGGCGTCGGCCAGCACCAGATGTGGGCCGCGCACTACATCGAGTACGACAAGCCGGGCACCTGGCTGAACTCCGGCGGCGCCGGAACCATGGGCTACGCCGTCCCGGCCGCCATGGGCGCCAAGGCCGGCGCGCCGGACAGGGCGGTCTGGGCCATCGACGGCGACGGCTGCTTCCAGATGACCAATCAGGAGCTCGCCACCTGCGCCCTGAACAACATCCCGATCAAGGTCGCCGTCATCAACAACGGCGCCCTCGGGATGGTCCGCCAGTGGCAGACCCTCTTCTACAACCAGCGGTACTCCAACACCGTGCTGCACTCCGGCCCGGACGACGTCAACCCCGAGGCCCGAGGCACCCGCGTCCCCGACTTCGTGAAGCTGTCGGAGGCCATGGGCTGCTACGCGATCCGCTGCGAGTCCCCGGACGATCTCGACAAGGTCATCGAAGAGGCGAACTCCGTCAACGACCGCCCGGTCGTCGTCGACTTCATCGTCCACGAGGACGCGATGGTGTGGCCGATGGTCGCCGCCGGCACCTCCAACGACGAGATCATGGCCGCCCGGGACGTCCGCCCCGACTTCGGCGACAACGAAGACGACTGAGAGCCGTAAAGGAAGCAGATCATGTCCAAGCACACGCTCTCCGTCCTGGTGGAGAACACCCCCGGCATCCTCGCCCGGATCGCCGCCCTGTTCTCCCGCCGCGGCTTCAACATCGACTCGCTCGCGGTCGGTGTCACCGAGCACCCCGACATCTCCCGCATCACCATCGTCGTCGGCGTGGAGGACCTGCCGCTGGAGCAGGTCACCAAGCAGCTCAACAAGCTCGTCAACGTGCTGAAGATCGTCGAGCTGGAGCCGTCGCAGGCGGTGCAGCGCGAACTCGTCCTGGTGAAGGTGCGCGCCGACAACGAGACGCGCTCCCAGATCGTCGAGATCGTCCAGTTGTTCCGCGCCAAGACCGTCGACGTCTCCCCGGAGGCCGTGACCATCGAGGCCACCGGCTCCGGCGAGAAGCTGTCCGCGATGCTGAAGATGCTGGAGCCGTACGGCATCAAGGAGCTGGTCCAGTCCGGCACCATCGCGATCGGCCGCGGTGCCCGTTCCATCACGGACCGGTCGCTGCGTGCCCTGGACCGGTCGGCGTAAGACCCGAAAGCGGGCGGTCGGCGCGCCGCCGGCCGCCCGTATTCCGAGACCCTCAAGCTTCCCTTCCGCCCCCCGTCATACGGTGGGACGCAACACCTGCACTCCCGAGGAGAGAACCCAAAGTGGCCGAGCTGTTCTACGACGCCGACGCCGACCTGTCCATCATCCAGGGCCGCAAGGTCGCGGTCATCGGGTACGGCAGCCAGGGCCACGCCCACGCGCTGTCGCTCCGTGACTCGGGTGTCGACGTCCGCGTCGGTCTGCACGAGGGCTCCAAGTCCAAGGCGAAGGCCGAGGAGCAGGGCCTGCGCGTGGTGAGCCCGTCCGAGGCCGCCACCGAGGCCGACGTCATCATGATCCTCGTCCCGGACCCCATCCAGGCGCAGGTCTACGAGGAGCACATCGCCCCGAACCTGAACGACGGCGACGCGCTGTTCTTCGGCCACGGCCTGAACATCCGCTACGGGTTCATCAAGCCCCCGGCCGGCGTCGACGTCTGCATGGTCGCCCCCAAGGGCCCGGGCCACCTGGTCCGCCGCCAGTACGAGGAGGGCCGCGGCGTTCCCTGCATCGCCGCCGTCGAGCAGGACGCCACGGGCAACGCCTTCGCGCTGGCCCTGTCGTACGCGAAGGGCATCGGCGGCACCCGCGCCGGCGTCATCAAGACGACCTTCACCGAGGAGACCGAGACCGACCTGTTCGGTGAGCAGGCCGTCCTCTGCGGTGGCACCGCGGCGCTGGTCAAGGCGGGCTTCGAGACGCTGACCGAAGCTGGCTACCAGCCGGAGATCGCCTACTTCGAGTGCCTGCACGAGCTGAAGCTGATCGTGGACCTCATGTACGAGGGCGGCCTGGAGAAGATGCGCTGGTCGATCTCCGAGACCGCCGAGTGGGGCGACTACGTCACCGGCCCGCGGATCATCACGGACGCCACCAAGGCCGAGATGAAGAAGGTCCTCGCCGAGATCCAGGACGGCACCTTCGCGCAGGCCTGGATGGACGAGTACCACGGCGGTCTGAAGAAGTACAACGAGTACAAGCAGCAGGACTCCGAGCACCTGCTGGAGACCACGGGCAAGGAGCTGCGCAAGCTCATGAGCTGGGTCGACGAGGAGGCGTAAGCCGCCTGCCCGGGTCCTGCCGTCACCTTCCCGTCGTCCGCCCGCCGGGCAGGCGGGAAGGTGACGGCAGGACCCGAGGGGCCGGAGCATCCCGCTCCGGCCCCTTCGGCGAACCCCGGGTAACGTCGGTGGTACGGCGTTGTCCATCTCGTCCGGCCACGGACGGGTGATCCTTCCGCAGCGGCACAGGACGATGCCCCCGGCGCCACTAGACTGCTGCACACATACGCGTCAGGCCCACAGCGTCGTGCGTCTTCCACGCGGCAAGCAACCCTCCACCGCCTGCGGCCGTCGGGACGGCCGTCCGCAGCACTGGATTTGTGAGGACTCACGTGAGCTCGAAACCCGTCGTACTCATCGCTGAAGAGCTGTCGCCCGCCACCGTCGACGCCCTGGGCCCGGACTTCGAGATCCGCCACTGCAACGGCGCGGACCGGGCCGAGCTGCTCCCGGCCATCGCCGACGTGGACGCGATCCTGGTCCGTTCGGCCACCAAGGTCGACGCCGAGGCGATCGCCGCCGCGAACAAGCTGAAGGTCGTCGCACGAGCCGGCGTCGGCCTGGACAACGTGGACGTCTCCGCCGCCACCAAGGCCGGCGTGATGGTCGTCAACGCCCCCACCTCGAACATCGTGACCGCCGCCGAACTGGCCTGTGGTCTGCTCGTCGCCACCGCCCGCAACATCCCGCAGGCGAACGCCGCGCTGAAGAACGGCGAGTGGAAGCGGAGCAAGTACACGGGCGTCGAGCTGGCCGAGAAGACCCTCGGTGTCGTCGGCCTCGGCCGCATCGGCGCGCTCGTCGCACAGCGCATGTCGGCCTTCGGTATGAAGGTCGTCGCCTACGACCCCTACGTGCAGCCCGCCCGCGCCGCGCAGATGGGCGTCAAGGTGCTGTCGCTGGACGAACTGCTCGAGGTCTCCGACTTCATCACCGTCCACCTCCCCAAGACGCCCGAGACCCTCGGCCTGATCGGCGACGAGGCGCTGCGCAAGGTCAAGCCGAGCGTGCGCATCGTCAACGCCGCGCGCGGCGGGATCGTCGACGAGGAGGCGCTGTACTCCGCCCTCAAGGAGGGCCGGGTCGCCGGTGCCGGTCTCGACGTCTACGCGAAGGAGCCCTGCACGGACTCCCCGCTGTTCGAGTTCGACCAGGTCGTCTGCACCCCGCACCTCGGTGCCTCCACCGACGAGGCGCAGGAGAAGGCCGGTATCGCCGTCGCCCGCTCGGTGCGCCTCGCCCTCGCCGGTGAGCTCGTGCCGGACGCGGTGAACGTGCAGGGCGGTGTCATCGCCGAGGACGTCAAGCCGGGCCTGCCGCTCGCCGAGCGCCTGGGCCGGATCTTCACCGCGCTCGCCGGTGAGGTCGCGGTCCGCCTCGACGTCGAGGTCTACGGCGAGATCACCCAGCACGACGTGAAGGTGCTGGAGCTGTCCGCGCTCAAGGGTGTCTTCGAGGACGTCGTCGACGAGACGGTGTCGTACGTCAACGCCCCGCTGTTCGCCCAGGAGCGGGGTGTCGAGGTGCGCCTCACCACCAGCTCCGAGGCGACCGACCACCGCAACGTCGTCACGGTGCGCGGCACTCTCGCCGACGGCGAGGAGGTGTCGGTGTCCGGCACGCTGGCCGGCCCCAAGCACCTGCAGAAGCTCGTCGCCGTCGGGGAGTTCGACGTCGACCTCGCGCTCGCCGACCACATGATCGTGCTGAAGTACGAGGACCGGCCGGGCGTCGTCGGCACGGTGGGCCGCATCCTCGGCGAGGCGGGTCTCAACATCGCCGGCATGCAGGTGTCGCGGGCGGCGGCCGGTGGCGAGGCGCTGGCGGTGCTGACCGTGGACGACACGGTGACCGCGGGCGTGCTGGCCGAGGTCGCGGCGGAGATCGGTGCCACGTCCGCGCGTTCCGTGAACCTGGCCTGACCTTCCCGGGGGCTTCGCCCCCGGGCCCCCGTTCACTGCGAGCGGGCTGATCCTCACACCCCGGGCGGGCTGACAGTGTCGGCCCGTTCGGCGTTTTCCCGCACCGGCACCCGGGCGGGGACCCGCCGCAGGGTCACCGCCGCCGCTGCCGCCGCCCCGGCCGGCAGGACCACGCCCGTGACCGCCGCCGTGTGCATGCCGCTGGTGAAGGCCTCGCGTGCCGCCGTCGCCAGGGCGTCCCCCGCGCGCCCCGGAAGCCGGTCGGCCACGGCCAGGGCGCCGCCCAGGGTCTCGCGGGCCGCGGCGGGCACGAGGACGAGGTGACGGACGAGCAGGTGGACACCCTCGGGTACTTCTACCTGACCCTGATGATGGGGCTCATGGCGCAGTGGACCTTCGACCCGAAGAGCGCGCCGGAGGCGGAGCAACGCGCCGCCGGGCTCCGCCGGGTGATCGAGGCCGCCGAGGGGAGGTGACGCGTCCCGCTCACCCGGGGGCGTCGACGGGTGGGTCGATGGCGGACGCGGTGTCGGGGGCGGCCCGGGTGGCGCCGACCGCGGTCCGGGCCGCCTCGGCGCGGGGCGTGCGGCCGGCGGCCTCGACGGTCATCACCCACTCGGCGTCGTGCGCGGGCAGGGTGCGAACGCCAGGAAGTCCGCCACCGCCGCGCGGAACGTGGCGTCCCGGCCACCGGCCAGGGTGGTGTCCAGGTCCAGCAGCAGAGGCAGGGATGAGGCGGTCCTCACAGCCGGTGTGCCTTCAGGGTCATGTGCAGCAGCAGGCGGTCCTCGCCGTCGTCCAGGTCGAGTCCGGTGAGCTTCTCGATCCGGGACAGGCGGTAGTACAGGGTCTGGCGGTGGACGCCCAGCTCGGCGGCGGCCCGGGCGGCCTGGCCTGCGCAGTCGAGGTAGACCTCGGCCGTCCGGGCGAGTTCGTGGTGGACCGGAGCGAGCAGGGTCCGGGCGACGGGGTCGCGGGCGATCTCCGGGGGCACGGCGGTCAGCAGCCGGAACGGCCCGATCGACGCCCACTGCGCGACGGGCCCCAGCCGCGCCTCGGCCAGCGCCGCCCGGGCGGCCGCCGACGCCTCCCACCAGGCGGCCGCCAGGTCGGCGAGGCCGGAACGGGGGGTGGCGACACCGGCGGCGACACCGGCGGCGGGGCCGCCTGTGTCGGGTGACGCGCCACCGCGGCGGCCGGACGGGGTGGCACCGGTCGCTCCGTCGGCCGACGCCGTGGGGCGGGACCTGGCGGAACGTGACATCCCGGCCGGCCCGCCCACCCCGTTCGCCGCGCCGTCCGAACCGCCTGCGACGGCTCCGCCCGGACCAGCCGAACCCGGCCCCTGCCCGGCCGCGCTCGCCGGGCCGCCCGCCCCGCGCACCCGCTCCAGCAGCCGCCCCGCCGCCGTGGTGGCCGGAGTCAGGACCTCGGGGGAGCGCAGGCGCAGGAGCACGGCCACGCACTGGGCCGTCGTCCCCCACGGCAGGGTGCACAGGGCCGTCGCGCCCGGCACCGCGCGGACCGACGGGGCGTCGTCCGGATCGGCCGAGGGCCAGGGGGCGACGCACACCAGGGTGTGCGGGCCGTCGGCTCGGGGACCGAGGGCCGTGCGGAGCTCGGCGACGGCCATGTCGCTCTGCCAGCCGCGCTCGGCGGTGAGCACGGCCCGGAGCTCGCGGCTGAGGTCGGCGCCGTGCTGCGCCTCGTCCGCGAGCAGGGCACCGATGCGGGCCGTGACCCGCATGGCGTCGGAGAGCCGGCGCTCGCTCGGGCCGGGATCGTCGTCCAGGAGCCAGACATAGCCGTGGACCACGCCCCGGTGGCGGACGGGGAGGCAGATCCGGCCCCGGTAGACACCGGCCTTCGGGGTCGGGGGAATACGGACGGGACCCGTCGCCCGCGTGATGCCGAAACCCTCGAACCAGGCGCGGACCGCCGCCGTCGAGCGGCGGGTGAGGATCGAGCGGGTGCGCACGGGGTCCAGGGCCGACGGATCGAGGTCGCCCTCACTGTCGTACGCCCCGAAGGCGATCAGCTCGAAGTCCCGGTTCTCCAGGGTCGCGGGCGCGCCGAGCAGCTCCGAGATCTCGTCGACCAGCTCCTCGTAGTCGCCCCTGTGTTCCGACGTCACCCGGACATTGTCCCGCACTTCCCGAACCCCTTCATACATCTGTCTGAGATCTGCGGCACGGATGCGTGACAGCTGTCGATGGCAGACGATCGAAGGGATCCTTAGGTTTCACGGTGGTTCTCCGTGCCGTACCCGACGCGTCGTCCGCGAGAGGTCCGGCCCTCACGTTGCTTGTGCTCTGGAGGTGCCCCGTGCTGGGTCCCGTGATTCTCGCCGCGTCGCGCAGCGACCGGCTGCGACGCCTGATCTCGGCGGCCCCGGTGACCAAGCAGGTCGTCGACCGCTTCATCCCGGGCGAGGACGTCGACGACATCGTGCCCGTCATCCGGAAGCTGACCGGGCAGGGCCTGGAGCTGACGATGGACGTCGTCGGCGAGGACATCACCAACCCCGCGCAGGCCGCCGCCGCCCGGGACGCCTACCTGGAGCTCGTCGACCGCCTCAAACCGCTGGAGCTCGGCACCCGCGCCGAGATGTCGGTGAAGCTGTCGATGTTCGGTCAGGCGCTTCAGGACGGCCATGAGCTGGCCCTCAAGAACGTCCGCCCGGTCGTCGAGGCCGCCGCCGAGATCGGCACCACGGTCACGCTCGACGCCGAGCACCACACCACGCTGGACTCGATGTTCGCCATCCACGAGGAACTGCGGAAGGACTTCCCGCAGACCGGCTGCGTCGTCCAGGCCTACCTCTTCCGCACCGAGGACGACGCCCGCCGCCTCGCCGCGAGCGGCAGCCGGGTCCGTCTGGTCAAGGGCGCCTACAAGGAACCGGCCTCGGTCGCGTACCAGGACAGGCAGGAGATCGACCGGGCATACGTGCGGATCCTGCGGACGTTGATGGAAGGGGAGGGGTACCCGATGATCGGGTCCCACGACCCGCGCCTGATCGCGATCGGCCAGGAGCTCGCCCACCGGGCCGGGCGCAAGCCCGACGAGTACGAGTTCCAGATGCTCTACGGCATCCGCGGCGAAGAGCACCTCCGGCTGGCCGCCGAGGGCCACCGGATGCGGGTGTACACCGCCTACGGCACCGACTGGTACGGCTACTTCATGCGCCGACTCGCGGAGAAGCCGGCGAACCTGCGCTTCTTCGCCAGGAGTGTGATCACACGTGGCTGATGGAACGAGCCTGTGCCGCGGCCCCTCCCAGGGGTCCGGGGGTCGCCCCCCGGGAAGGCACAGCATGCGCCGACTCGCGGAGAAGCCGGCGAACCTGCGCTTCTTCGCCCGAAGCATGCTCACCAAGGGCTGAGACCGAATCACCGCTCAGTAAGGAGTTACGGAAAACATGGACGCTGTGACCCAGGTCCCCACCCCCGTCAACGAGCCGGTGCGCGGCTACGCCCCCGGCTCGCCGGAACGGGCGCGGCTGGAGGCCCGGCTGAAGGAGCTGGCCGACAACCCGATCGACCTGCCCTGCACCATCGGCGGTGAGAAGCGGATGGGCGGCGGCGAAGCCTTCCAGGTCGTCCAGCCGCACCACCACCAGGCCGTGCTCGGCACCTACCGCAACGCCACGCAGGCGGACGCCCAGGACGCGATCGACGCGGCCCTGGCCGCCGCGCCCGCCTGGCGCGCCATGTCCTTCGACGACCGCGCGGCGATCATCCTGCGCGCCGCCGAGCTGCTGGCCGGCCCCTGGCGCGAGACGCTCGCCGCCTCGACCATGCTCGGCCAGTCCAAGACCGCCCAGCAGGCCGAGATCGACACGCCCTGCGAGCTGATCGACTTCTGGCGGTTCAACGTCTCCTACGCCCGCGCCCTGCTGGCCGAGCAGCCCCCGGCCAACGCCCCGGGCGTGTGGAACCGTCTGGACCACCGCCCGCTGGAGGGCTTCGTCTACGCGATCACGCCCTTCAACTTCACCGCGATCGCGGGCAACCTGCCGACGGCCCCGGCCCTGATGGGCAACGTCGTCGTCTGGAAGCCGTCCCCGACGCAGACGCACGCCGCCGTGCTGCTCATGCAGCTGCTGGAGGAGGCCGGTCTGCCCAAGGGCGTCATCAACCTCGTCACCGGTGACGGCATCGAGGTCTCCAAGGTCGCCTTGGAGCACCGCGACCTCGCCGGCATCCACTTCACCGGCTCGACCCCCACCTTCCAGTACCTGTGGAAGACGGTCGGCGCGAACATCGAGAAGTACCGCACCTACCCGCGCCTCGTCGGCGAGACCGGCGGCAAGGACTTCCTCGTCGCCCACCCCTCGGCCGACCCGGCGATCCTCAAGACCGCCCTGACCCGCGGTGCCTTCGAGTACCAGGGCCAGAAGTGCAGCGCCACGTCCCGGGCGTACATCCCCGCCTCTATCTGGAACTCCGGTTTCAAGGAGGAGTTCGCCGCCGAGGTCGACGGCATCAAGATGGGTGACGTCACCGACCTGTCGAACTTCATCGGCGCCGTCATCGACGAGCGGGCCTTCGCCAAGAACAAGGCCGCCATCGACCGCGCCGAGGACGACACCTCCTGCACGATCGTCGCGGGCGGCACCTACGACGACTCCGAGGGCTGGTTCGTCCGTCCGACGGTCATCGAGTGCACCGACCCGGAGAACGAGGTCTTCCGCACCGAGTACTTCGGCCCGATCCTCGCCGTGCACGTCTACGAGGACGACAGGTACGACGAGATGCTGACCCAGATGGAGGCCGTCTCCGACTACGCCCTGACCGGCTCGGTCATCGCGGGCGACCGCGCCGCGGCGGCCCACACGGCTCACAGGCTGCGCTACGCCGCCGGCAACTTCTACATCAACGACAAGTCGACCGGTGCCGTCGTCGGCCAGCAGCCCTTCGGCGGCGGCCGTGCCTCCGGCACCAACGACAAGGCCGGCGCCCCGCAGAACCTGATGCGCTGGACCCTGACCCGCGCCATCAAGGAGACGCTGGTCCCGCCGACCGACTACACCTACCCGCACATGGGCTGACACCCGGCCTCACCGACGGGCCAGGTCGCGAAAAACGACCTGGCCCGTCGGCGTGTCCGCGCGGAAGACTGGCCCGATGACCACCCGAGCGCGCACCGCCCACACCGCCGACCTCACGCCCGCCGAACTCGACGCCGTACGCGGCCTCCTGGACGCCGCGTTCGACGGCGACTTCGGCGACGAGGACTGGGACCACGGCCTGGGCGGCGTACACGTCCTCGTGCACGACGGCTCGGGGCTCGCCGCGCACGGAGCGGTCGTGATGCGCCGGGTGCGGCACCGCGACCGGTGGCTGCGCACCGGCTACGTCGAGAACGTCGCCGTCCGCGCCGACGCCCGCCGCACCGGCCTCGGCGGCCGGGTCATGGCGGAACTGGAGCGTGTCGTCGACCGCGCCTACGACCTCGGCGCCCTCTCCGCCAGCGACGACGGGGCCCGGCTCTACACCTCTCGCGGCTGGCAGCCGTGGACGGGGGAGGTGTACGTCCTGAGCCCTCGGGACGGAGTCGTCCGGATGCCGGACGAGGAGGGGAGCACCCATGTGCGGACCACCCCCGCCGGCTCCCTCGACCCCGCCCACCCGCTCCTCTTCGACTGGCGGGACGGCGACGTGCTCTAGAGATCATCGCAGCTCAGCACGGTCTGCCCCGGTTCGCCGTCTCAGATAGTAGGAAGTCCGAGTAATTGTGGAGACAGACGCTCCGCGCTCCCTTAGCTTTGTAGGAGCCGAACGTCTCGCTCGACCAAGCGAATGGCGGTCGTGAGCCGGGCCCCGTGCAGGCAACCCCTGCGGCACCGCTCCCCGCCCCTTCCGGCGTCTCGCAACCCTCTCTGTGCACTCCGTGCTGTCGAAGGAGTCGATTTCCCATGGCCGAGACGACCGTCCGCCGAGTCCGTCACATCTCCCGTACGACCGAGTCGGACCGCAAGAACGCCGCCGCGGCGCTCCAGCGCGCCCTCGACCGCAGGGACAACGGCGGATCCAGCGGCCACTGAGCCGCCGCGGGAACGGGAGCCGCCCGACGAGGCGCGGTGCGGGGCCTCACGCCCCGCGCCGCACCTCGAAGTGGTCGATCCGCTCACCGCTCGACGCCAGCGCCGACACCTTGAGCTTCGGCCTGGCGCCGCTCTCCGCCTCCACCGACAGGAACGAGAAGCCGCGGTAGCGCACGCGCGACCACTGCACCGACTCCGCCCTGGTGCCCCGGGACTTGGTCCACCGGAACGTGGCGACCGGCTCGTGGTCCGCGGTGTTCCCCTCGTAGCTCTCCTTCACTCCGCCGGGGAAGCCGTACAGCTCCTTGCCGCCGCCGCCCGCGGTGACGTACACGATCCCGTCCCGCCGCGGATCCGTCGTCCCGCCGACCGGCACCGGCCTGCCCACCTCGCCGTCCCGGATGGCGTCGGTCCGCTCGTAGACGTGGTTGTGCCCGTTGATCACCAGATCCACCTGGTGCCGGGCGAACAACGGCAGCCACTCGGCGCGCACCCCGCCGTCGGAGGCGTGGGTGGACGTCGAGTACGCGCAGTGGTGGAAGAACACGACGATGAAGTCGACGTCCGCGGAGGACCTCAGTTCACCGAGCTTCTTCTCCAGCCACCCGGTCTGCCTCCCCTCCGTGTAGCCGAAGTTGGCGGGGATCTCGTACGACACGTCGTTCGCGTCCAGCGCGACCACGCCGACGTTGCCGTACGTGAAGGCGTACACACCCGGTGCCGTGCGCGCGTCGAAACCGCTGTCCGGCAGGGAGAACCGGGCGAGCTGGCCGCTGTAGCCGTCCGGTGAGTACCAGGCCTCCATGTCGTGGTTGCCGGTCGTCACCATCCACGGCACCGACCTGGCCACCGGCTCGGTCTGCTTCAGGAACCGGTCCCACTGTCCGGCGTCGAAGACGTCCGACTCCTTGCCCTTGCCGGTCGGGTCGGCGTAGCAGATGTCGCCGGCGTGCAGATGGAAGGCGGGCTTCTGGCGCAGCAGCGTCCGGTCGTTGAGGGCCGCCTCCGCGCCGACGCCCTGGTCGCCGAAGGCGGTGAACACGAACCGCTCCGGCGGGCGCGCGGGTGCCGTGCGGAAGGACGCGACGGTCGGCCGGTGTTGCGGGGAGGCCGGGTCGAAACCCTCGTGGCCGACGCCGTAGTAGTACGTCGTGTCCGGGCGCAGACCGTCCAGGGCGGCGTGCGGGTAGTACTGGTCGACCGCCGCCCGGATGCCCTGCAGCTCCGGGGTGTGCAGGTCACGCAGCTCCGCCTCGACCTTGCGGCCGAGGTCGTCGGGGCGCGGGCCCACCCGGACGTACGGCTTCTTCACGGCGAGCGGCACCTGCCAGGAGATCCGCATCTGGGTCTTGGGGTCGGCGCCGAAGGCGAGATGGCGGCCGAAGGGCGTGATCAGGGAACCGGGCGCCTGCGAGGTGGCGGGTGACGGGCCCCCGGCCGCCGTGGCGCCGCCCTGCCCGGGACGCGAGCCGGCACCCGAGCAGCCGGTCAGCAGTCCGCTCGCCACCGCGCCCGCGGTCACCAGGGTGCGCCGCCGGGACAGTCGTGTCCGCAGGTACTCGTGCTGCTCGGCCATGCTCATCCGGCGGGCGAGCTCGGGCGGGATGCCGAAGTGAGGGATCTCCATGTCCGGTGAACTTCCCAGCGGAGGTCAACGGCCCCACCACATACGGGTGAACGGCACCCGGCGGACGCGTGCCGTCCCCCGGTCCGGTGCCTCCCGGCTGTCCGCATCACGGACACCGCATGTCATCCCATGGGACGAGGAGTAGGGTGCCCGCATGTCTCGCAGCATCAATCTCGCAGTGATCCCCGGTGACGGCATCGGCCAGGAGGTCGTGGCCGAAGGTCTGAAGGTCCTCTCCGCCGTCCTTCCGCAGGATGTGAAGCTGGAGACCGAGGAGTACGACTTCGGCGCCCGGCGCTACCACGCCACCGGTGAGACCCTCACCGACGCCGACCTCGACGCCCTGAAGCGGCACGACGCCATCCTGCTCGGCGCGATCGGCGACCCGTCCGTGCCGTCCGGCGTGCTGGAGCGCGGCTTCCTGCTCAAGCTCCGCTTCGCCTTCGACCATCACGTCAACCTGCGTCCGTCAAAGCTCCTCCCGGGTGTCGCCACCCCGCTCGCCGGCGAGCCGCAGATCGACTTCGTGGTCGTCCGCGAGGGCACCGAGGGCCCGTACACCGGCAACGGCGGCACCATCCGCAAGGGCACCGAGCACGAGGTCGCCACCGAGGTCTCCGTGAACACGGCCTTCGGTGTCGAGCGCGTGGTCCGTGACGCCTTCGCACGGGCCCAGGCCCGCCCCCGCAAGAAGCTGGCGCTGATCCACAAGAACAACGTGCTGACCTTCGCGGGTCACCTGTGGACCAACATCTTCAACAAGGTGGCCGCGGAGTTCCCCGAGGTCACCACCGAGTACATGCACGTGGACGCGGCGACGATCTACCTCGTCACGCAGCCCGAGCGCTTCGACGTGATCGTCACCGACAACCTCTTCGGCGACATCGTCACCGACCTCGCCGCGGCCGTCTCCGGCGGCATCGGCGTCGCCGCGAGCGGGAACATCAACCCCTCCGGCGAGTTCCCCTCGATGTTCGAGCCCGTCCACGGCTCGGCCCCGGACATCGCCGGCCAGGGCAAGGCCGACCCGACCGCCACCGTGCTGTCCGTCGCCCTGCTCCTGCGCCACCTCGGCTACGAGGCCGAGGCCGCCCGCATCGACGAGGCGGTCGCCGCCGACCTCGCCGAGCGCACCGGCAAGCCCGCGCGCTCCACCTCGGAGATCGGCGACGCCCTCGCCGTACGCGTAGCCGGCTGACCCGCCGCTGCACACCGCAAGCCGCCGGGTCGCATCCGCGCCCGGCGGCTTCCGCATGTTCCCGCCGGGTGCCACCATCGACCACCGGGCCGCATTCACCCCGTTCCTTCCGCCGCCGCCCCCGGGCGATAATCGAACGCGAGGCCGCGGAATGAGGGAATGCTCGGACGTCCTAGCACTGGTCACCATCAGAGCAGTACCGAGCGCGGCCCGTCACTACAACCGGTGAAGGACATCACTCCATGACGACGCCCACGATCGAGCTCAAGCCCTCCGCCCACCCGCTCTCCGCCGTGGACCGCGAGGCGATCCTGGCCAACCCCGGGTTCGGCCGCCACTTCACCGACCACATGGTGACGATCAAGTGGACGGAAGGCCGCGGCTGGCACGACGGTCAGCTCGTGCCGTACGCGCCGATCTCCCTGGACCCCGCCACCACGGTCCTGCACTACGCGCAGGAGATCTTCGAAGGGCTGAAGGCCTACCGCCGGCCCGACGGGTCCGTCGCCACCTTCCGTCCCGAGAAGAACGCCGAGCGCTTCCAGCGTTCCGCCCGTCGGCTCGCGATGCCCGAGCTGCCCGTCGAGACGTTCATCGAGGCCTGCGACGCCCTGGTCCGGCAGGACAAGGCATGGGTCCCGGCGCACGGCGGCGAGGAGTCCCTCTACCTGCGCCCGTTCATGATCGCCACCGAGGTCGGGCTGGGCGTGAAGCCGGCCAACGAGTACCTGTTCCTGGTGATCGCCTCCCCGGCCGGGGCGTACTTCCCCGGTGGTGTGAAGCCGGTGTCCATCTGGGTCTCCGAGGACCGGGTCCGGGCCGTCCCCGGCGGCATGGGCGACGCGAAGACGGGCGGCAACTACGCGGCGTCCCTGCTCGCGCAGGCCGAGGCCGCCACCAAGGGCTGCGACCAGGTCTGCTACCTCGACGCCGTGGAGCACACCTGGGTCGAGGAGCTGGGCGGCATGAACCTGTACTTCGTGTACGGGAACAAGATCGTCACGCCGACGCTCACCGGGTCGATCCTGGAGGGCGTCACCCGGGACTCCCTGCTCGCCGTCGCCCGTGACCTCGGGTACGAGGCGGAGGAGACCCGGGTCTCGGTCGACCAGTGGCAGCGGGACTCGGAGAACGGGTCGCTCACGGAGGTCTTCGCCTGCGGTACGGCCGCGGTGATCACTCCGGTCGGTACGGTGAAGCGGGCCGGGGCGGAGTGGAAGCAGAGCGGGGGAGAGCCGGGCGAGGTCACGCTGCGGCTGCGCCAGGCGCTGCTGGACATCCAGCGCGGTACGGCCGAGGACAAGCACGGCTGGATGCACCGGCTGGGCTGAGCCGACCCGGGCCCGGGGCCTATGCCCCCGGGCCCCCGGGGCCTATGCCTCGTCCTGGCCCCGGGGCCTATGCCCCGTCCTCGTCCCGGGGCCTATGCCCCGTCTTGGTCCCGGGGCCTCGGCCCCCGGCCCCCGGGGCCTATGCCGACCCACCGCCCGATCGGGTCGGGCAAGCAGCAGAGGTCACCTCGTCGGCCCCATGAGCGGCGGCAGGAACTCCGACCGTCGCACCGGCCGCCCAGGACAGGGCGGCCGGGACGTCCGGCCGGGGCGCTGCTGGACGGCTTCTCCATCCATGTGGCGATCGGCCTGCGCGGCACCGACCGGGCGCAGGTCCTGCGGCACGTACGCGAGTTCCTCGCCGAAAGCCTCCTCGCGGGCGCCCGAGCGCCCGCCCGGGTTGTACTCGATACGGCGGATTGACCCTCCGGTCGGTGGTGACGTCGGAGCTTGTGAGCCTCGGCCCGGGGCCGGGGGAGAAGCGTCCACGGGGAACACAGGGGGAACAGCACCATGAGGGCCACGTCCGCACCTGAGGTGACCGACCGCATCCTGAGACGGCGGTGAGCGAAGCGCGGGGGTTGTGTCACACTTCCCCCGTGCTCTCGTTCGCCACGATTATTGGCAGCAGGCGCGCCGGTCCGCAGTGACCGCCACGTACGACCAGGTACGGGCGGACACCGTCGTCCTCGACCCGCGCGCAGACCTCTCGCACCCGCGAGAGGTTTTTCGCATTTCTGGCCCACCCACAGCCGGAGACGAGAGCGCGAGGGAGTATGTGAGGGCGGTGGAGCCGGTCATTCCGGTACGACCGAGATCCCATCCTCAGGAGCCTTGAGACCATGACCGCTAGCAGCGAGCTCGACGATTCGTTCCACGTCTTCGACACCACCCTGCGCGACGGCGCCCAGCGGGAGGGCATCAACCTCACCGTCGCCGACAAGCTCGCCATCGCACGGCACCTGGACGACTTCGGCGTGGGCTTCATCGAGGGCGGCTGGCCCGGCGCCAACCCCCGGGACACCGAGTTCTTCGCCCGCGCCCGGCAGGAGATCGACTTCCGGCACGCCCAGCTCGTCGCGTTCGGCTCCACCCGCCGCGCCGGCACCACCGCCGCCGAGGACCCGCAGGTCAGGGCACTCCTGGAGTCGGGCGCGCCGGTGATCACGCTGGTCGCCAAGTCACACGATCGCCATGTCGAGCTCGCCCTGCGCACGACCCTGGACGAGAACCTCGCCATGGTCCGCGACACCGTTTCCTTCCTCAAGGAGCAGGGCCGCCGCGTCTTCATCGACTGCGAGCACTTCTTCGACGGCTACCGCGCCAACCCGGAGTACGCCAAGGCGGTCGTGCGCACCGCGGCGGAGGCGGGCGCGGACGTGGTCGTCCTGTGCGACACCAACGGCGGCATGCTCCCGGCCCAGATCCAGGCCGTCGTCTCCACGGTCCTCGCCGACACCGGCGCCCGCCTCGGTATCCACGCCCAGGACGACACCGGCTGCGCCGTCGCCAACACGCTGGCCGCCGTCGACGCGGGCGCGACCCACGTGCAGTGCACCGCCAACGGCTACGGCGAGCGCGTCGGCAACGCCAACCTCTTCCCGGTCGTGGCGGCCCTGGAGCTGAAGTACGGCAAGAAGGTGCTGCCCGAGGGGCGGCTGCGCGATATGACCCGCATCTCGCACGCGATCGCCGAGGTCGTCAACCTCACCCCCTCCACGCACCAGCCCTACGTCGGCCTCTCCGCCTTCGCCCACAAGGCCGGTCTGCACGCCTCCGCGATCAAGGTCGACCCGGACCTCTACCAGCACATCGACCCCGAACTGGTCGGCAACACCATGCGGATGCTCGTCTCCGACATGGCCGGGCGCGCGTCCATCGAGCTCAAGGGCAAGGAGCTCGGCGTCGACCTCGGCGGCGACCGCGAACTGGTCGGCCGGGTGGTGGAGCGGGTGAAAGAGCGCGAACTCCAGGGCTACACGTACGAGGCGGCCGACGCCTCCTTCGAACTGCTTCTGCGCGCCGAGGTGCAGGGCATGCCGCTGCGCTACTTCGAGGTCGAGTCCTGGCGGGCCATCGTCGAGGACCGGCCCGACGGCTCCCACGCCAACGAGGCCACGGTCAAGCTCTGGGCCAAGGGTGAGCGCATCGTCGCCACCGCCGAGGGCAACGGCCCGGTCAACGCCCTCGACCGGTCCCTGCGCGTGGGCCTGGAGAAGATCTACCCCCAGCTCGCCCAGCTGGAGCTGGTGGACTACAAGGTCCGCATCCTGGAGGGCAAGCACGGCACCAACTCCACGACCCGCGTACTGATCTCCACGTCCGACGGCACGGGCGAGTGGTCGACGGTCGGCGTCGCCGAGAACGTCATCGCCGCGAGCTGGCAGGCCCTGGAGGACGCGTACACCTACGGGTTGCTGCGCGCCGGGGTCGCTCCGGCGCAGTAGCCGCGCTCCCGCCGGGAGCGGGTGCCCGGGGCGCGTGTCACATCGCCGTGTCCCGGGACCGCGGTACCGGGACCTCGCCGCCCCGGTCACGGCCGGGCGTCCGGTCGAGGCGGAACAGGCCCGCGGTGTGGGAGCGCTGGCCGCCGGCGGCGCTGGTGGAGCGGGTCAGCTCCTCGACGCCGTCGGCCAGATAGCCGACCCACGCCGTGCCCTCGTCCTCGATGATCCGCTGGGCGTCGGCCCGCAGTCGCTCGATCACCCCGAGCAGGGCGGCCTGCTCCTTGTCGCTGGGCGAGTCGGTGGTCCTCAGGAACGCCTGCGCCCAGTCGGACTGCGCCTTCTTGAGGATCTGCTGCAACGCCAGCTCCGCACGGATGTAGCGGGTCCAGGACGCCGAGAAGCCGAAGATCCGGTCGAAGAGGACGCAGCCGGCGCCACCGGCCAGGAACACGAAACCCCACTCGGGCTGCACGGCCGTGGGCGCGGCCGCGTGCACCAGCGGTGTGAGGCTGCCGACGATGCCCAGCAGCGTGGCGAGCGCCCGCAGCGAACGTGACCACAACGACGGCCCCCTGCGCCGGGCCAGATACCAGCCGATCGCCGACGTCACCTCCGCCTCGGCGTGCCGGAAGAGCTCCCACAGCAGGTCGGCCCGCGTGCGCGACCGGTCCAGCTCGGTCAGTTCGGACACCGTCATGTCCGCAGCCCTGCGTCGTCCGAACATGTCCCCGTTCCCGCCCCTCCTGGATGGCCAGAGGGCATCCTAGGCGCAGCCGCGTCGACAAATCTCTGTCTCGACGGATAACCCTTCTTGTGCCGTTTCGGGTAGCTTCGAACATATGAAGGCCCCGCTGGTGCGTACCGTCGTACGTCTGCTGATCGTGCCGTTCGCCGCCCTCCTGGCGGTGCTGCTGGCCGGTGCGTCCGGGGCGCACGCGGCCACCGACCTGTCCGATGTCGCCCGGCACCTGCGCGAGAGTCCCGTCTACGTCGATCCGGCCGCCTCCGGGCAGCTGGCGGCGTCGGACGCGGAGGCCCTGGCCGACAAGATCAAGGATGCGGACAAGCCCGTCTTCGTGGCGGTCCTCCCGGCCGGCTACCCCACGCAGGACCTCTTCCGGAACCTCCGCACCGAGACCGGCATCACCGGCCTGTACGGCGTCCGCCTCGGCGACCGGTTCGACGCCCGCGCGGACAGCTCCGTGATGAGCCGCCAGGGGGTGGCCAACCTGGTCACGGCGGTGCAGGACGCGGGCGACACCAAGGCACAGCTGAACGACTTCGTCGACGGCGCCCTGCGCAACGTGGGCGGCTCGGCGCCGAGCGGCTGGAGCGGCGGCTCGGGCACCGACGTGCCGGTCGGCGGCCTGATCACGGTCGGTGCCCTGGCCGCGGCCGGTGGCGCGGGCGCCTACGCCGTGGCCCGCCGCAACCGGCGCCGGCACGAGGAGGAGCAGCGGGCCGCGCTGGAGAAGCTGCGGGTGGTCGTCGACGAGGACATCACCGCGTTCGGCGAGGAACTCGACCGGCTCGACTTCCACCCCGGGGAACCCGGTGCCGACGACGCGATGCGCACCGACTACGAGCGGGCCCTGGACTCCTACGAGCAGGCGAAGTCGCTGATGGCGGCCGCGACGAAACCGGAGGACGTCCGGGCCGTCACCCAGGCCGTGGAGGACGGCCGGTTCTCCCTCGCCCGTCTGGCGGCCCGCCGTGAGGGCGGAGCCCTGCCGGAGCGCCGACCGCCCTGCTTCTTCGACCCGCGCCACGGCCCCTCGGTCGCCGACGTCACCTGGACGCCCCCGTCCGGCAGCGCCCGCGACGTCCCGGTCTGCGCGGCCGACGAACGGCGTCTGGCCGAGGGCCGCGACCCGGTGATCCGGGAGGTCGACACCGACTACGGCCGCCGCCCCTACTGGGAGGCCGGTCCGGCGTACGGCCCCTGGGCCGGTGGCTACTTCGGCGGCGGCCTCCTGCCCGGCCTCCTCGTCGGCACCATGCTCGGCAGCATGATGGCCGGCCCCGCCTACGCGGCCGACTACGGCTCCGGCTACGGCGACTTCGGCGGCTACGAGGGCGGCGACGTCTCCGGCGCCGACTTCGACACCGGCGATTTCGGAGGCGGCTTCGGGGGAGGGGACTTCGGCGGGGGCGGCGGCTTCGGTGGCGGGGGTGGCGACTTCGGCGGCGGGTTCTGAGCAGGGCCGGGCCCGGCGGTGCGTGCCCATACCGGTACCCGGGCCCCGCGACGATCGCCACCCCGGCCCGAGGGCCCGGCGTCGCACCCACGTCGTTCACCGCCGTCACGAAACCACCGGCCGGGGTCGGCGCGCCACCTCGAACGGTTTTTCCACCGGGCCCCGGACGTGGAAACGCGGCCGCGCCGCGCACAGCGCCCGGGCGTTCGGCATGGAGCCGACGCCGAATGACGGGGCGCCCCTGCTGGGCGGGGGTCGGGGGAGCGGGTCCGGCGCTTCTCCTCCGGCTCGGCGCGGGCGGCGGTCAGGGCCCTGTCGCCGCGGTCGCCACCGCGGCGGACGATGACGACCGCCGCGAGGCAGAAGGCCAGTCCGACGGCGGTCTGCACCCCGAACGGCTCCCCGAACATCAGCGCGCCCCAGACCGCGGTGACCGGGGCTCGGGCGGAACGGAACGGGCCCGGCGCCCCATCGGCGCCGGGCCCGCGAAGCCGTTGATCAGAGGGTCGAAGCCGCCGAAGCGATGGCGGAGGCGAAGGCGGAGACCTCCGTGTAGACGCCGGGCGCCTCGGGACGGGCGCAGCCCTCGCCCCAGCTGACGATGCCGACCTGGATCCAATCGCCGGCGTTGTCCTTGCGGAACATCGGGCCGCCGGAGTCGCCCTGGCAGGTGTCGACGCCGCCCGCGTCGAAGCCCGCGCAGATCTCCTCGTTGGCGACGAGGCCGCTGTAGAGGCCGCCGTAGGCCTTGCAGGCGGCGTCGCTGACGAACGGGACGGTCGCCTTCAGGAGGTAGCGCTGCTGGGAGCCGCCCTCACGGTTCGCGCCCCAGCCCGCGACGGTGAAGTCGCCGGTGTTGTACTGGGCGGTGGTGGCGATCTTCAGGGTCGGCAGGTTGATCGGCCGGGCGAGCTTGATGAGCGCCCAGTCCTTGCCGGTGCCGTTGTAGCCGGGGGCGCGCAGCACCTTGGTGGAGCGGACCTGGACGCGGCCGCTGGTGGACTGGAGGTCGACGACCCCCGCGGTGGCGGTGATGCCGGTGTTGTTGCCGGACCGGCCCACGCAGTGCGCGGCCGTGAGCACGATCTGCTGGGTGTAGAGCGCACCGCCACAGCCCATGGAGAGCCGGACCATGAACGGGAACTCGCCCTGTGCGGCCCGGGTCCCGCCGACGACGGGCGAGGGGGCGGCCTGTGCGGCGGAGACGGGCTGAAGGCTGGCGATCGCGAGCGCGGCGGCGCCGAGGACCGCGCATCTCTTGAGGGCCGTGAGGAGTCTCTTCAACGTGATGCCTTCCGTGGGGGGTTGACCGGGGAGATGTGCAACCGAAGCATCAGATTGACGAGCACATGACAGCAGCATGGCAAAAAAGAACGTCCATGTGCTGGCATGGACTGGTCAAAATACTGCTGCTGGATTATGAGAACGCCGACAGTCTTTGCACAAGGGCCCGGAACCGGCCAGGCCGGCCCGGTGGGGTGTCACCGGGCCGGCCCCGCGGGGCTCACGCGTTCCTGATGGCCGAGATGTCGAAGTTCAGCTTGATCTTGTCGGAGACCAGGACTCCGCCGGTCTCCAGCGCGGCGTTCCAGGTCAGGCCCCACTCGGAGCGCAGGATCTCCGCCTTGCCCTCGAAGCCGACGCGCTCGTTGCCGAAGGGGTCCTTCGCGGCGCCGTTGAACTCGAGGTCGACGGTGAGGGGGTGGGTGGTGCCCAGGATCGTCAGGTCGCCGGTGATCCGGTACTCGTCACCGCCGAGGGCCTCCGCCTGGGTGGAGCGGAACGTCATGGCCGGGAACTCGTCCGTCTTGAAGAAGTCCGCGCTCTTCAGGTGGCCGTCACGGTCGGCGTTGCCCGTGCTGATGCTGTCCATCACGACGTCGAGGGAGGCCGTCGACCGCGACGGGTCGGTGCCGTCCAGGTGCAGTGTGCCGGTGAAGTCCTGGAAGCCGCCCTTGACGTTGGTGACCATGGCGTGCCGGGCGACGAAGCCGATCGTCGAGTGCGCGGGGTCGATCGTGTAATCGCCGGTCAGGGCGGCCTGCTCGGGGTTCACGGCGGCACCGGTGGGAGCGGTGGTCCGGGCGTCGTTGCGGCTGAAGATGCTCATGGGGTGTACGCCTCCTGTGCGGGATGTTGAATCTTTAACTACTCCAACGAGGCTCACCGTAGACCTATTCCGTTCAATGTTCAACATCTTCGCCGGGTGGGTCCGCGACGCCTTCCGCGGCGCCCCTCCCGTACCCCCGGTTGGCGGAACCGCGCGCCCTGCGGTGGCGGCGTCCGGCGAGAAGGGGTTCCGTTTCTAGGGAGCGTATGGAGACAGACGAGACCACGGCGGACGCACAGCGCAGGGGAGAGTGACTCGTGACACTCACCGGCTCCGGCTCGGCCTACGACCCACCGGCGGACCCCGTCCCGCCCCGCGCCACGACGCCCTTCCCCGCCCGGGTGAACCAGTACGGGCCGCCGCGGCGCCTGGACCGGCGCGTCGCCCTGGTCACCGGAGCCTCCTCGGGCATCGGCGCGGCGACGGCGCGGCGGTTCGCCATGGACGGCTGGCAGCTGATCCTCAACGGACGCGACCGGTACCGCCTGGAGCAGACGGCGTCCGGCACGTCGGCCGTCGTGCTGCCCGCCGACCTCGCCGCCCCGGGCGGCCCCCGTCTGCTGGCCCAGTCCGCCCTGCACACCACCGGCCGGATCGACGTCCTGGTCGCCGGAGCCGGCCTCGGGTGGACGGGCCCGTTCGCCGCCATGCCGCACACCGACATCGACCGGGTGCTGACCCTGGACCTCAACGCCACGCTCCACCTCGTGCGCGAGGTACTGCCCTCCATGATCGCGGCCGGACGGGGCCGCGTGGTGCTGCTCGGCTCGGTCGCGGGCTGCGTGGGACTGCGGGAGGAAGCGGTGTACTCCGCAGCCAAGGCCGGCCTGGCCGCCTTCGCCGAGGCGCTGCGCCAGGAACTGCGCGGCACGGGCGTCGGCGTCACCTTCGTCGTCCCCGGAGCCGTCGACACGGCCTTCCACCCCCGCCGCGGCAGGCCCTACGACGGCACCCGCACCGGCCTGCTCTCGCCCGGCTGCGTCGCCGGCATCATCTGGGAAGCCGTGCGGCACAACCGCGACGAGGCGTACGTCCCCAGGTGGCTCACCGTCCCTGGCCGGGTCCGTGGCCTCGCACCGGGCCTGTACCGCCGCCTGCTGAACCGCTTCGGCTGACCCCGGGCGGCTTTTCGCGGTGCGGCCACCACCCCGGGCCGTTCGCCGTTCCGGTCACTCCGGCGGTCAGCGGTGCCGGCCGTGGTGTCGGTCCGCCGTTCTGGTCCCAGGGCCGTCAGCGATTCCGGTGGCCCGGGCCGTTCACCCGTGCCGGACCTGCCGGACCTGCCGGACCTGCCGGATCTACCGGGGCTGTGATCCCGTCCGGTCCCCCGGCCGTTCGCTGGCACGCCCCTATCAAGGGCTGGGCCGAACGGGACACCGTGAGCCCGATCCTGACGGCTCCCCAGTTCGGGGTCGCGGACCTGTCCCGGCTCGGCACCATCGCCGCCTCGCCCGTCCCGGCCGCCCCCGAACCCGCCGGGCACCACCTCTTCGCCGCCATGGACCGGGCCGTCCACCGCGGCCCCGGCTTCACCGTGGGCATCGCCATGGCCAGCGACCGCATCGCCCACTACGAGTGCGGCAACGGCGAGAACCCGCCGACCGCCACCGGATGTCGGTGCTCGCCAACGACGCCGTCCGCCAGGCGGTCACCGTGCCCTCCCTGGGCTGCACGGCCGCCAACTTCTGGCGGGCCGGCACGGCGGGCCCGCTCACCGCCTCCGCAGGCGCGAGCGTGCTGATGGTCCGCCGGGGACGTACCGCTACCCTCTGCGTGAGCGAACCGTCCCGTACGGGCGAGCCCCTGGAGATCACCTGGGACGGCCCGGTCGGTGGGGTGGTCCGTGCGGACGAGACGGTCGAAGTGCTCTCCACAGCCCGCCGATTGCGCCTGCGCGTCACCCCTGGGGAGGCATGCGCCACACACATCTGTGAGGTGGCTCTCGCCTGACCGCGTTGTGTGACCCCTACAAGCGACACGCCAGCTGAGCAGTCGGAAAGGGTCAACGGCGCCATGGTTCTGTTCAGTGGTACCAGGAAAACACGCCGGACACTGTGAGGAGTCGACGGCCCGCATTCCCCGGTTGGCTTCGTAAGGTCACTACATGACCGTTTTGGATGAGGCGCCGGGTGAGCCGACCGACGCGCGCGGACGCGTGGCCGAACTGCACGAGATCCGTGCGCAGGCGATGGCCGGACCGAGCGAGAAGGCGACGGCGGCGCAGCACGCCAAGGGCAAGCTGACCGCGCGCGAGCGCATCGAGCTCCTCCTCGACCCGGACTCCTTCCGGGAGGTCGAGCAGCTGCGCCGGCACCGGGCCACGGGCTTCGGGCTGGAGGCCAAGAAGCCGTACACGGACGGTGTGATCACCGGCTGGGGCACGGTGGAGGGCCGCACGGTCTTCGTCTACGCGCACGACTTCCGCGTCTTCGGCGGCGCGCTGGGCGAGGCTCACGCCACGAAGATCCACAAGATCATGGACATGGCCATCGCGGCCGGTGCCCCGCTGGTCTCCCTCAACGACGGCGCGGGCGCCCGGATCCAGGAGGGCGTCTCCGCGCTCGCCGGGTACGGCGGCATCTTCCAGCGCAACACCAGGGCCTCGGGCGTGATCCCGCAGATCTCGGTGATGCTCGGTCCGTGCGCGGGCGGCGCGGCCTACAGCCCCGCCCTGACCGACTTCGTCTTCATGGTTCGCGAGACCTCGCAGATGTTCATCACCGGTCCCGACGTCGTCAAGGCGGTCACCGGCGAGGAGATCACGCAGAACGGCCTGGGCGGCGCCGACGTCCACGCCGAGACCTCGGGCGTGGCGCACTTCGCCTACGACGACGAGGAGACCTGCATCGCCGAGGTCCGCTACCTCCTCTCCCTGCTCCCGCAGAACAAC
The DNA here is from genome assembly GCF_040303285.1 of Streptomyces sp. NPDC096046. Lineage (NCBI taxonomy): Bacteria > Bacillati > Actinomycetota > Actinomycetes > Kitasatosporales > Streptomycetaceae > Streptomyces > Streptomyces sp. NPDC096046. Next base: position 164,266 of record NZ_JBEOSZ010000003.1, on the reverse strand, counting down.
CGCGAGAACCCGCCCCGCACCGAGTCCTCCGACGCGGCCGACCGCCGCTCGGACGTCCTGCTGGACCTGGTTCCGGCGGACGGCAACCGGCCCTACGACATGGCCAAGGTCATCGAGGAGATCGTCGACGACGGCGAGTACCTGGAGGTCCACGAGCGCTGGGCCCGGAACATCATCTGCGCGCTGGGCCGGATGGGCGGCCAGGTCGTCGGCATCGTCGCCAACCAGCCCCAGTCCCTGGCGGGCGTGCTGGACATCGAGGCGTCCGAGAAGGCGGCCCGCTTCGTGCAGATGTGCGACGCCTTCAACATCCCGATCATCACTCTTCTGGACGTCCCCGGCTTCCTCCCGGGCGTCGACCAGGAGCACGGTGGCATCATCCGCCACGGCGCGAAGCTCCTCTACGCCTACTGCAACGCGACCGTGCCGAGGATCTCCCTGATCCTGCGGAAGGCCTACGGAGGTGCGTACATCGTCATGGACAGCCAGTCGATCGGCGCCGACCTCACCTACGCCTGGCCGACCAACGAGATCGCCGTCATGGGCGCGGAGGGCGCGGCCAACGTCATCTTCCGCCGCCAGATCGCCGAGGCCGAGGACCCCGAGGCCATGCGGGCCCGCATGGTCAAGGAGTACAAGTCCGAGCTGATGCACCCCTACTACGCGGCCGAGCGCGGCCTGGTCGACGACGTCATCGACCCCGCGGAGACCCGCGAGGTGCTCATCAAGTCCCTCGCCATGCTCCAGACCAAGCACGCGGACCTGCCGTCCCGCAAGCACGGCAACCCGCCGCAGTAACCCGGCGGACATCTTCCTCACGGAGACTGACACCCATGGAATCTGCTGATATCCGCGTCGAGAAGGGCCACGCCGAGCCCGAGGAAGTCGCCGCCATCACGGCCATCCTCCTGGCCCGCGCCGCCGCCCGCCCCACCGACCCGGCCCCGGCCCACCGCGGCCGCATCAAGGCCGGCTGGCGCCGCCTGGAGCGCGAGCCCGGCTTCCGCGCCCCGCACAGCTGGCGCTGACCCACCCTTCGCACAAGGGCCCCTCCACCCGGAGGGGCCCTTTGTGCGATGCCCAGGGGGTGCGCGCCGTAAGGGGCGCGGGGAACTGCGCGACAAGCCACGACCCACCTGCACCCGGCAACGCGACAGCCCCCGGCAGCCCAGAGGCCGCCAGGGGCTGTCCCACAGTCAGGAGAACTACCGCAGACGAGCCATCAGCGCATGCTCGACCAGCGTGATCAGCGCCGACTTCGCATCGGCCCGATGCCGCGCGTCCGTCGTGATGATCGGGGTGTCCGGCCCGATCTGGAGCGCTTCCCGCACCTCGTCCGGCGTGTACGGCTGCTGGCCGTCAAAGCCGTTCAGGGCGATGACGAACGGCAGGCCGCTGTTCTCGAAGTAGTCGACGGCGGGGAAGCAGTCGGCGAGCCTCCTCGTGTCGACCAGCACGATCGCGCCGATGGCGCCGCGCACCAGGTCGTCCCACATGAACCAGAAGCGGTCCTGGCCCGGTGTACCGAAGAGGTACAGGATCAGGTCCTGGTCCAGGGTGATACGGCCGAAGTCCATGGCGACCGTCGTGGTCGTCTTGTCCCCGGTGTGGGTGAGGTCGTCGATGCCGGCCGAAGCGGACGTCATGACGGCCTCGGTGCGCAGCGGGTTGATCTCCGAGACGGCACCCACGAACGTGGTCTTGCCCACGCCGAAGCCGCCAGCCACCACGATCTTCGCGGACGTGGTGGAGCGGGAAGGCCCTCCGCTAGAGCTTGCGAAGTCCACTGAGCACCCTTTCGAGCAGTGTCACGTCTGGCTGGCCGCCGGCGCTCTCGTCGCCGCCGGGCTGATGGATGGCGACCAGTCCCGCCTCCGCCAAGTCGGCGACGAGGATCCTGGCCACGCCGAGAGGGATCGTGAGGAGCGCCGAGATCTCGGCGACCGACTTGATTTCCCGGCAGAGGTTGCAGATCCGCTGATGCTCGGGCAACTGGCCCTGCATCTGGTGCGGCTGCGCAGTGGTGTGCACCAGCGCCTCGATGGCGAGCTGGTAGCGCGGGCGGGTCCGGCCGCCGGTCATGGCGTACGGACGCACCAACGGATTGTGGTTGTTCGACGCCCCGCCGGGCGTCGGCTCGGGGCTGCGGCGCTGCGGCTGCACGGGCTGGATGCGCGGCGCGTGCGGCTGGTCGTACGGCGAAGGGCCGGGGCCCTGCGGCGCGTACGGCTGCCGGTGGCTGGGCGCGGAGGGGAAGTTGTAACGGTTCGGGTTCTGACCACCGTCGCCCTGACCCTGGGCAGGGCCGTACGACCAGTTGCCCGAAGACGGACCGCCTGGGGGTGTTGCCACTTTCTCCTCCTCCGACTGTGCCTGGCACCCATCGCTGTGGAGCCGCGTCCCAAGACCTTACGGCCCCGGGACGCCAAAACGCACCGTCCGTCTGTTAGTTGAGCAGGCTCCCCTGGAGCTCCGCACGAAGGTCCGGTGTCAGGACCGTACCGGCTCGGTCGACCAGCAGCGCCATCTCGTACCCGACGAGGCCGATGTCCGCCTCCGGATGTGCGAGGACCGCGAGCGACGATCCGTCGGAGATGGACATGATGAACAGGAATCCCCGCTCCATCTCCACGACCGTCTGGTTCACGCTGCCACCCTCGAAGATCCGGGAGGCGCCTGCCGTCAGAGACGTCAAACCGGAGGCGACGGCCGCGAGCTGGTCGGCGCGGTCACGGGGGAAGCCTTCGGACATCGCCAGAAGGAGTCCGTCGGCGGAGACCACCACCGTGTGGGACACCCCCGGGGTGTTGTCCACGAAGTTGGTGATCAACCAGTTCAGGTTCTGTGCCGCCTGGCTCATCGGGCTCACACTAACGCTCCTGGTTGTAGGTGCTGTCAGGACCGAGGCCCTGGCCGTTCGTTTCACTGCCTGCGCTGCGTCCGCGTTGGACGCCTCGACGCAGGTTGCTCAGCCTGCCCCGGACGTCCTCCGGGGCGCGGGAGACCTGTGGGCCTCCCTGGTGGGTGCTTTCGGCGGCGCCCTCGATCAGGTTGGCCTTGGGCACCCGCCTCGGCAGGCCGGAGGAGGTGACCCCGCCCGCCTTGGGCTTCCGGAGCTGCGAGGCCTGCTGCCACCGCTCGTCATTCGCCGAGCGCCAGTCGTCCCCGTTGTTCCCCGGAGCGGAGGCCGACGGTTCCTGGCTCACCTGGCGTGCGCCACCACCCGTACCGTTCGCACCGCTCGCGGTGGGTCCACGGCGGGGAAGCCCGGCGTCGGTCATCGTGTGAGCGGCGGAGGGGCTCGATCCCGGACGGTCGAAGCCTACGCGGTCCTGCTCACTCGCGTCAGCGGCCTGCGCAGATTCCGTTTCCGGGGCCTGAGAAGGGTACTGGCTCGGGTAGCCGTTCTGGTAGCCGTCCTGCTGCGGCCAGTCATCCTGGTGACGACGCTGCTCGAACGCGGCGAATCCGCCCTGCCCACCGGTGCCCTGCGCCGGCGGCTCCTCCTGGGCGGGCTCCGCATAGGAGGGCTCCGGGTAGCCGCCGTTCGGCGAGAAGGTGTCGTTCTGCGGCAGACCGCCGCCCGGCGCGTAGTACTGCTCGTCGTACGCAGCCCGCTGCGGCTCGTCGTACGCAGCCCGCTGCGGCTCCTCGTACGCCGCGTGCCGCTGCTCCTCGTACGGCGCCGGCTGCTCCTCGTACGGCGCCTGACGGTCGTACGCGGACGGCTGCTGCTCCGGATAGCCGCTCCGGCCGGTGTCGTAGGCCTGCCCGGCGTCGTAGCCCTGCTGCCCGTCCGCGTACTCGTCGCGGTACCCGGTCGCCTCGCTGGACTGCTGCTGGTCGCTCTGCCCGGGCAGCGCGGGCTGCCCGGGCGACTGGGCCTCCAGGGCCGCCCGGCGCTCCTCGCGCATCAGGGAGCGGCCCACGGGGTCCAGCTCACGTATGTCGTCGGGGACTTCGGTGTAGCGGCTGTCGTCGAAGCCGAGCTCCGCGGCCGTGCGCATGGGCTGGCCGAAGTTCTCGCCGCCGAAGTTCTGCTCCGGGATGATCTGCGAGACGGTGAACTCGTCGCGGTCCACGTGGTGCTCGCCGCCGCCACCGTGGGTGATCGCGTCCGGCAGCATGACCAGCGAGGTCGTCCCGGCCTGCTCGCCCGAGGGGCGCAGCTGGACGCGGATGCCGTGCCGGTCGGACAGGCGGCCGACCACGAACAGGCCCATGCGCTGGGAGATCGCGGCGTCCACGGTCGGCGGGTTGGCCAGCTTGTGGTTGATGTCCGCGAAGTCCTCGGCGGTCAGGCCGATGCCCTTGTCGTGGATCTCGATCATCACGCGGCCGTCGGGCAGACGGGTGGCGGTCACGCGGACCTTGGTCTGCGGGGAGGAGAACGTCGTCGCGTTCTCCAGCAGCTCGGCGAGCAGGTGCACGAGGTCGGTCACGGCCCGGCCGTGGATCTCGGCCTCCGGGACACCGGACAGCTCGATGCGCTCGTACTGCTCCACCTCGGAGGAGGCGGCGCGCAGCACGTCGACCAGCGGGACCGGCTGGTCCCAGCGGCGGCCGGGCTCCTCGCCGGCGAGGACGAGGAGGTTCTCGCCGTTGCGGCGCATACGCGTGGCCAGGTGGTCCAGGCGGAAGAGGTTCTCCAGCTGGTCCGGGTCGGCCTCGTTGTTCTCCAGGTCGGTGATCAGGGTCAGCTGGCCCTCGATCAGGGACTGGTTGCGGCGCGACAGGTTGGTGAAGATCGCGTTGATGTTGCCCCGCAGCAGGGCCTGCTCGGCGGCGAGCCGGACGGCCTCGCGGTGGACCTGGTCGAAGGCGCGGGCGACTTCGCCGATCTCGTCCGTGGTGGTGATCGGGATGGCCTGTACGCGGGTGTCGACCCGGCCCGGGTCGGTGCGGGAGAGCTGGTCGACCAGCATCGGCAGGCGCTGCTCGGCGATGCCGAAGGCGGCGTTGCGCAGCTGACGCATCGAGCGGCTCATCTGACGGGCGACCGCACCGGCCAGGATGAAGGCCAGCAGCAGGGCGACCACGACGGCGGCACCGGTGATGTAGGCGTCCCGCTGGGCGTCGTCGGCGATGTCCGAGGCCTCGCTCACGGCCTTGTCGGCCATGTCGTTCTCGATCTTCTCGTACGCGTTGAACTTGAGGGTGTTGACCGCCCACCAGTTCTCGGCGGTGATGCCCTTCTCCGCGAGGGCGGCGCGGGCGCTCGGGTCCGTGCTCTGGAGCGTCGCGACGGCGGAGATCATCGTCGTCGGGTTGGACGGCGGCGGGACGTAGTCCGGGTTCTTGGCCTTGGCCTCCCGGGCCATCACGGCGGCGTCGGCCTTGATCTTGGTCTCGGCCGCGTCGAGCTTGGCCGCGTCCTGCTCGGTGCCGCCGCCGATGTACTCCTGCACGGCGATGCGCTCGAGGTAGGCGTACGAGGACAGGGCGATGCGCTGGCTGGCCAGGTTGCCGGCGTCCGGGCCCGGTTTGACCAGGATGTGCATGCCGATGGAGCGCTGCAGCGACAGGGCCGCCTTGGTGAGCTCGATGGCGTACACGGTCCGGCCGTAGCTGGTGATGTTGCCGGTGCCGAGGCCCAGTTCGTTGGCGAACTCCGTCAGCGGGTGGGCGACCTCGACGTAGCCCTCCTCGGTCTGCACGCCCCTGAGCTTGGAGGTGTACGCGACCTGGCGCAGCGTGGCGAGCTTCGGCTCCGCCTTGCGGAACAGGTCCAGCCGGCGCTCCAGGCCGGGCTTCGCCGGCATGTTCTGGGCCGCGGCGTCGAAGGCGTCGGCCGCCTCGTCGGTGGCCTTGCGGACCTGGGTGACGGTCGCCTTGTCCTGCGCGGTCTGGGCGCTGCCCTTCAGCAGGGGCGCCGCCGAGGCGTCACGTTCGTTGTAGAGGGCGTTGGCGTAGAGCAGCGAGGCACGCACCAGACGCGCGGTGTTCTCCGCGTCCTCGGCCTCCTGCCAGGTGTCGATCGAGCTCTTCACCTGGAAGCCGCCCATGACGAGGCCGACCACCACGGGTATGAGCAGGATCGCGTTGAGCCTGGTCGCCACGCGCCAGTTGCGCGGGGAGAGACGGCCGCCGCTCTCGGCGGGCGCGGCCGTCGGCTCCGAACCGGGCACGGGGGCGGGCGCCGCTGTGCGCGGCGGCGGGGTGAAGTTGCCCCGGGCCGACGGCTCGGGACTGTTCTTGCTTCGCCTCACTCGACCAACAACCTCTCGGCGGTCGGCACCAACGTTGTGCCGCAGTGTTCAGAGCCCAACACGACTCGATGGACGAGTACGTCATTGACTATTGGGCAGTTCAGGCATTCCAGCACGACGACCTGCGCTCTTCCAAACAGTCCGGGGAGGGGATTCGACGTGATGTAAGCCCCAGATAAAACGGTCATAAAGAACGAGCCCCGCCAAAAGGCGGGGCGATTGTGAGCGCAGCGACACCGCATGTGCGCGACGCGTGGCCGTACCACCCCATTCCTCTGCCGAAACGTTATGAACACCGTGGCCGACCGTGTCAAAGGACACAGTCGGCTCCGGTGTATCTACGACAACTGCCGTATGACGTATCTGAATTGGGTGCTACCTCAGCCGTGCCATCAAAGCGTGCTCGACCAGTGTGATCAGGGCACTCTTCGCATCCGACCGGTGCCGGGCGTCGGTGGTGATGATCGGGGTGTCCGGTCCGATCTGCAGCGCCTCACGCACCTCTTCGGGCTGGTAGGGCTGCTGTCCGTCGAAGCCGTTCAGTGCCACGACGAAGGGCAGACCCGAGTTCTCGAAGTAGTCGACGGCCGGGAAGCAGTCGGCCAGGCGCCGGGTGTCCACGAGCACCACCGCGCCGATGGCGCCGCGCACCAGGTCGTCCCACATGAACCAGAAGCGGTCCTGGCCCGGTGTACCGAAGAGGTACAGGATCAGGTCCTGGTCCAGGGTGATACGGCCGAAGTCCATGGCCACCGTGGTGGTGGTCTTGTCCCCGGTGTGGGTGAGGTCGTCGATGCCCGCGCTGGCGGAGGTCATCACGGCCTCGGTGCGCAGCGGGTTGATCTCCGAGACGGCACCCACGAACGTGGTCTTGCCCACGCCGAAGCCGCCAGCCACCACGATCTTCGCGGAGGTGGTGGATCGACCCGCGTCAGAGCTTGCGAAGTCCACTGAGCACCCTTTCGAGCAGTGTCACGTCCGGTGCACCGGTGGCGTCGTCGCCGCCCGGCTGGTGGATCGCGACGAGACCGGCCTCGGCGAGGTCCGCGACCAGGATTCGGGCCACACCGAGCGGCATGTTGAGCAGCGCCGAGACCTCGGCCACCGACTTCACCTCACGGCAGAGGTGGCAGATCCGCTGGTGCTCCGGGAGCAGTCCCATGAGCGCGGCGGGGTCCGCGGTCGTACTGATCAGTGCCTCGATGGCCAACTGATAGCGCGGCCGCGTCCGGCCGCCGGTCATGGCATAAGGCCGTACCAGCGGCTGGTCGCCCTCGTCCTCGTACGGCTCCGCGTACGGATCATGAGAGGCGGTGGGCGGGGTCATGAGTCCTCCGGGCGGGACAGCAAGTCGGTCAGCAAGCCGTCTGACGGGGCCTGTGTGGGGTGTGCGGCGGCCGGACGGTGATGTGGTGAGACGGGTGGTGCCGGGGCCGATCAGTGGAGCAGACTGCCTTGGAGCTCGGCTCGCAGGTCGGGGGTGAGGACCGCGCCCGCGCGGTCGACCAGGAGCGCCATCTCGTAGCCGACGAGGCCGATGTCGCACTCGGGGTGGGCGAGAACGGCCAGGGACGAGCCGTCCGAGACGGACATGAGGAACAGGAACCCTCGCTCCATCTCCACGACCGTCTGCGCCACCTCACCGCCCTCGAAGATCCGGGAGGCGCCCGCCGTCAGGGACGTCAGGCCCGAGGCGACGGCCGCGAGCTGGTCCGCGCGGTCGCGCGGGAAGCCCTCCGACATCGCCAGGAGGAGACCGTCGGCGGACACGACGACGGTGTGGGACACCCCGGGGGTGTTGTCCACGAAGTTGGTGATCAACCAGTTGAGATTCTGTGCCGCCTGGCTCATCGGACTCAACTAACGCTCCTGCTGGTGAGTGGGCCGTGGGTGGCTGCCGGTCTGGGTGGACCCGGCCTGACGACCCTGTGCGATTCCCCGACGGAGATTGGTCAGCCGGCCGCGTACGTCATCGGGCGCACGCGAGACCTGCGGACCGCTCTGGTGGGTTTGCTGCTGAGCCGTGCCCGGGACGAGGTTCGCCCGGGGCACCCGGCGCGGCAGGCCGGAGGTGGTGACACCACCCGCGGCGGGCTGGCGGACGCGTTCGGCCTGGCGGACGAGGTCGTCGTTCGGCGAGGCGCGCCAGCCGGCGGGGGCGGCGGACCGCTGCGGACCGGTCGGTCCCTGCGGTTGCTGCGGGGCGGCCGGAGCGGAGCCGTTGTTCTGCGGCTGCTGCTGCTCCTGCTGGCCGTGGAACCAGTTGGTCTCCAGCGTGTCGTACAGCGGGGTACGACCGTCGCCCGGACCGGACGCCGGCGGCAGGGCCTCGGGCTCCTGCCGGACGGGCCGGGCCTGCGGGGCGGGCGGACGCGGGGCACCGAAGTCGGCACCGCCCCGCCCGCCGTTGACCTGCGGCCGCTCGAACTGGCCCGTGCCCGCCGGGTCGGCCGCTGTGGCCGGACCGGGCAGGGTGGGCCGGCCGGAGCCGTCGTCCTGGCGCGGCGCGGGGTAGTGGCCGGTCGAGCCGTTGTCCTGGCGGGGTGCCGGGTAGTGGCCGGTCGAGCCGTTGTCCTGCCGCTGAGCCGGGTACTGACCGGTGGAGCCGTTGTCGTAGGACTGCGGCGCCGGGTACTGGCCCGTGGAGCCGTTGTCGTAGGACTGCGGCGCCGGGTACTGGCCGGTCGAGCCGTTGTCGTAGGACTGCTGAGCCGGGAACTGGCCCGACGTGGACGACGGGTCGGGGCGGCCGCCCGTGGTGCCGAAGACGTCCGGGCGGACGAACTGGCCCGGGCCCTGCGACGCGTTCGCGCCCGGGCCGAACGGGTCCGCGTGCTGCGGAGCGCCGAAGTCGGCCGGCGAGCCGGGACCCTGCCGGTCGTTGTCACGCGGGACGGCCGGCATCTCCGACGTCGAGCCGGGGCCCTGACGGTCGTCGACACGGGGCATGGACGCCGTGCGGGTGACGTCCGGCTCCTCGTGGCCGCGCGGGGCGTCCAGCGAGGCACGCGGCACCGGCGGCTGGGCGTTCTCGTCGCTCCAGCTCGGCACCCGCTGCTGCGCGTCACCCCCGGGCAGCTCGGCCCGCGGACCGCCACGCGGCGGCAGCTGCGGGCGGCGGCCCTTGCCCTGCTCGGAGTTGTTGCCCTGCTTCTTCCGGCTGCGGCCACCGCCGAAGGCGTCCTGGCCCTGCGGCCCGTTGGTGCCCGCGGCCTGCAGACCCTGCGGGGCACCCGGCGCCTGCTGGCCGAATCCGGCCCCGGCACCGGCCGGAGCCTGACGGCCCTGCGGGGCGCCACCCTGCTCGAACGGAGAGGTGCCGGGACCCTGCGGTCCGCGCGCTCCGCCCGGACGGCCACCGTCCGCGTCCCGCCCGGGCAGCGCGGCCCGCGGACTCTGGCCGGGAGCGAGGCGGCCACCGCCGGACGCACCGCCGCCGAAGCCACCGCCGGACGCACCGGCCCCGAGGGCACCGGCGTTCTGGCCGGCACCGGCGGCACGCCGGGCCGCGGCCGCACCGGCGGCGGCCTGCGCGGCGGCGGGTCCGCCACCGACCGGCGGCTGACCGGGCTGCTTGGGCTGGGGCTTCCTGCCACCCTGGGCGACATCGACGGGCAGCATGACCAGCGCGGTCGTACCACCGGAGTCGGACGGGCGCAGCTGGATGCGGATGCCGTGCCGCTGGGACAGCCGGCCGACCACGAACAGACCCATGCGGCGGGAGACGGAGACATCCACCGTCGGGGGAGAGGCGAGCCGCTCGTTGATCGCGGCGAGGTCCTCGGGGGAGAGGCCGATGCCGGTGTCGTGGATCTCGATCAGCACACGGCCGTCGGGCAGCGCGTGACCGGTGACCTTGACCTTGGTCTGCGGCGAGGAGAACGAGGTCGCGTTCTCCAGCAGCTCGGCGAGCAGGTGCACGAGGTCGTTGACCACACGGCCGGCCACTTCGGTGGTCGGCACGGAGGCCAGCTCGATGCGCTCGTACTGCTCCACCTCGGACGCGGCGGCGCGGAGCACGTCGACCAGCGGCACCGGACGGGTCCAGCGGCGGCCGGGCTCCTCGCCCGCGAGGACGAGGAGGTTCTCGCCGTTACGGCGCATGCGGGTCGCGAGGTGGTCGAGCTTGAAGAGCGAGGACAGCTGGTCCGGATCGGCCTCGCGCGACTCCAGCTCGGAGATCAGCGACAGCTGGCGCTGGATCAGGCCCTGGGAGCGACGCGAGAGGTTGGTGAACATCGCGTTGACGTTGCCCCGCAGGAGGGCCTGCTCGGCGGCGAGGCGGACCGCCTCGCGGTGCACGTCGTCGAAGGCCGAGGCCACTCGGCCGATCTCGTCCCGGGAGTGCACACCGACCGACTCCACGGAGGTGTCGACGTCCTGCGGGTCGGACTCGGACAGCTGCTTGACCAGCTCGGGCAGACGATCGGAGGCGACCTTGGTCGCGGTCTCCTCCAGGCGGCGCAGCGAGCGGATCATGGACCGCGCCACGACGAAGGCGCCGACCAGCGACACACCGAGCACGATCAGGATCAGGGCACCGGAGATGATCGCGTCGCGCTCGGTGGCACTGCGCAACTCGCGGGCCTTCTGCTCCATCTCCTCGAGCAGCGTGTGCTCGATGTTCTTCATCTGCTGGATCTTGGTGGAGCTGTCGTCCAGCCAGTCGCGGTAGGACCGCTTGTCCTGCTGGGCGAGACCGCTCGCGGAGACCAGGGCGCGGCCCGCGTAGGTGTCGGTGGCCTTGATCGTGGAGTTGCCGCCGTCCTCGATCGGCTTGAGCAGCTCGGCGGCGGCGTCCTCGCCGTAGATGCTCTTGAAGCTGCGGATCTCGGAGTTCTGGCTCTCCAGGGCCGACTGGGCGTAGAGCCGGTCGTTCGGGGAGAGCTTGCCGGTGGTGGTGTTGCTCGCGGGGAGCGCCGCCGCCAGGGCCGCGCGCTGGATCGAGGAGTACTCCTTGGCGGAGGAGAACGCCGCGAGCGCACGCGTGCGCTGGATCATGTCCGGGTTGCTGGTCGCCTCGGCCATGTCCTGGGAGAGGTCGATCAGGTTCTCGATCAGACGGTGGTAGGCCTCGATCGTCTGGGTGGAGTTGCCCTCGGAGGCGTAGGCGCTCTTGCGGATCTGCTCCAGGTCGCCGAGCTCGCCGGCGAGCTGGACGAGGTACTCGCGGACGCCCTTGAGGTTGCCGTCCTTGCTGGTGTTGTCGATCTCTTCGGAGCTGTCGAGGAAGTTCTTCCTCGCCCGGTCGGTCTTCTCGCGCAGTCCCTTGACCGTGAAGTCGGTCGCCTTGCCGCCGTGGGCCAGCGGGCCGGCCGACTGGTCGCGCTCCTCCTGGAGCGCCGCCGACAGCTCGGTGGCCTGCTTGGTCAGATCCGTCAGCAGCTTCATGTTGTCCAGCTGCTGGATGTTGTCCATGGAGTCGTTGATACGCAGGGCGCCCAACGACGTGGCGGCGACCACGGGGAGTGCGAGCAGCGAAACCAGGCGGGTGGAGATGCGCCAGTTCCGCAGGGCTATTCGCGGGCCGGGGCCCACCGGGCCCGCCGGCGGCTTCAGGCCCTTGGCCGGGCTCGCGGTCGCGGGCGAAGCCGGACCGGAGCGCTCACCGCCGTCGCCGGCCGGGCCCTGGTTCTGGGCGTGCTGGGGCGAGGGGCCGCCATTCATGGGGCCAGTCCCGCCGTGCGGCTCCGGCCCCGCCGAAGCGCTGCCATCCCTCTTGAAACGTCCCTGCACTAGCGTCGCAACCTCTGGACCAGGCGCCCCGTCGCCTGAACGGCGGGGCACGGTGTCGGCGTTCTGGGGACGCCCTGAAAACGCCCCCGTGGTGGTCGTGAGTGACCGGCGCTGGTTCCCCCTTCTCACCGCCGCTCGGCGCGTCTGTGCGCCCCCTGTGCGCCGGTTCGATCCAGCGGCGGTCCGTGAGATTCCAGCACAGCACAGGATCTCCAACAAGGCCCGTAGACCGAGCCGTGACTTAGGTGACACCACGTGAGTGCCGGATCACCTGACGTAGAAAGCGAGTTCACCCATTTCGGGCGTAAACCCGCGAGTCGCCGAGTCCGGTCAGGTGTCCCAGTCGCCATGATCAGGAGCGGAATGAGGGCTTCAGTGAGTCAATGTCCGTTTCGTTGGGGTGGAGCCCGAGTCCGGATTGACCGATTCGCCCTGTCATTCGTGAGGAAACTCACATGCCGATCGTGGCCTCCGGGCGACTGGGCCGGGGAATCGCATGTTTAGCCTGACGCTTTACAGCGATGGCACAACCGACAACCCGCGCCCGCACCGGGGGCTCACACCCCTCTGGCGCCCGTCACAGGACAGGGTCAAGTAAACAGTGAAGACGACGACGATGTTCCACAAGATCGCCAACCCGCGGCGCACGACGCTGGCGCACCTGCAGGACGCCGACGAACTGCGGACGCCGGAGCAGCCGGAGCACCCCGTCGACCTCCCGGCCCAGACCGCCAACCCCAAGCGCACCGTCCTCATGGAGATCCCCGTCGCGGCCGCCGCTGCCGCGGAATGACACCAGGTAGTACGCGGGCCGGCCGCCGGATGCTCACGGTGGCGGGACACGGATTTCGAAGGGGCGCCCCCGCGACGGGGCGCCCCTTCACCATGCGCGGGGCGGGGGACCTCCCCGCGTTAGCCTGGACCGTCAGACTCCAGCCGCTTCAGTCAAGGGGCCAAGCATCCCGTGCGCATCGCCAGATTCTCCATCGACGGGAACGTCGCCTTCGGTGCCATCGAGGGCGACAAGCAGGACGAACTCGTCCTGGACATCATCAAGGGCATCCCGTTCGCGGACTTCGAGCTCTCCGGCACGAAGGTGCCGGTGAGCAAGGTCAGGCTGCTGCCGCCGGTGCTCCCCAACAAGGTCGTGGCCTTCGGCCGCAACTACGGCGAGCACGCGCGCGAGCTGGGCCACGAGGTCCCCGACGCCCCCTTCGCCTTCTTCAAGCCGTCCACCTCGGTGATCGGCCCCGGCGACGAGATCCAGTACCCCTCCTTCTCCGAGGAGGTGCACCACGAGGCCGAGCTGGCCGTCGTCATCGGCCGGATGTGCCGCGAGGTCCCGCGCGAGCGCGTCAAGGATGTGATCTTCGGGTACACCTGCGCCAACGACATCACCGCCCGCGACGTGCAGAGGCGCGAGAAGCAGTGGGCCCGGGCCAAGGGCTTCGACAGCTCCTGCCCGCTCGGCCCCTGGGTGGAGACGGACCTGGACGCGAGCGACCTCACCATCCAGCTCACGGTCAACGGCCAGCAGCGTCAGCTGGGCCGCACCAGCGAGATGATCCACTCGATCGAGGATCTGATCGTCAACATTACCGAGGCCATGACGCTGCTCCCCGGCGACGTGATCCTCACGGGCACCCCCGCTGGGGTCGGCCCCCTGAACGTCGGCGACGAGGTCGCCGTCACCATCGAAGGCATCGGCACTCTCACCAACAAGGTTGTCAAGCGTGGCTAGCGCACCCGGCTCTCCCTCCCCCAAGTCCTCGACTCCGCTCGGACAGGGGGTACCCCCACGCGTCCGCTTCTGCCCGTCGCCCACCGGCAACCCCCATGTGGGCCTGGTCCGCACCGCCCTGTTCAACTGGGCGTTCGCCAAGCACCACCAGGGCACCCTGGTCTTCCGCATCGAGGACACCGACGCGGCCCGCGACTCCGAGGAGTCGTACACCCAGCTGCTCGACTCGATGCGCTGGCTGGGCTTCGACTGGGACGAGGGCCCCGAGGTCGGCGGCCCGCACGCGCCGTACCGCCAGTCGCAGCGCATGGACCTCTACAAGGACGTCGCGGCCAAGCTGCTCGACGCCGGCCACGCCTACCGCTGCTACTGCTCCCAGGAGGAGCTGGACACCCGCCGCGAGGCCGCCCGCGCCGCCGGCAAGCCCTCCGGCTACGACGGCCACTGCCGTGAGCTGACCGCCGCGCAGGTCGACGAGTACCAGGCCCAGGGCCGCGAGCCGATCGTCCGCTTCCGGATGCCCGACGAGACGATCACCTTCACCGACCTGGTCCGCGGCGAGCTGACCTTCACCCCGGAGAACGTCCCGGACTACGGCATCGTCCGCGCCAACGGCGCCCCGCTGTACACGCTGGTCAACCCGGTCGACGACGCCCTGATGGAGATCACCCACGTCCTGCGCGGCGAGGACCTGCTCTCCTCCACCCCGCGCCAGATCGCCCTGTACAAGGCGCTGATCGAGCTGGGCATCGCCAAGGAGATCCCCTCGTTCGGCCACCTGCCGTACGTGATGGGCGAAGGCAACAAGAAGCTCTCCAAGCGCGACCCGCAGTCCTCCCTCAACCTCTACCGGGAGCGCGGCTTCCTCCCCGAGGGCCTGCTCAACTACCTCTCGCTGCTCGGCTGGTCCCTCTCGGCCGACCGGGACGTCTTCTCGATCGACGAGATGATCGCGGCGTTCGAGATCTCCGACGTGAACCCCAACCCGGCCCGCTTCGACCTGAAGAAGTGCGAGGCCATCAACGGCGACCACATCCGCCTGCTGGACGTGAAGGACTTCACGGAGCGCTGCCGTCCCTGGCTCCGGGCGCCCTTCGCCCCCTGGGCGCCGGAGGCCTTCGACGAGGCGAAGTGGCAGGCCATCGCCCCGCACGCGCAGACCCGCCTCAAGGTGCTCTCCGAGATCACCGACAACGTCGACTTCCTGTTCCTTCCGGAGCCGGTGGAGGACGAGGCCAGCTGGACGAAGGCGATGAAGGAGGGCTCGGACGCCCTGCTGAGCACGGCCCGCGAGAAGCTGGAGGCCGCCGACTGGACCTCCGCCGAGTCGCTCAAGGAGGCCGTCCTGGCCGCCGGCGAGGCCCACGGCCTCAAGCTCGGCAAGGCCCAGGCCCCCGTCCGCGTCGCCGTCACCGGCCGCACGGTCGGTCTGCCGCTGTTCGAGTCCCTGGAGGTCCTGGGCAAGGACACCACCCTGGCCCGGATCGACGCGGCGCTGGCCAAGCTGGCCGCGTAACGCGACACACCCGCACGGTGAGGGCGGCGTCCGGTTGGGGCGCCGCCCTCACCGGGTCCGCACAGCCGTCACCGGGAGTCACCCTTACGGTCAACTCCCTTGCCCACGGGGGGCGTTGGCCGCCAGGGCGCGCACGGTGCCCGTGTGCGCCCTGGCACAGAGGGGAGGGTGTGATCCGTTCCCGAAGACTCGTCCCCGCGGCCGTCGGCGGGGCGGTGGTCCTGTCCCGCGCCCTGCCGCCCGAGCCCGCGCCCGCGCGGGCGGCGCCCCGGGCCGACGGGCCGGCCGGCACGGTGCGGCTCGTCACCGAGCGACGCATGACCGTCGACTGCCCGTGGGCCGGCGCGTCCGGTTTCCGCAGTACGGCGAGGTGTCGATCGTCCCCAGCGGCGTCCCCCACCGCGCCCCCGGCGCAGACGGAGGCCCGGATCCCCTCGCCGTCCGTGATCGGCGAGGCGCCCCCCCGGGCCACCGGTGTGGCAGCTCGACAAGCCCGTCACCTGGACCCTGCCCCTCTCCAACGCCTCCGGCGAAGTCGTCCGCACACTGACCGGGACTTCCACGGGCGCCGCCGTACGTGCCGCCCGGGACGGCCCCACCGACAGCGGACGAGGCGCCACGGGCGGCCCCTGTACCCGGACGTTCAGTGCCCACCCCCGCGACGGCCGGGACCCCGATCTCGCCCTCTTCGGCGGCATGACCCCGGGCTGAGAGAACGTCGCGGTGGGTACGGTCGGAGTATGAGCATCCATGCCGTGGTCTGGGACGTCGACGACACCCTCTTCGACTACACCACCGCCGACCGCCTCGGCATGCGCGCCCACCTCACCGCCGAGGGCCTGCTCCACCGCTACGACAGCGTCGAGCAGGCCATCGACCGCTGGCGGGAGGCCACCCACCTCCAGTGGGCCCGCTTCTCGGCCGGCGAGGCCACCTTCGAGGACCAGCGGCGCGAACGGGTACGGGTCTTCCTGGACCGGGACCTCACCGACGCCGAGGCCGACGCGTGGTTCCAGCGGTACATCACCCACTACGAGGCGGTCTGGGCCCTCTTCCCGGACGTCCTGCCCGTCCTCGACGCCCTCTCCGCCACCCACCGGCACGCCGTGCTGTCCAACTCCAGCCTCCACGTCCAGGACCGCAAGCTGCGCGCCCTCGGCGTCCACGACCGTTTCGAGACCATCTTGTGCGCGGCCGAGCTCGGCATCTCCAAGCCCGAGGCCGGGGCGTTCCTCGCGGCCTGTGAATTCCTCGGTCTGCCGCCGCACCAGGTCGCCTACGTCGGCGACCACCCGGAGATCGACGGGAGGGGTGCCGCCGACGCCGGACTGCTGTCGGTGTGGATCGACCGCGGCGGCCTGTACGCCACGATCGACCCGCCCGTCGGGCCGCACCGCATCGCCACGCTGGCCGAACTGCCGTCCCTGCTCGGCTCGGATACTCGTTTTGGAGCCCCGTCCACCTTCGGGTAATGTTCTTCCTGCGCCGCGGGAAGCGGGCCGGAAGGCCGGAGTCCGAGGCGCACAGCTAGAACACAACCCCCCGGGGCTTGCGTTCCAGTGGCCTATGGTGTAATTGGCAGCACGACTGATTCTGGTTCAGTTAGTCTTGGTTCGAGTCCAGGTAGGCCAGCTCGCAGAGCTCATCTGCATCGCCCCCGTTGTGTAGCGGCCTAGCACGCTGCCCTCTCAAGGCAGTAGCGCCGGTTCGAATCCGGTCGGGGGTACTGGTTCCAAGTGATCGACGATCATCTCGGGACCGCTAGGGCCCCCGTTGTGTAGCGGCCTAGCACGCCGCCCTCTCAAGGCGGTAGCGCCGGTTCGAATCCGGTCGGGGGTACTGACTGGTCTATACCACATTGGTCTATGGTGTAATTGGCAGCACGACTGATTCTGGTTCAGTTAGTCTTGGTTCGAGTCCAGGTAGACCAGCTCGGACCTGCGGAAACGCAGTGTCCAGGCCCCCGTTGTGTAGCGGCCTAGCACGCCGCCCTCTCAAGGCGGTAGCGCCGGTTCGAATCCGGTCGGGGGTACACATCACATGAGGCCCCTCACTTCGGTGAGGGGCCTCATGTGTGCTTGCCCCCTTTTCGGGGGCGCGGGGAACTGCGCGAGCAACCACTACCGGCCCGCACGCGACGATCAAACCGTCCGTGCCATGGCGGGTGGTCGGGAAAGGCCTGCCGCGGCGTTGAGGCCGGCCTCCCCCGATACGCTCCATCGGTTCAGCCGGTGCGCCGAAGTGCCTCGGAGAGGCGCCCCGCCGCATCGATCACGGCCTGCGCGTGCATCCGGCCGGGATGCCGCGTCAGCCGCTCGATCGGCCCGGACACCGACACCGCCGCCACCACACGGTTCGACGGCCCCCGCACCGGCGCCGAGACGGACGCGACGCCCGGCTCCCGCTCACCGATCGACTGGGCCCAGCCCCGCCGCCGCACACCCGACAGCGCCGTCGCCGTGAAGCGCGCCCCCTGCAGGCCGCGGTGCAGCCGCTCCGGCTCCTCCCAGGCCAGCAGGATCTGCGCCGAGGAACCGGCCTTCATCGTGAGCGTCGAACCGACCGGGACCGTGTCCCGCAGTCCGGACAGGCGCTCCGCCGCGGCGACGCAGATGCGCATGTCGCCCTGGCGGCGATAGAGCTGTGCGCTCTCGCCCGTGATGTCACGAAGATGCGTGAGCACCGGGCCGGCGGTGGCGAGGAGACGGTCCTCACCCGCGGCCGCGGCCAGCTCTGCCAGCCGAGGGCCGAGAATGAAACGGCCCTGCATGTCGCGCGCCACCATGCGGTGGTGTTCCAGGGCCACGGCCAGGCGGTGGGCCGTGGGTCGAGCCAGTCCGGTGGCACCGACCAGACCCGCGAGGGTGGCCGGACCGGACTCCAGAGCGCTCAGGACGAGGGCCGCCTTGTCCAGAACGCCGACGCCGCTACTGTTGTCCATGAAACGATACTTGCGTCTCACTCTGTGAAACGCAAGTTCAAATTTCCGTGGAACGCGCCACCCTGGAATCACGAAGTCACAACGGCCCGTGACGTAAGGGCCTGGTGGTGTGTGCCCGGAGTCAGGGGTACGGGCACCGCCTCCTCAAGATCTCTAGTTGGGTCGGCGGATCGTCGCCGTCCGGAGGGAAAAGCGATGGGTAGGACACTCGCGGAGAAAGTCTGGGACGACCATGTCGTCCGGCGCGCGGAGGGCGAGCCCGACCTTCTCTTCATCGATCTGCACCTGCTGCACGAGGTGACCAGCCCGCAGGCCTTCGACGGCCTGCGCAAGAGCGGCCGCACGGTCCGGCGCCTCGACCTCACCATCGCGACCGAGGACCACAACACCCCCACCCTCGACATCGACAAGCCGATCGCGGACCCGGTCTCCCGGATCCAGCTGGAGACGCTGCGCAAGAACGCCGCCGACTTCGGTGTGCGCCTGCACCCGCTGGGCGACGTCGAGCAGGGCGTCGTGCACGTCGTGGGTCCGCAGCTGGGCCTGACCCAGCCCGGCACCACCGTCGTCTGCGGCGACTCGCACACCTCCACGCACGGCGCCTTCGGCGCGCTGGCGTTCGGCATCGGCACCTCCCAGGTGGAGCACGTGCTGGCCACCCAGACGCTGCCGATGTCCCGTCCCAAGACCATGGCGATCACGGTCGACGGCGAACTGCCCGACGGCGTCACCGCCAAGGACCTGATCCTGGCGATCATCGCGAAGATCGGCACCGGCGGCGGCCAGGGCTACGTCCTGGAGTACCGCGGCGAGGCCATCGAGAAGCTCTCGATGGAAGCCCGCATGACCATCTGCAACATGTCGATCGAGGCCGGCGCCCGCGCGGGCATGATCGCCCCGGACGAGACCACGTTCGCGTACCTCAAGGGCCGCCCGCACGCCCCCGAGGGCGAGGACTGGGACGCGGCCGTCGCGTACTGGAAGACGCTCAGGACGGACGACGACGCCGAGTTCGACGCCGAGGTCGTCATCGACGCCGCCGCGCTGTCGCCGTTCGTCACCTGGGGCACCAACCCCGGGCAGGGCGCACCGCTTTCGGCGTCCGTCCCCGATCCTGCTTCGTACGAAGACGCATCGGAGCGCTACGCCGCCGAAAAGGCCCTGGAGTACATGGGGTTGGAGGCCGGGCAGCCGCTGCGCTCCATCAAGGTGGACACCGTCTTCGTAGGCTCGTGCACCAACGGCCGCATCGAGGACCTGCGCGCCGCCGCCGAGCTGCTGAAGGACCGCAAAGTCGCCGACGGCGTACGGATGCTGGTCGTCCCGGGCTCCGCGCGGGTCGGTCTGCAGGCCGTCTCCGAGGGGCTGGACGTCGTCTTCAAGGAGGCCGGCGCCGAGTGGCGGCACGCGGGCTGCTCGATGTGCCTGGGCATGAACCCCGACCAGCTGGCCCCGGGCGAGCGCTCCGCGTCCACCTCCAACCGCAACTTCGAGGGCCGGCAGGGCAAGGGCGGCCGGACGCACCTGGTGTCGCCGCAGGTCGCGGCCGCCACGGCCGTCCTCGGCCACCTGGCCTCCCCGGCCGACCTGTCCGACGCCGAGACCCGTACGCCCGCTGGAGTCTGATCAGTCATGGAAGCCTTCACCACCCACACCGGCCGGGCCGTCCCGCTGCGCCGCAGCAACGTCGACACCGACCAGATCATCCCCGCCCACTGGCTCAAGAAGGTCACGCGCGACGGGTTCGAGGACGGGCTGTTCGAGGCCTGGCGCAAGGACACGTCGTTCGTGCTCAACCAGCCCGAGCGGCAGGGCGCGACGGTGCTGGTCGCAGGCCCCGACTTCGGCACCGGCTCCTCCCGTGAGCACGCCGTCTGGGCGCTGCAGAACTACGGCTTCAAGGCCGTGATCTCCTCCCGCTTCGCCGACATCTTCCGCGGCAACTCGCTCAAGAACGGCCTGCTCACGGTGGTTCTGGAGCAGAAGATCGTGGACTCGTTGTGGGAGCTCACCGAGCAGGACCCGCAGACCGAGATCACCGTCGACCTGGAGAGCTGCGAGGTGCGCGCCGAAGGCATCACCGCCTCCTTCGAGCTCGACGAGAACTCCCGCTGGCGGCTGCTGAACGGCCTCGACGACATCTCGATCACCCTGCGGAACGAGGCGGACATCTCGGCGTACGAGGCGAAGCGCCCGGCGTTCAAGCCGCGGACGCTCCCGGTCTGACCCCAGGCACGCTTCGCCGCCGAGAACAAGGCGACTTTCGGCCACCGCGACATCTCCTCTGTACCCCCGATCAGCCCGATCGGGGGTACAGCCGCGTCTGCACCCGAACGGCCCTGTCCACCCCCTGTTCGGCTGCCAACTTCCCACGTTAAGCCGGTGGTTGCCGGGGTACGTGAGTGGTACAGCCGTGACTTCCACGTGTGCCGGAAAGGCCGTCCGAGGCGGCAGTTGTCCCCTGCGCAGGCGACAACTCGCCCCAGATGGCACAATCTGTGCATGGAACACGACGGCCAACTCGAGCTCTATGCGGCGGTCGCGGACCAACTCAAGGAAGCGCACACAAGGGTGCGCGCACTGCAAGTCCCGGAGGGCGTACGGATGGCGCTGACCCGGAAGCTGCTGGTCATTACGGCCGCGGCCAAGCACGATCTCGCCGACGCGGCAAGGCGGCTGGAGCGGTTCACCGCGGACCTCGACGAGGGACGTCTCCCCGACGAGGAACGCTGAACCCGCCGACACCGTCGAGTTCGTTGCGGCACAAGGGTGATAAGCCCGTTTCGTGTTTGATTTGCGGTATATATCTGCCTAACGTGCGAAAAAGCTTGAACACTTTCGTTCTGGCGATGTCTCCGAAGGGGAAGACGTGAACAAGGCGCAGCTCGTAGAAGCGATTGCCGACAAGATGGGCGGCCGTCAGCAGGCTGCCGACGCTGTCGACCATGTCCTGGACGCCATCGTCCGCGCGGTCGTCTCGGGTGAGCGGGTTTCGGTCACCGGCTTCGGTTCGTTCGAGAAAGTCGACCGTCCGGCGCGGTACGCCCGTAATCCCCAGACGGGCGAGCGGGTTCGGGTCAAGAAGACCTCCGTTCCGCGCTTCCGTGCCGGTCAGGGCTTCAAGGACCTGGTCAGCGGGTCGAAGAAGCTGCCGCGCGGTGGCGAGGTCTCCGTCAAGAAGGCGCCCAAGGGCAGCCTGACCGGCGGTGCCGGCGCGACGGTCAAGAAGGCCGCCGCGAAGAAGGCCACGAAGTCGGCCGCCGCGAAGAAGACCACCGCCAAGAAGACGACGGCCAAGAAGACCACCGCTACGAAGTCGGCGGCCGCGAAGAAGAGCACCGCGAAGCAGGCGCCCGCCAAGAAGACCACGGCGGCGTCCAAGACCACCGCCGCGAAGAAGACCACCGCGAAGAAGGCCCCGGCGAAGAAGGCCACGGCCACCAAGGCGCCCGCCAAGAAGTCGACGGCGCGCAAGACCACCGCCAAGAAGACCACCGCCCGCAAGAAGTAAGGGCGCTGGGGTACTCACGCGCCGGGCCGGACTCCGCATGGAGTCCGGCCCGCGGCGTGTTCAGGAAGTGGTCAGAGGGTCTGCAGGGTCACCAGTGTGATCCGCGGGGCGTCTTTCGCGCCCTCCACCTCGATACGGACCCGCTGGCCCGGGCGCAGCAGCCGCAGGCCCCCCGCGTCGAACGCGGCCGCGTCGAAGGGCACCGGGGTGCCGTCGTCCAGGAGCACCTGCCCGCTGCGGCTTTCGGAGTCGTACGTGTACGCGGTCGCCTGCATGGCGGCAGCCTACTGCCCGGGTATCAGCAACCGCGCGGCGGCCGCGGCCGTATGGGGGCCGACCCCCAGGGCCAGCGCGCTGCGCAGGTCGGCGCCGGTGTCCACGTCCTGGCGTACGGAGTCCACCGCGGTGAGGGGCAGTTCCACGGCCCCGGAGGCGCGGTGCCGGGCCCGGGAATCCGCACCGAAGGCCGGGCGCAACGCACAGTCCGGGGCGGCGGTCAGCAACGTCGTGCCGATTCCGGCCGCGTCCGGAAGAAATGCGCGCGGGAATTCGGCGGCGGTCCCGAGAACCCGGGACAATTCCGCGGGACGCAGCGCCGGCAGGTCGGCGTTCAGCGCGGCCACCGCGCCGGACGGGCGGACGGACCGTACGGACCGCGCCGCGTGTGCGAGAGCGGCGTTGAGGCCACCGCCCGGCTCGTCGGGAATGATCGCGGCGCCCAGTGCGGCCAGCTCACGGCCCGCCCGGGAGTCGTCCGTGACGACTGCCACATCCCGCACCGCGGGACAGGCCAGCGCGGCCGCCACCGTGTCCTGGGCGAAGGCCAGCGCCAGGTCCGGCCGCAGCCCGTCGTCCGCGGTGTCCGCGAGCCTGCTCTTGGCCTGGGCCAGGGGCTTCAGGGGTACGACCAGGGTCCACTGCACGGATGTTCCGTCCTCTTCTTGTCGCGGTCATTGTCACCCGGGGCATCGGGCGGGCGGCGTGCCGGGCGTACGGTGTTCTCGACAGACCGGCGGCCTGGGGCGACACTTGTGCGGCCCCCCGTGGCCCCGGCTTCAGGCCCTAGAGGAAGGTGTCCGCGTGCCCCGCCGCAGAATCGGCTTCTGGTACCGCTTCGCCGCGGTGATCTGTAAACCGCCGCTGGTGGTTCTGCTCAAGCGGGACTGGCGCGGAATGGAGCACATTCCGGCTGAGGGTGGATTTATCACCGCGGTGAACCACAATTCGCACATCGACCCCTTCGCTTACGCGCATTTTCAGTACAACACCGGGCGCGTCCCGCGATTCCTCGCGAAGAGCGCTCTTTTCAAAAAGGGATTCGTCGGAGCCGCGATGCGCGGCACCGGGCAGATCCCCGTCTACCGCGAGAGCACGGACGCGCTGAGCGCCTTCCGGGCCGCGATCGAGGCCGTGCACCGCGGGGAATGTGTCGCCTTCTATCCCGAGGGCACCCTCACCCGCGACCCGGACGGCTGGCCCATGACCGGCAAGACCGGCGCCGCGCGCGTGGCCCTGCAGACCAGATGCCCGGTGATCCCGGTGGCACAGTGGGGCTGCAACGAACTGCTGCCGCCGTACGCGAAGAAGCCGCATCTGCTGCCGCGCAAGACGCACCGCGTGCTCGCCGGGCCGCCGGTCGACCTCGCCCGGTTCTACGACCGCGAGATGACCGCCGACCTGCTGAAGGAGGCCACGGATGTCATCATGGCCGCCGTCACCGCCCAGCTGGAGCTGATCCGCGGTGAGAAGGCGCCGGAGACGCCGTACGACCCGCGCCGGGAGCGGATCGAGCAGCGGCGCCGCACCCAGGCGCAGACGAAGACGCACCGGAAGTCCGGGCAGACCGTGCAGGAAGAGGGGCTGGGCAAGTGAGCAAACCGGTCAAGGCGGCGGTCCTGAGCGCCGGTTCGTGGGGTACGGCCTTCGGCATGGTGCTCGCCGACGCGGGGTGCGAGGTCACCCTGTGGGCGCGCCGCCCGGAGGTCGTGGAGGCGATCAACTCCACGCGGACCAATCCCGACTACTTCCCGGGTGTCGAGCTCCCGGAGAACGTACGAGCCACCACCGATCCCGCCGAGGCCGCCGCGGGCGCCGACTTCACGGTCCTGTCGGTCCCCTCGCAGACCCTGCGCGACAACCTCGCCGAGTGGAGCCCGCTGCTGGCCCCCGACACGGTCCTCGTGTCGCTGATGAAGGGCGTCGAACTCGGCTCCGCGATGCGGATGAGCGAGGTCGTCGACGACGTCGCCAAGGTCGGCCCGGACCGCATCGCCGTGGTCACCGGACCCAACCTGGCCCGGGAGATCGCCGCGCGGATGCCGGCCGCGGCCGTGGTCGCCTGCACCGACGAGGCCGTCGCCCGGCGACTCCAGGCCGCCTGCCACACGCCCTACTTCCGCCCCTACACCAACACCGACGTGGTGGGGTGCGAACTGGGCGGAGCCGTGAAGAACGTCATCGGCCTCGCCGTCGGCATCGCGGACGGCATGGGCCTCGGGGACAACGCCAAGGGCTCCCTCATCACCCGCGGCCTCGCGGAGACCACCCGGCTCGGCATGGCGCTCGGCGCCGACCCGCTGACCTTCTCCGGACTCGCGGGCCTGGGGGACCTGGTGGCCACCTGCTCCTCGCCGCTGTCGCGCAACCACACCTTCGGCACCAACCTCGGCAAGGGCATGACCCTGCAGGAGACCATCGCCGTCACCAAGCAGACCGCCGAGGGCGTCAAGTCCTGCGAGTCGGTGCTGGATCTGGCCCGGCGGCACGGCGTCGACATGCCCATCACGGATACGGTCGTCGGCATCGTGCACGAGGGCAAGCCACCGGTGGTGGCTCTCAAGGAGCTGATGTCGCGCAGCGCGAAGCCCGAACGACGCTGAGCGACGCGAGGCCGCACGCGCTGACTCGCGGCCCTACCAACGGGTACTCTCAACGCGATATGAGCACCGAGAACCTCCCCCAGAGCCCCGAGCAGCCGCCTCGCAAGCCGCGTGTGGCCGTCGTGTTCGGCGGGCGCAGCTCCGAACACGGGATCTCCGTGGTCACCGCCGGCGCCGTCCTGAAAGCCATCGACCGGACGCGGTACGACGTCCTGCCGATCGGCATCACCCAGGACGGGCGTTGGGCGCTCACGGCGGACGAACCGGAGCGGATGGCGATCGTCGACCGGCGTCCGCCCAGCGTCGATCTGCTCGCCGAGTCCACCGAGGGTGCGGTGATCCTCCCCGTCGACCCCGCCAGCCGCGAAGTCGTCTACAGCGAGCCGGGTTCGGTGCCCAAGGCCCTCGGCGAGGTCGACGTGGTCTTCCCGGTGCTGCACGGCCCGTACGGCGAGGACGGCACCCTCCAGGGCCTGCTGGAGCTCTCCGGCGTCCCGTACGTGGGTTCGGGTGTGCTCGCCTCGGCCGTGGGCCAGGACAAGGAGTACATGAAGCGGGTGTTCACCTCCTTCGGGCTGAAGGTCGGCCCGTACCTGGTGGTGCGCCCGCGCGAGTGGGAGCGGGATCAGGCCGCCGCCCGCAAGAACATCGTCGACTTCGCCGGCGAGCACGGCTGGCCGCTGTTCGTGAAGCCCTCGCGGGCCGGTTCCTCCATCGGCATCACCAAGGTCGACGACCTCGCCGGGCTCGACGAGGCCATCGCCGAGGCCCGGCGGCACGACCCGAAGATCCTCGTGGAGGCCGCGCTGCGCGGCCGCGAGATCGAGTGCGGCGTCCTGGAGTTCGAGGACGGTCCCCGGGCCTCCCTTCCCGCGGAGATCCCCTCGCCCGAGACGCACGCGTACTACGACTTCGAGGCCAAGTACATCGACTCCACCCCCGGTCTCGTCCCGGCGCCCCTGACGCCCGAGGAGACGGCCGAGGTCCAGCGCCTGGCGGTCGACGCGTTCGAGGCGGCGTCCTGTGAGGGCCTGGTCCGCGCGGACTTCTTCCTCACCGAGGACGGCGAGTTCGTGATCAACGAGATCAACACGATGCCCGGCTTCACGCCCATCTCGATGTATCCGCAGATGTGGCAGGCGAGCGGGGTGAGCTACCCCGAGCTGATCGACCGGCTGGTGCAGGCGGCCCTGCGGCGCTCGACGGGCCTGCGCTGACTCGACCCGCAAGGGGCGCGGGGAGCTGCGCGATCAGCCACGAACGGCCCGCGGACTCAGGGCGGGAGCACCGGCGCGGCGCTCAGGAGGCGATCCCCTCGGGGATCGCCTTCTTCACGGCCGGGGCCAGGTCGATCAGCACGCCGGAGCCGTCCGGGCCCTCGGGCACCCGCACCTCCACGTAGGCCTCCCGGTTGGCGGTCGTGAAGACGTGCCCCCCGCCGTCCCGGCTCTCCATCAGCCAGTCGACGCCGTTCACACCCCCGGGGACCGCGTCCGGATCCCGTCCGTCCGCCACCTTCGGGTCGATCATCTTCGGCGGCTGCGGCACACCGCAGCGAAGTATGATCGCCGGGCTGCCCCAGCCCGCCGTCAGCACCGACGCGGGCTCGGGATCCTCACGGCGCTCACCGTCCACCGTCGCGGGCAGTACCTTGTCCAGGTTCCGGCACAGTTCCGCGACCTTCGGGTCCGGACTGGGAACCGCCGCCGACGCGCTGTCGTCTGCTGAGGAGCAGCCCGCAACAGTGATCAACAGCGCGACAGCGGGCAGGCGGAACACGCGCAGGACACAACGGTGCCGGTGACGGGAAGAGTTCACCGGCTCAGGGTAGACGGGGGCTACAGATGGACGACCGGACAGGTCAGGGTGCGGGTGATGCCGTCCACCTGCTGGACCTTGGCGACCACCATGCGGCCGAGATCGTCGACGGTGTCGGCCTGCGCCCGCACGATCACGTCATACGGTCCCGTCACGTCCTCGGCCTGGATGACCCCAGGGATCTTGCTGATCGTCTCGGCGACGGTCGACGCCTTACCGACCTCCGTCTGGATCAGGATGTACGCCTGTACCACGGAACCTCCAGGGCGGCCACGAGGATCATGTGGGGAAAAGGAACGCCACGGTATCGCGTCGCCGCTCGCCGCGGGGAGACCTGCGGGGACCGGGTCTTGCGCGCCGGGGTGCAGGTCCGGCAGAACTTGACGGTCACCTCGACCGTAGCGAGGACTGAGATGCCTCGCGACCGGGCACGGACAGGGACAGAAGGGGCGAAAGGGCAATGAAGGGCACTGTTGGTGAGCTCGGTGAGTTCGGGCTCATCAGGGAGCTCACCTCCCGTCTGACCACCACCCCGGCGGTCCGGGTCGGCCCCGGCGACGACGCCGCCGTGGTGGCCGCGCCCGACCGCAGGGTCGTGGCGAGCACCGACATCCTGGTGGAGGGCCGGCACTTCCGCCGCGACTGGTCGACGGCCTACGACGTGGGCCGCAAGGCGGCCGCGCAGAACCTCGCCGACATCGCCGCCATGGGCGCCGTACCGACCGCGCTGCTGCTCGGCCTGGTCGTCCCGGCCGAGCTGCCGGTGACCTGGCCGAGCGAACTGATGGACGGCCTGCGCGACGAATGCCAGGTGGCGGGCGCCGCCGTGGTCGGAGGAGACGTCGTACGCGGCGACTCGATCATGGTGTCGATCACCGCGCTCGGTGATCTGCGCAACCAGGAGCCGGTGACGCGGGCGGGCGCCCAGCCCGGCGATCTCGTCGCCGTGACGGGCTGGCTGGGCTGGTCCGCGGCCGGGTACGCGGTGCTGTCCCGGGGGTTCCGCTCGCCGCGGGCGTTCGTGGAGGCCCACCGACGGCCCGAGCCGCCGTACCACGCGGGTCCCGCCGCCGCCGGCCTCGGGGCGACCGCGATGTGCGACGTGAGCGACGGGCTGATCGCCGACCTCGGGCACATCGCGGAGGCCAGCAAGGTCCGCATCGACATCCGCTCCGGGGCGATCGACATCCCGTCCCAGATGAACGACATCGGGCAGGCCGTCGGGGTCGACCCCATGCAGTGGGTGCTGACCGGGGGAGAGGACCACGCGATCGTGGCGACCTTCCCGCCGGACGTGAAGCTGCCCGCCCGCTGGAAGGTCATCGGCGAGGTCCTCAACCCCTCGGCGCTGCCGCAGGTGACGGTCGACGGGGCACCGTGGACCAGCAAGGGCGGCTGGGACCACTTCGGGGACATAGAGTCATGATCCCCAACGTCCTGACGGTGGCGGGCTCCGACTCGGGCGGCGGCGCGGGCATCCAGGCCGACCTCAAGACGATGCTCGCGCTCGGCGTGCACGGCATGAGCGTGGTCACGGCGGTGACCGCGCAGAACTCCCTCGGTGTGCAGGGGGCTTGGGAACTGCCCGTGGAGGCCGTGCGGGCCCAGTACCGCAGTGTCGTCGACGACATCGGCGTCCACGCGGTCAAGACCGGCATGCTGGCCTCCGCGGAACTGGTGGAGGCGGTGGCGGAGTTGATCGCAGGGACGGACGCCCCGGCCGTCGTCGACCCGGTGGGCGTCTCCAAGCACGGCGACGCCCTGCTCGCCGCCTCGGCGCTGGACTCCGTCCGTACGAAGCTGCTGCCGGTGGCGACGGTCGCCACACCGAACCTCGACGAGGTGGCCCAGATCACGGGCGTACGGGTCGAGTCGGAGGCGGAGATGCGGCAGGCCGCCTCGGCCGTCCTCGGGTACGGGCCGCGCTGGGTGCTGATCAAGGGCGGGCACCTGCCCGGTGACGCCGTCGACCTGCTCACCGACGGCTCCGAGGAGCACTGGCTGCGGGCGCCGAGGCATGACAACCGCCACACCCACGGCACCGGATGCACGCTCGCGTCCGCGATCGCCTCCGAGATCGCCAAGGGGCGGTCCGTGCCGGAGGCGGTGGCGGCGGCGAAGCGGTACGTCACCGGGGCGGTCGCGGCCGGGTTCGCGCTCGGTGGGGGAATCGGGCCCGTGGATCACGGCTGGCGCTTCCGCGGGGGCGCGTAGCCGCCGAGACGCGGTGCCGGACTGCGTCGCTCCGGCGTCAGGGCGCCGCGCCGCCCGGGCCCGCCGCTCCTTGGGCCCGCGGGGAATCGGGCGGTGCGTGGGCTCACGGGGAACCGCCGGTGGGTGGGCCCGCGGGGGACGTGGCTCGCCCGGGCAACGTCTCGGGGAACGTCTCAGGTAACGGCAAAGAGCCGGCCCACCAGAGGTGGACCGGCTTTGCAGCGAACCAGCAGTGGCCGCGCGCTAGCTGAGCGTCAGCGCGAGACCTTGCCGGCCTTGATGCACGAGGTGCAAGCGTTCACGCGCTTCGGCGTCCCGCCCACCACGGTACGCACACGCTGGATGTTCGGGTTCCAGCGGCGGGACGTACGGCGGTGCGAGTGCGAGATGTTGTTGCCGAAGCCCGGCCCCTTGCCGCAGACGTCGCAGTTGGCAGCCACGGGTCACTCCAAAGACTTCAGATGCACTTACGGTTGATCCCGGCAGGCCGGGATCGAGATTCTCGGGCTGCAGGAGCCCGTGAGATCTGAGTGGCGTTGCCAGGGGGAAGGCCCGATCGGATCGGGCAACCGGAGCAGCATACAACGGCTGCACCCGTGGAACGAAACTACCACGGCAGCTCAGGGGCCCGGTCCCCTCCCTCTTCGGGTGCAGACCGCCCCGGGGTCTACGCTGCGTGCCACGTCCAGCAGCTCAGGGAGGCGCGGTGGCGCAGGTGCCGCAGACATTCTTCGATGCTGTCGCGGTGCGCACCTGGTGCGGTCTCGCGCTGGAGACCCTGGGCCGGGCGCGTGAGGAGATCGACGCGATCAACGTCTATCCGGTCGCGGACGGGGACACCGGCACGAACCTGTATCTGACCGTGGAGTCGGCCGTCGCGGCCGTCGAGGCGGTCTTCACCGGGCACGCGGCGGCGTCCGGCCCGGACGGCCCGTCGCTCGCCGACGCGACCCGGGCGATGGCGCACGGCGCCCTCATCGGTGCCCGCGGGAACTCCGGGACGATCCTCGCCCAGTTGCTGCGCGGCATGGCCCAGGTGCTGGCCGGCGAGGGCGCCGCCCGAGCCGACGGGCAGGGCCTGCGGCACGCCCTGCGGCACGCGGCCGACTCAGCCCGCCGGGCCGTGGCCCACCCCGTCGAGGGCACCGTCCTCACCGTCGCCTCGGCCGCCGCCGACGCCGCGGACAGCACGGAGGGCGACTGCGGGGCGGTGGCCCGGGCGGCCTACGACGGGGCCAGGGCGGCCCTCGCCGCGACCCCGGCC
The DNA here is from genome assembly GCF_040303285.1 of Streptomyces sp. NPDC096046. Classification (NCBI taxonomy): domain Bacteria; kingdom Bacillati; phylum Actinomycetota; class Actinomycetes; order Kitasatosporales; family Streptomycetaceae; genus Streptomyces; species Streptomyces sp. NPDC096046. The sequence continues at coordinate 134,437 of NZ_JBEOSZ010000003.1, read as the reverse complement.
CAGCTGCCCGTCCTGGAACGCGCCGGAGTGGTCGACGCCGGGGGACGGGGACTGGTGGCGGTGCTCGGGGCGCTGGTGGAGACGCTCACGAGGGAGAAGCCGGGGGTGCTCGGTGGGAGTGCGCGCACCGGCCCCTTCTCGGTTCCCCACGCGCGCGTGGGACCGGGAGCGTGCTCCGCCGTGCCCGTCGAGGGAGTCCGGGATGAGTTCGCCGACAGCGCCGCCGCACCGGGCCGGGACGGACCGGCGTTCGAGGTGATCTACCTCCTGGAGGCCGAGGACCGGGCCGTGGAGCGGCTGCGCGAGCGGCTCGACGCCCTCGGCGACTCCCTCGTCGTGGTCGGCGGCGACGGACTGTGGAACGTCCACGTGCATGTGGACGACGCGGGTGCCGCCGTCGAGGCGGGCATCGAGGCCGGGCGGCCCCACCGGATCCGCATCACGCACTTCGGCGCGGGCGACGTGCACACCACCGGCGCCGAGCGGCCACCCCGGGAACGCGCCCAGCGGGCCGTCGTGGCCGTCGTGCCCGGCGAGGGCCTGGCCGGTCTGTACACCGAGGCCGGCGCGACGACCGTGCTCGCCCGCCCCGGGGAGCCGCCCGCGAGCGGCGAGCTCGTCCAGGCGCTGCGGCGGGCCCACGCGCGCGAGGTCGTGCTGCTGCCGAACGACGCCGACCTGCGTCACACGGCCGCGGCGGCCGCCGAGCAGGTCCGCACGGAGGGCATCCGCGTGGCGCTGATCCCCACCCGCTCGGCGGTCCAGGGCATCGCGGCGCTGGCCGTGCACGAGCCGGACCGCCGCTTCGACGAGGACGTCGTCTCGATGACGTCGGCCGCCGGGGCCACCCGCTACGCCGAGGTCACCGTCGCCGAGCACCAGTCCTGGACGATGGCCGGCATCTGCCAGGCCGGCGATGTCCTGGGGCTCATCGACGGGGACGTGGCCGTGATCGGCGCGGACGTCGCCGAGACCGCCGAGACCGTCCTGGACCGGATGCTCTCGGCCGGCGGCGAGATGGTCACCCTGGTCCTCGGCGACGAGGCCCCCGACAGCGTCGCCGAGCATCTGGAGGGCCGGGTCCGCGAGAGGCACCTCGCCGTCGACACCGTTGTGTACCGGGGCGGACGGCAGGGGGCCCTGCTCCTCATCGGCGTGGAGTAGGCCCGACCCCCTCAGTCCGGCCCCCTCAGTCCGGCCCCCTCAGTCCGGCCGCCGCGTCGGCAGACGGAGCAGCTCTTCCGCCTCCAGCCGCCGGGCCCGCACCACATCGTCCTCACCGGCACCGCGCCCCTCGTAGGCGGCCAGCACCGCACGCGCGCGTGCCCTCGCGTCGGCCGTGCGGCCCAGGTCGGCCTCCAGCCGGCCCGCCGCGAGTTCCGCTCCGGTGCGGCTGTGCAGGGCGTCGTCCCCGAGAGAGGCGAACACCTCGGCCGATCGCGCCACCTGAGCCAGCGCCTCCTCGAACACGGCTCGATCCGCGGGGCCTTCCACGTCCCCGGAGACGGAGCGGACCAGCAGATCGCCGAACTGTCCGTGGGTATGACCCAGTTCGGCGACGAGCTGCTGCCGGGACTCCCCGTCGGACGCCGCGTCCCGGGCCGCCTCGCACTCCCGTACCGCCTCCGCCATCAGGTTCCGTGCCACTCCCGGCCCGTCCTCCGCGTCCAGCGCCAGCCAGGCGCGGGCCCGCAGGGAGCGGACCAGGCCGGTCGTGTCGCCGAGGTCGCGCCACAGGCCGCCCGCGCGCGCGTAGGCCCGGTCCGCCTCCGCGGGCAGCCCGGCCTGCCCGAGGGACTCCCCGGCCAGGTGGGCGAGGGTCGCGTGGTCGTGCTGCTCGGGCCAGTGGCGGGCGATCTCGGCGGCTCGAAGGCGCTGTTCGGCGGCCGCGCGGTGCTCGCCGAGCTCGCTCAGGCAGTCTCCGAGCCACCACTGCGTCTGCACGACGGCCCCGTCGCCGTGAGTCTCCGCGGTCAGGTCCGGCAGCGCCGACTCCAGCACCTCCGCGGCCTCGGCCCACCGCCCCTGCCGCAGCAGATGGCCGCCGAGCTGCTGTCGCGCCCAGGCGCCCAGCGTCGCCGTCTCGCCCGCCTCGTCGGCCCAGTGCGCCGCCTCCAGGGCGTGCCGGGCGGCCTCCACGGCATCGCCCCGGCCACCGACGACCTCGGCGAGCTGGAGGTGCAGCTGGGCCCGTCCCGGCGCCTCCAGCTCCGCTCCGCCGTGCTCCAGGGCCGCCCGCAGCGCCCGCTCCGCCTCCGCCGTGTCGCCGAGATGGTGGGCCAGGGAGGCCAGCCGGGCCTCGTACTCCACCGCGAACCACGGCAGCCCCGCCGCGACGAACGCCGCCGCGCCCCGGGCGAACAGCTCCGCGGCCCTCTCCAGGTCCCCCGCGAGCCCCGCCAGCTCCCCGAGCATCGCCCGGGCCTCGGCGGCCCGCGCGGCCAGCCGCACGTCCTCCCCGGTCCTGCCGTCGACCAGCGCGAGGACCTCCAGGACGGCCGCCTCGGCCGCGGCCCGCACCGCGCTGTCGCCCTCGCCGGCGTGCGCCCGCCGCGTCAGGATCCGCGCCCGGCTCATCACGACGGCCGCGGTCTGCCGTATCCCCGTGCCGTCGGCGGCGTACAGCGCGAGGACCTCGTCGTACGGGCCCGCCACCGCCTCGACGGCCCCGTCCACGTCGCCCGCGAGCGCGCGGACGTACGCCCCACGCGCGCGTGCCGCGAGGGACTCACCCGGATCGCCCGCCTCCGAGTAGAGACCCGCGGCCCGTTCGAAGAGGGCGATGCCCTCGGGGCCGAGGGACATCGCCTCGTGGTCGGCCATCTCCGCACGGTCGCGCGGGTCCAGTTCGAGGTCCCGAGCGGTCTCGGCGACCGCCGCCCAGGCCTCCACGGCTCCCGGCCGCAGGGTGTCCGACAGCCGCCGCGCCTCGGCCAGGAGGGCGGGCAGATCCGGCTGCCCGGTGACGGCGGCCGGAGCCGCGGGGGGAGGGGGCAGGGGTGACCGCCGCACCGACCGCAGCCCCAGCGGCAGTCGTTCCACCAGCGGTCGCCGCGCCATCCGCGCGCGTGCCCGTTCGCTCACGTGCGGGGTGCCGTTGCGCTCGTCGAAGCGTGCCGCCAGGGCGAGGGCCTCCCCGCGCGCGTGCGCGGCGAGTTCGCGGGCGGTCCACTCCCGGCCGGCCGGGCCCGGCACCTGCCGCTCGCCCAGCCCGAGCCCGGTGAGGCGGTCCATGAGCAGGGCCACCACGCTCATGAAGTCCAGCCTGCTCTGCGGATGCCCGTCACCGGTGAAGTACTCCGGCCGCTCCGCGAGCAGTTCGAGGCCCCGCGCCTCGTTGCCGGTCAGCGCGCAGAACTCCACCTGCTCCGCGTACGCGCCGCGCATGCTCTCCATCGCCCGGACGATCCGGAAGCCCCGCAGATGGTGGGCGCGGGCCTCGTCGAAGCGGCCCAGCCGCAGCAGCGGCACCAGGGACGACGCGAGGGCCGAGTGCGGTTCGTGGGCGCAGGCGTACTCGCCCTCCAGCACCGGCCGCCACAGCTCCAGGGCCTGCGCGTCCCGCCCCCGCTCCGCCTGCCACCAGCCCTGACCGTGCAGCTCGCAGGCGTGGCAGTCGGTCATGCCGTCCCGGTCGGCGGCCAGCCACGCCGCGTACGCCCGCTCGGCCCGCGCCACGTCCCCGACATGCGCGGCCACACTGTGCTCGGCGCTGCGCACCGCCCGCTCGGAGTGCCCGGCCAGCCGGTAGCGGTGCTCCATCTCGCCGAGCCACTTCTCGATCGACGCGAGCGGGATGTGCGGCTGGTCCAGCATGCCGGCCGAGACCCATTTGAAGACCCAGTGCAGCGAGTGGGTCTCGTACGCGTCGAAGTCCTCGGGCCGTTCGTCCCACATGCGCAGCAGCCGGGCGAAGGGGACGAACATCTTCCCCTTCTCGGAGCTGTAGTTGTAGACCTTCAGCTGATGGCCGAGCGCCTCGATCACGGCGAGCGGGATGTTCAGCTTCTCGGCCACCGTCAGCAGCTGCTCCGCGCGCGCGTTGCGGGCCGGCCCCTCCGGCCGCCCGGCGTTCTCCGCCATCGCCTCGCGCAACGCGTCGAAGTCCGGGATCTCGCTCATGCCCGGCCGTCCTCGCTGTGTGTGGCCCACTCCAGGAGGCCGATGAACGCGCGGTTGAGCAGCGCCGAGTCGGCCGGTCTCAGCGGCCGCTGCGCCATCAGCAGCGCCTGCCCGTACAGCGACTCCGCGGCGGTGCCGATCAGCTCCGGATCGGGCAGCGCGGCGATCCGCCGCACGAGCGGGTTGAGATGGTTCAGCACCAGACGCGCGCGGGGGGCGCTGCCGCGCAGGGAGCCGAGGATGCCCGCCCACAGGTCGTCGGCCTGCGCCTCGGCGTCCGCCCTGGCGTGCTCGTGCCGGGCGTCCCGGTCGTCGACGTGCAGCGCGGGAAGGGACAGCGGGTGGAAGGCCCGCAGGACGACGTCACAGCCGAGCGGGTCGAGCCGGGCCCGGGCCGCCGCCAGGAAGCCGGACAGGCGCAGTTCCTCGGCCGGGTCGACCGCGTCCAGCTGCGCGGTCACCGCCTCCGCGTCCAGTTCGGCGACCACCGTGCCCGGCCGCACCGACGGCAGCGCCTGGATCAGCTCGCAGTCGTACGTGTAACCGCCGTTGATCATGCCGATGCCCTGCGCGGACGCGATCGGCGCGACCTGCCGGTACTCCTCGACGGTCCGCGTGAAGTGCACCACCGCGTACCGCTGCGCGAACTCCTCCAGGGACAGCCGCCCGCCGGTCGTCTCGAACGGAAGCCACGGCAGCATCGTGCGCAGCATCTCCCGGTCGTGCCGGGCCAGCGACTTCACACCCAGGTGGTGCACCGACAGAAACGCGGCCAACCGCTCCGGGTCGCCGGCCGCCAGCCCCGTCAGCCAGGCCCGGATCCGCTCGCCCAGCGACTCCCGCACACCGGCCAGCGTCTCGTCCTCGTACAGCGCCTCGCGTGACGCCGTGGGCCGCAGGCTGTCCGTGTCGAGCACGCAGCGTACGAAGAACGCCCAGTCGGGCAGCAGCTGTTCGGCTCGCTCGGTCAGCAGCATGCCCTTCAGATGCACGCGGTGACCCGCGCGCTGGGCCGGGTTCACCGCCGAGGGCAGCACGAAGGCCACCCCGCGGATGCCGGCCAGCGGCACGGACAGGTCGATCGTGTCCAGCGGGGTGAAGCCGAACAGCTCGTGGCAGTGCCGGGCGAGGGCGACGCGGCGGGCGGCCGGACCCGGGTACGGACGGTCCCACGGGGCCGGAAGATCGGTGACCGCCTCGTCTCCCACCCGCACGTCGTACGGCAGCAGCGAGCCGAAGTCCTGGGCCAGCGTCTCGACCCGCCCGGGCGCGAACCACTCCGCGGCGCCCGCCCGGGCCACCAGCTGCACGGTGGTGCCCGGTTCGGGCCGCTCGGCGTCCGGCAGCGTCCGCACGGTGTACGATCCGTCCTCGGACGCCGTCCACTCCACCGGCGGCGCCCCGGGCGTACGGGCGCTGCGGCTGACGACCCGGATCCGCTCGGCGACGACGAAACAGGCCAGCAGCCCGATCCCGAACTGCCCGAGGAAGCCGGACCGGACCTCCTGAAGCCCCTCGGCGCGCTTCGAACTGCGTCCGATGGTGGCCAGCAGGCTGTGCACGTCCGCCTCGGTGAGCCCCACGCCGGTGTCCTCGACGCGCAGGGCGCCGCCCTCCGCGTACAGCCGGACCCGGGCAGGGGCGCCGGGCTCGTCCGCGCGTCTGGCCGTGATGGCGTCCACGGCGTTCTGCAGCAGCTCGCGCAGATATACCTTCGGACTGGAGTAGAGGCGCTGGGAGAGCAGGTCCACCAGACCACGCAGGTCGACCTGGAACGTATGAGGTGGAGGGGGCGGCGGGGAGGGCTGGGATGCCTGTGAGCTCTGGGAGTCCATCATCACGGCGCCGGTGGGGGACTCGCGACGGCGCGGGGTCGGGCGGTCCCGGTGGGGCGGTGACCGCGAAGAAGGGCCGGGAGCGCGTCATCCTAGGGCCCGAACGAGCCGTCTGACCAGGGGTTTCCGGGATCTTTACGGCGATCCGGCCGCGGCCTGGAAGCCATTGTCAGTGCCGTGGTGTGCAATGGATCTCGTGCCCGCACTGGAAGAACCCCTGCGCCAACCGCTGAAGTCGGTGCTCGGCCCCGCCACCGCGAAGGTGATGGCCGAGCACCTCGGCCTGCTCACCGTCGGCGACCTCCTCCACCACTACCCGCGCAGGTACGAGGAGCGTGGCCAGCTCACCCACCTCGCCGACCTTCCGATGGACGAGCACGTCACGGTGGTCGCGCAGGTCGCCGACGCCCGCCTGCACACCTTCGCCTCCGCCAAGGCCCCGCGCGGCAAGGGCCAGCGTCTGGAGGTCACGATCACGGACGGCAGCGGCCGGCTCCAACTGGTCTTCTTCGGCGCCGGAGTCCACAAGCCCCACAAGGAACTCCTGCCGGGCACCCGCGCGATGTTCGCCGGCAAGGTCTCCGTCTTCAACCGCCGCCTCCAACTCGCCCACCCGGCCTACGAGTTGCTGCGCGGTGACCCGGAGGAGTCCGTCGAGACCTGGGCGGGCGCCCTGATCCCGATCTACCCCGCCACCGCCAAGCTGGAGTCCTGGAAGATCGGCAAGGCGATCCAGACGGTCCTGCCCACCGCCCAGGAGGCCGTCGACCCGCTCCCCGAAACCCTGCGTCAGGGCCGCGGCCTGGTGCCCCTCCCCGAGGCCCTCCTCAAGATCCACCGCCCGCACACCAAGGCGGACATCGAGGACGCCCGCTCCCGCCTCAAGTGGGACGAGGCCTTCGTCCTCCAGGTCGCCCTGGCCCGCCGCCGCCACGCGGACGCCCTGCTCCCCGCCGTCCCCCGCAAGCCCGCCCCCGACGGCCTCCTCACCGCCTTCGACGCCCGTCTCCCCTTCACCCTCACCGACGGCCAGCAGCGCGTCTCCCGGGAGATCTTCGACGACCTGGCCACCGACCACCCGATGCACCGGCTGCTGCAGGGGGAGGTCGGCTCGGGCAAGGCCCAGCCGCTCGACTCGCTGGTACTCACCCCCTCGGGCTTCCGTCGCATGGGCGACCTGCGTGTGGGTGAGGAGGTGGTGGTGCCGGACGGGGAGATCGCGCTGATCGACGGTGTCTTCCCTCAGGGAGAACGTGACGTGTGGCGCATCGTTCTGTCCGACGGGAGTGCCGTCGAGTGCGATGACGAGCACCTCTGGATCGTCGGCACCGGTTGCGCATGGCATCGTCGCCAGGCACCCGAGGTCATGACGACTCGGGAGATCCGTCTCGACACCTTCAAGGCCAACGGTTCATCGAAGTGGTACATCCCAGCGGCCAAGCCGGTCGATCTGGGCGGGGACGCGGGTCTGCCCCTCGACCCGTACCTGCTCGGTGTACTGCTGGGGGACGGTTCGTTCAGGCACCATCTCCGGCTCTCCACCATGGACGCGGAGATTCATGACGCGGTGGCCGCGGCGGTGGCGCCTGCATGTCGGCTGGTAGCGCTGAGGGGAGCCCGCTGCGACTACACGATTCAGCTCATGCAGCGGGCCGGAGGACTGCGGAACCCCGTGATCCAGGCCCTGCGTGAACTGGGCCTGTGGGGAGCGACGTCCCACGGCAAGTTCGTCCCGGACGATTTCAAGAACGCGTCGATCAAGGACCGTCTCGCACTGTTGCAAGGGCTCATGGACACCGACGGCACCGTCGATGCCGACGGCATGAGCATCTCCCTCTGCTCCGCTTCACGCCGGCTGGCGGAGGACGTCGCCTGGCTCGTCCGTTCTCTCGGCGGCCGGGCACGGGTGCTCCGGAAGAAGTCGGCCTACGACGTCTCGGTCGCCCTGCCCGACGAGTACGCCCCGTTCCGGCTCGCGCGGAAGGCCGGTCGTGTGCGTCCGAGGCCGAAGTACGACACGTTCCGGCGCGGCATCCGGGCGGTCGAGTACGTGGGGCGGAAGCCCGTCCAGTGCATCAGCGTCGCCCACCCCAGCCATGCCTACGTCACCGACAACTTCACCGTCACCCACAACACCATGGTCGCGCTGCGCGCCATGCTCGCCGTGGTCGACGCGGGCGGCCAGGCCGCCATGCTCGCGCCCACCGAAGTGCTCGCTCAGCAGCATCACCGGTCCATCGTCGAGATGATGGGCGAGCTGGCCGAGGGCGGCATGCTGGGCGGGTCCGAACAGGCCACCAAGGTGGTGCTGCTCACCGGTTCCATGGGGACGGCCGCCCGGCGGCACGCCCTGCTCGACCTCACCACCGGCGAGGCCGGCATCGTCATCGGCACGCACGCGCTGATCGAGGACAAGGTGCAGTTCCACGACCTGGGCCTGGTCGTGGTCGACGAACAGCACCGCTTCGGCGTCGAGCAGCGCGACGCCCTGCGCGGCAAGGGCAAACAGCCCCCGCACCTCCTGGTCATGACGGCCACGCCCATCCCGCGCACGGTCGCCATGACCGTCTTCGGCGACCTGGAGACCTCCGTCCTGGACCAGCTCCCGGCCGGCCGCTCGCCGATCGCCAGCCATGTCGTCCCGGCCGCCGACAAGCCCCACTTCCTGTCCCGCGCGTGGGAGAGGGTCCGCGAGGAGGTGGAGAACGGCCATCAGGCGTACGTCGTCTGCCCCCGCATCGGCGACGAGGAGGACGACCCGAAGAAGGCCGCCAGGAAGAAGGCCCCTCAGCCCCCGGCGGACGCCGCGGACAAGCGCCCGCCGCTCGCCGTCCTCGAGGTGGCCGACCAGCTGTCCAAGGGCCCCCTCCAGGGCCTCCGGGTGGAGGTCCTGCACGGCAGGATGCACCCCGACGACAAGGACGCCGTCATGCGCCGCTTCGCCGCCGGCGAGACCCACGTCCTGGTCGCCACGACGGTCATCGAGGTCGGCGTCAACGTCCCCAACGCCACCGCCATGGTGATCATGGACGCCGACCGCTTCGGCGTCTCCCAGCTCCACCAGCTCCGCGGTCGTGTGGGCCGTGGCTCGGCCCCCGGCCTGTGCCTCCTGGTCACCGAGATGCCCGAGGCGAGCCCGGCCCGCCAGCGCCTGGGCGCGGTCGCCGCCACCCTCGACGGCTTCGAACTGTCCCGCATCGACCTCGAACAACGCCGCGAGGGCGACGTCCTCGGCCAGGCCCAGTCGGGCACTCGCACCTCCCTGAGGATGCTCGCGGTCATCGAGGACGAGGAGATCATCGCCGAGGCGAGACAGGAGGCGACCGCGGTGGTGGCGGCCGACCCGGAGCTGACCGGCCTGCCCGGCCTGCGCACGGCTCTCGACGCCCTGCTGGACGAGGAGAGGGAGCAGTACCTGGACAAGGGGTGAGGGTGACTCATTCGCCTTCAGGGGCGCGGGGAACCGCGCGACCAGCCACACTGATACGAAAGCCGCCCACGATCAAGGACCGAAAATGACCCGCGTGATCGCCGGCACAGCCGGCGGACGTCGACTCGCCGTGCCCCCGGGCACCGGCACCCGTCCCACCTCCGACCGCGCACGCGAAGGTCTCTTCTCCACCTGGCAGTCACTCCTCGGCGGTCCCCTGGAAGGCGAACGCGTCCTCGACCTCTACGCCGGCTCGGGAGCCGTGGGCCTGGAGGCCCTGTCCCGGGGCGCCGGCCACGCCCTCCTCGTGGAGACCGACGCCAAAGCCGTCCGCACGCTCCGCGAGAACGTGAAGAGCCTCGGGCTGCCCGGCGCGGAGGTCAGACCAGGCAAAGCCGAACAGATCATCCGCACACCACCCCCCGGTGACCCGTACGACCTGGTCTTCCTCGACCCGCCGTACGCCGTCCCCGACGACGATCTCCGGGAGATCCTCCTCACACTCCGCATGGAGGGCTGGCTCACCGGGGAAGCCCTCGTCACCGTGGAGCGCAGCACCAGAGGCGGTGCGTTCCGGTGGCCCGAGGGTTTCGAACCCCTCCGGGCCCGTCGCTACGGCGAGGGAACGTTTTGGTACGGTCGCGCCGCCTCTACGTGCGAAGACGCACGATGACCGGACCGGAGAGCGAGGGATCACAAGTGCGCCGCGCCGTCTGTCCCGGGTCGTTCGACCCGATCACCAACGGACACCTCGACATCATCTCCCGCGCCTCCAGGTTGTACGACGAGGTCTACGTCGCGGTGATGATCAACCAGGCCAAGAAGGGCCTGTTCGAGATCGAGGAGCGGATCGACCTGATCCGCCGGGTCACCACCGAGTACGGCAACGTCCGGGTCGAGGCCTTCCACGGCCTGCTCGTCGACTTCTGCAAGCAGCGCGACATCCCCGCCATCGTCAAGGGCCTGCGCGCGGTCAGCGACTTCGACTACGAGCTGCAGATGGCCCAGATGAACAACGGCCTCTCGGGCGTGGAGACCCTCTTCATCCCCACCAACCCCACCTACAGCTTCCTGTCGTCCTCCCTGGTCAAGGAGGTCGCGACCTGGGGCGGCGACGTCTCCCACCTGGTCCCGGCGGAGGTCCTCCAGGAGCTCACCGAGCGCCTGCGGAAGGACTGAGGGCGCCCCGGCCCTCCCGCGGGGTCCTGACTGCCCGTCACCCGGTGTCCCGAGGCGGCCTCAGGGCCGTACAGTCGTCCCGTCCGTCTCCAAGGCATCTGTAGAGAGTGGCGAGCACACGGTGGACGTGCAGAAGAAGCTCGACGAGATCGTCTCCGCGGTCTCCGGCGCCCGGTCCATGCCCATGTCGGCCTCGTGCGTGGTCAACCGCGCCGACCTGCTCGCGATGCTGGAAGAGGTGCGCGCGGCGCTGCCCGACTCCCTCGCCCAGGCGCAGGAGCTGATCGGCGGCCGTGAGCAGATGGTCGAGCAGGCACGCCAGGAGGCCCAGCGGATCATCGAGAGCGCGCACGCCGAGCGCGGTTCGCTGATCTCCGGCACCGAGATCGCCCGCCGCTCCCAGGCCGAGGCCGACCGGATCCTCGCCGAGGCCCGCCAGGAGGCCGAGGAGATCCGCGCCGAGGCCGACGAGTACGTCGATTCCAAGCTCGCCAACTTCGAGGTCGTCCTCACCAAGACCCTGGGCTCCGTCGGCCGCGGCCGCGAGAAGCTCCTGGGCACCGGCCCCGGCACCGACGAGCAGGGCTACGAGGACGAGGACGCCCCCGAGCGCAGCCACGACCCGGAGACCCAGCGCCGCAGCGCCGACGAGTACGTCGACGTCAAGCTCGGCGCCTTCGAGGCGGTCCTCGCCAAGACCCTGGAGGCGGTCGGCCGCGGCCGGCAGAAGCTGCACGGCCGGATCGCCACCGACGACCTCGGCGCCCTCGACACGAGCACCGTCCAGCACTCCAGCGACGCCGACTACCTCGCCGACCTGGCCGGACTCGCGGAGAAGCCCCCGGCCGAGCGGCCCGCGCCGCAGGAGGACTACGCGCAGCCGCAGCCGGCGTACGGTTACCAGGACCAGCAGCAGGAGCAGCCCGACCCGTACGCGGGCTACCCGCAGCAGGCCTACGCCGCGCAGCAGGACCAGTACGGCTACCCGCAGGCCGATCCCTACGCCTACCAGGGCTACGACCCCCAGCAGGCCGTCTACGACCCGCACCAGGCGCAGCAGCAGGCGCAGCAGCAGGTGCACCAGGCGCAGCAGGCCCAGCAGGGGTACGCCCTCGACGAGACCAGCCTCTTCGACACCAGCATGATCAGCGCCGAGCAGCTGCGCGCCTACGAGCAGGGCCGCGGCCAGGGCTGAGCACCGGATTGGGCCGACAGCGAATGGTCCAGTATCCTGGCTCTTCGGTCGCGCGTACGTCCGCGATCAAAGCTGCCCGGAACACCGAAGGGCGGCGGTTCCCCGAGTTTCACGGATCGAAAGCAGGAATGGCTCTGAACGCCCGCCTCGACCACCGCAACCCCCTCGTGTTCGACACGCACGAGCTGGGCCGGCGGCCTGGTGCGCTGCAGCGCCTGACCCGCACGGTCGACGCCCCCAGCGACCTCGGTCTCAAGGGAGTCATCGGAGTGCCGGAAGGCGCCCCGGTGGAGCTCGAACTCCGCCTGGAGTCTGTCATGGAAGGGGTGCTCGTCACAGGCACCGCCCGTGCCGTGGCCGAAGGGGAGTGCGTAAGGTGTCTGGAGCCGCTCGAGCAGCAGCTCGAAGCGGATTTCCAGGAGATGTTCTCGTACCCTGACGCCGACGACCGGGGCCGCGTGATCGCGGAACCGGGCGACGACGCCGAGGACGACGAGGACATGCTCTTCCTCGAGGACGGCTTGTTCGACCTCGAGCCCGTGCTGCGTGATGCGGTGGTGCTCGCACTGCCGATGCAGCCGGTGTGCCGGGAAGACTGCCCCGGTCTGTGCGCCGAATGCGGCGCGCGGCTGGCGGACGACCCGGACCACCACCACGACGCCGTCGACATTCGTTGGGCGGCATTGCAGGGACTCGCCGGCACCATGAAGGACGGCGAGAAGGACGAGATGAGCGGCGCCGAAGCGGGCGTCGACGAGAAGCAGGAGAAGTAGCCGTGGCTGTTCCGAAGCGGAAGATGTCGCGCAGCAACACGCGCCACCGCCGGTCGCAGTGGAAGGCTGCGGTCCCCACCCTGGTTGCGTGTGAGCGCTGCCACGAGCCCAAGCTGCAGCACATCGCGTGCCCGTCGTGCGGCACCTACAACAAGCGCCAGGTCCTCGAGGTCTGAGCGGCTGGTGAGAGGCACTGTGTCCACGCCCAAGAACAAGTCTTCCCGTGTGAGCGGGAGTGCTCCGGCGGACAACAACCAGGCCTCGTCCCACACGCTTCTGGAAGGGCGGCTCGGCTACAAGCTCGAGTCCGCCCTTCTGGTGCGCGCACTGACCCACCGGTCGTACGCATACGAGAACGGCGGTCTGCCGACCAACGAGCGCCTGGAGTTCCTCGGGGACTCCGTCCTCGGCCTCGTGGTCACGGACACGCTGTACCGCATCCACCCCGACCTGCCGGAAGGCCAACTGGCCAAACTGCGGGCCGCGGTGGTCAACTCGCGTGCACTCGCCGAAGTGGGCCGCGGGCTCGACCTGGGCTCCTTCATCCGGCTCGGCCGGGGTGAAGAGGGCACGGGCGGCCGGGACAAGGCGTCCATCCTCGCCGACACCCTCGAAGCGGTGATCGGCGCGGTCTACCTCGACCAGGGCCTGGACTCGGCGGCGGAGCTCGTGCACCGCCTGTTCGATCCCCTGATCGAGAAGTCCTCGAATCTCGGAGCCGGCCTGGACTGGAAGACCAGTCTCCAGGAGCTCACCGCGACCGAGGGGCTCGGCGTTCCCGAGTACCTGGTCACGGAGACCGGACCCGACCACGAGAAGACCTTCACTGCTGCCGCCCGCGTCGGAGGCGTCTCGTACGGCACCGGCACCGGCCGCAGCAAGAAGGAGGCGGAGCAGCAAGCCGCCGAGTCCGCATGGCGGTCCATCCGGGCCGCGGCGGACGAGCGCGCCAAGGCGGCGAAAGCCGCGGAGGCGACGCAGACGGCAGCCGCTCAGGCCGCCCACGAAGCCGTCGACGCCGCCGTCGACGGCTGACCGCCGCCCCGCACCGGGCGGCAGGTGTACAGCGCACCCGAGCGCCCGCCCCTGCCCGGGGCGGGCGCTCGGGTCATCCGCAGGTTTGTGACGGGGGACCCCATGCCCGAGTTGCCCGAGGTCGAGGTCGTACGGCGCGGTCTCGAGCGGTGGGTCGCCCACCGGACCGTCGCCGAGGCCGAGGTGCTGCACCCGCGCGCGGTGCGCCGCCACCTCGCGGGCGCCGAAGACTTCGCGCACCGCCTGAAGGGCCACCGCATCGGCGTTCCCAGCCGTCGCGGCAAGTACCTGTGGCTGCCCCTGGAGGACACGGACCAGTCGATCCTCGCCCACCTCGGCATGAGCGGCCAGCTCCTGGTCCAGCCGCACACGGCCCCGGACGAGAAGCACCTGCGCATCCGGGTCCGTTTCACCGACGCCCTGGGCACCGAACTCCGCTTCGTCGACCAGCGGACCTTCGGCGGTCTGTCGCTGCACGAGAACACCCCCGAGGGCCTGCCCGACGTCATCGCGCACATCGCCCGCGACCCGCTCGACGAGCTCTTCGACGACGAGGCCTTCCACCAGGCGCTGCGCCGCAAGCGGACCACGATCAAGCGCGCCCTGCTCGACCAGTCGCTGATCAGCGGCGTCGGCAACATCTACGCGGACGAGGCGCTGTGGCGCGCCCGCATCCACTACGAGCGCCCGACCGCGACCTTCACCCGCCCGCGCACCCTGCTGCTCCTGGGCCATGTGCGGGACGTGATGAACGCCGCCCTCGCGGTGGGCGGCACCAGCTTCGACAGCCTGTACGTCAACGTCAACGGCGAGTCCGGCTACTTCGACCGGTCGCTCGACGCGTACGGCCGGGAGGGCCTGCCCTGCCGGCGCTGCGGCACGCCCATGCGGCGGCGGCCCTGGATGAACCGGTCGAGCTACTTCTGCCCGAAGTGCCAGCGGCCGCCGCGGGTCACGCCCTAGCGGAGTCGTACCGTTCGCGCGCGGCCAGGACGTCGTCCATGTTGCCCTCCACGAAGTGGATGAGGGCGAGCAGGCGTTCGGCCACGGCGCGTCCCAGCGGGGTCAGTTCGTAGTCCACGCGGGGCGGGTTGGTGGGCTGGGCCTCGCGGTGGACCAGTCCGTCGCGCTCCAGGGCGTGCAGGGTCTGGGACAGCATCTTCTCGCTCACCCCGTCGACGCGGCGGCGCAGCTCGTTGAAGCGCAGCGAGCCCTCGTACAGGGCGCCGAGCGTGAGGCCGCCCCAGCGGCCCGTGATGTGCTCCAGCGTGCCGCGCGACGGGCAGGCCTTGGCGAACACGTTGTACGGGAGGTCGTCGAGACCTTCGGCGAGCTCCTGGGTGGTGGTCATATGCCCAGCCTACGTCAGCGCAGCGCTAACCAACAGGTTGCACTAACTAGAGGTTAGTGCTTTCCTTTGGTCATTGTCAGCGACCTGCCTCTTTCAGGAGTTCTCACGTGACCACCCCTGTTGTCTCCCTCGCTTACCACTCCGGCTACGGCCACACCGCCGTGATCGCCGAGGCCGTCCGCGCCGGTGCCGTCGAAGCCGGTGCCGAGGTCCATCTGATCAAGGTCGACGAGATCACCGAGGAGCAGTGGGCGATCCTCGACCGCTCGGACGCCATCGTGTTCGGATCGCCGACCTACATGGGCACCGCGTCCGGTGCCTTCCACACCTTCGCGGAGGCCACCTCAAAGCGCTGGACCATCCAGGCCTGGAAGGACAAGCTGGCCGCGGGCTTCACCAACTCCGCGTCCAAGAGCGGCGACAAGCTGCACACCCTGCAGTACTTCCAGATCCTCGCCGCGCAGCTCGGCATGCACTGGGTCAGCCTCGGGCTGCTCCCGGGCTGGAACAGCAGCACCGGCTCCGAGCACGACCTGAACCGTCTCGGCGTCTTCCTGGGCGCAGCCGCTCAGACCAACGCCGACGAGGGCCCGGAGGCCGTCCACAAGGCCGACATCGCCACCGCCGAGCACCTGGGCCGCCGTGTGGCGGAGACGGCCAGGGTCTTCCTCAAGGGCCTGGCCGCCGCCTGAGCGTCGTCGCGGGGCCTAGTAGCCGAAGTTCTGGGTCCACCAGGGGCCGCCCGAGCCGAGCTCGACTCCGACGCCCAGCGTCTTGAAGTCGCAGTTCAGTATGTTCGCGCGGTGGCCGGGGCTGTTCATCCAGGCGTCCATCACGGCAGCGGCGTCGGCCTGGCCGCGGGCGATGTTCTCACCGCCCAGACTGGATATCCCGGCCTTCTCGGCCCGGTCCCAGGGCGTGCGCCCGTCCGGGTCGGTGTGGTCGAAGAAGCCCCGCGCGGCCATGTCCTCGCTGTAGCCCTGGGCCAGGTCGGTCAGGGCGCTGTTGGCGGCGACCGGGCTGCAGCCGACCTTGGCCCGCTCCTCGTTCACCAGGCTGAGGACCTGGGCCGCGGCGGCGGACTCGCCGGACAGGGCGGCGGAAGCGCTGGGCTTCCTCGGCGCCTTCGTTGCCGTGCGCGAGGGGGTGTCGTCCGGCTTCTCGCTCGGGGTGGCCGCCGGCTTCTTCTTCTCCGGCGTCTTCTCCCGCGCCTTTTCCGGCTTCTCCGGCGTCTTCGTCGGCGCGGCCGACGACTTGGAGGCGGACGGCGACGGCGAGCCGGCCCGCTCGGCGTTCCGGCTGGTCGACGCCTCGTCGCGGCTTTCCGCGCTGCCGGAGGTGCCGCCCTGCTCGATCGGGGTGTTCGTCGGCGTGTCCCCGGCCTGCACCTTGTCGGCCCCGCCGTTGCCGCCGAGCTGGTAGTTCTCGAGGCCGGGCACGGCGCCCGTGGCGACCGCGACCGTGCCGAGGGCGACGGCGGCGGAGACACCGAGCAGTCCGGTGCGCACGGGCCGGGCGGTCTTCTTGGGGCGGCGGTGCGAACCCGCGCGCCGGGCGCCGCCGTCGGGCGCGAAGCCGTCGCTGGCGAACACGGCCGTGTCCTCGTGGCGGTTCCCCGCGGCGGCCGCCTCCGCCCCGAACAGGTAGGCCTCGCTCCTCGCGTAGCCGTGGGCGTACGCCTCCGGGTTCAGATAGGGCGCGATGCCCATCGCCGGGGCGTCGTCCGTGCCGGAGTGCAGCGGATCGTGGCCCTCCGCGAAACCGTCGGCGTGGGTGGTTCCCGTGGCGCGGCCCGTGGCGGCGCGGCCGGCGTCGGAGCGTCGGTGGCGTCCCATGTCCTGGCCTTCCTCGTCCTGGCGGTCGACTCGTCCTCGAGATCAACACCAAACTCACTCGATCGTGTGAGTTTCATATGAGATTCGTTGAGGGGGGACGGTACCGCATGGCGCAAGTGGAGGAAGTGCCCGGAGGGAGAATGGGCGGTTAGGTTGCAGTCATGAGCGAGGATGTGCGATTGGTCGCCTGGGTGCGCGGACGCGTCCAAGGTGTGGGTTTCCGCTGGTTCACGCGGGCCAAGGCGCTGGAGATCGGCGGCCTGAGTGGTTTTGCTCTCAATTTGGGCGACGGGCGGGTCCAGGTGGTCGCCGAGGGTGGGCGCGAGGGCTGTGAAGGGCTGCTGGAGTGGCTCCGGAGTGACGACACGCCCGGCCGCGTGGACGGCGTCACCGAGATCTGGGACACACCTCGCGGCGGTTATGACGGCTTCGCCATCCGATGATCACCCGCGCCGGACGGTTGCCGAGACCGCCCGCGAACGGCTCGCAGACGACCGCCCCGGAGGGAAACTCCCTGGTGATTGCCGGAACCGCTTGCCTTGGCCCGCTCCACACGCAAGGATGATCGCCACGCCCCGAGGGCCCCGCAGAAGCCGCAGTACGGCCGTTCCAGGCCGCACGCGCCCGGGTCACCCCCAATACGGGGCGTGATCGTGTTGACCGTCAAACTTTTTGGTGAGACGCTGAAAGCCCCGCGCACCTTAGCTGTTTGGCATGGCTGAACGGCAGTACAACTCCAGGCCCTGCCAAGACCGCGGGTGCGAATCCCTCACGACCCACACCGCAGCGGTCGGTCACGCATTGTGGAGGACCATCCATCATGGCAAAGGCGCTTCTCGGTTACGTCGGCGGCTCCGACCCGCGACTCCTCGCCGAGATGCGACGGCTCCAGCAGCGCGTCCAGGACCTGGAATCCGAGCTCGGACGAATCCAGGCCGAGAACGAAGCGCTGACGGCTGCCGCTTCTCACGACAGGATCATGGAGAGCGTTGACGCACACCAGGCGGAGCCTGCGCTCACCTGATCACTGCATCGCTCCACAACAGCACAGCAGTGGTTGGGCCGCCCGTCACAACCGCCTAGTTGTCAGAAGTGCAAGGGACGCCCTGTCGGCGTCCCTTCTTTCTTGCCCCCGCATCCTTTTACCGTCTTCAACGTCTGATGTGCCCTGCGTGTTCAACGGCGAAACCGCGGGTTCATGGAGTGAGACCGACCCGGGCGGTAGAGTCCGGCGGCGTGCACCTCAAGGCCCTGACCCTCCGCGGGTTCAAGTCGTTCGCCTCTGCGACCACCCTCCGGTTCGAGCCGGGGATCACGTGCGTCGTCGGACCGAACGGCTCGGGCAAGTCCAACGTCGTCGATGCGCTCAGCTGGGTCATGGGCGAGCAGGGCGCCAAGTCGCTGCGCGGCGGCAAGATGGAGGACGTCATCTTCGCCGGCACCACCGGCCGCCCCCCGCTGGGCCGCGCCGAGGTGTCCCTGACCATCGACAACTCCGACGGGGCCCTGCCCATCGAGTACGCCGAGGTCACCATCACGCGGATCATGTTCCGCAACGGCGGCAGCGAGTACCAGATCAACGGCGACACCTGCCGTCTCCTCGACATCCAGGAACTCCTCTCCGACTCCGGCATCGGCCGCGAGATGCACGTGATCGTCGGGCAGGGCCAGCTCGACTCCGTGCTGCACGCCGACCCCATGGGCCGCCGCGCCTTCATCGAGGAGGCCGCCGGGGTCCTCAAGCACCGCAAGCGCAAGGAGAAGGCGCTGCGGAAGCTGGACGCGATGCAGGCCAACCTCGCCCGCGTGCAGGACCTCACCGACGAACTCCGGCGCCAGCTCAAGCCGCTCGGCCGCCAGGCCGCCGTCGCCCGCAGGGCCGCCGTCATCCAGGCCGACCTGCGCGACGCCCGCCTGCGCCTCCTCGCCGACGACCTCGTACGGCTCCGGGAAGCCCTGGACGCCGAGG
Source organism: Streptomyces sp. NPDC096046 (assembly GCF_040303285.1). Classification (NCBI taxonomy): domain Bacteria; kingdom Bacillati; phylum Actinomycetota; class Actinomycetes; order Kitasatosporales; family Streptomycetaceae; genus Streptomyces; species Streptomyces sp. NPDC096046. The sequence goes on along the minus strand of NZ_JBEOSZ010000003.1, from coordinate 115,713 downwards.
TCGCCGACGAGGCCGCGCTGAAGGAGCGCAAGGAGTCCGCGGAACAGGAGCTGCGCAAGGCGCTCCAGCGCGAGACCCTGCTGGAGGACGAGGTCCGGCAACTCACACCGCGCCTCCAGCGGGCCCAGCAGACCTGGTACGAGCTCTCCCAGCTCGCCGAACGGGTGCGCGGCACGATCTCGCTGGCCGACGCCCGGGTGAAGAGTGCCACCTCCGCGCCCCCCGAGGAGCGGCGCGGACGCGACCCCGAGGACATGGAGCGTGAGGCCGTCCGCATCCGTGAGCAGGAGGCCGAGCTGGAAGCGGCCCTGGAGGCGGCCGAACGCGCCCTGGAGGACACCGTCGCCCACCGCGCCGAGCTGGAACGCGCGCTCACCCAGGAGGAACGGCGTCTGAAGGACGCCGCCCGCGCCATCGCCGACCGGCGCGAGGGGCTGGCCCGGCTCGGCGGCCAGGTCAACGCCGCCCGCTCGCGCGCGGCCTCCGCCCAGGCCGAGATCGAACGCCTGGCCGCCACACGCGACGAGGCGCAGGAACGTGCCGTCGCCGCCCAGGAGGAGTACGAGGCACTCAAGGCCGAGGTCGACGGCCTCGAAACCGGCGACGCGGAGCTCGCCGAGCTGCACGCGGCGGCGAAACAGCGGCTGGCCGAGGCGGAGGCCGCCCTCACGGCAGCGCGCGAGGACGCCACGGCGGCCGAACGCAAGCGGGCCGCCACCCAGGCCCGTCACGAGACCCTGGCACTCGGTCTGCGCCGCAAGGACGGCACCGGGATACTGCTCGCGGCGAAGGACCGCCTCTCCGGCCTGCTCGGCCCGGCGGCGGAACTGCTCACGGTGACCCCGGGGCACGAGGTCGCCCTGGCCGCGGCGTTCGGGGCTGCGGCGGACGCCATCGCGGTGACGAGCCCGGCATCGGCGGCGGACGCGATCAGACTCCTGCGCAAACAGGACGGAGGCCGGGCGGCACTGCTCCTGGCGGGAGACGCTCACCCCGGAGGGGCGGCGGTCCCCGACGGGCCCACGGACGCCGGTCACCCCTTCGCCGCGGAACTGGTCCGCGGCCCTTCCGGCCTCATGCCGGCCGTCCGCCGCCTCCTGCACGGCATCGTCGTCGTCAACACCCTCGAAGACGCCGAAGACCTCGTCTACGCCCATCCCGGCCTCACCGCCGTCACCGCCGAGGGCGACCTGCTGGGCGCGCACTTCGCCCACGGCGGCTCGGCCGGCGCCCCCAGCCTGCTGGAGGTCCAGGCCTCCGTCGACGAGGCCGCCGCCGAGCTCGAAGAGCTGGCGGTCCGCTGCGAGGAGCTCACCGAGGCCCAGCACACGGCCGCCGAGCGGCGCACGGAGTGTGCCGCGCGGGTCGAGGAACTGGGGGAGCGGCGCCGGGCCGCCGACCGGGAGAAGTCGTCCGTCGCCCAGCAGCTCGGCCGGCTCGCCGGACAGGCGCGAGGAGCGGCGGGAGAGGCCGAGCGGTCCGCCGCCGCCGCGGCCCGGGCGCAGGAGGCCCTCGACAGGGCGCTCCAGGAGGTGGAGGAACTCGCCGAGCGGCTCGCCGTCGCCGAGGAGATGCCGATCGAGGAGGAGCCCGACACCTCCGCACGGGACCGGCTCGCGGCCGACGGTGCCAACGCCCGCCAGACCGAGATGGAGGCACGCCTCCAGGTCCGTACGCACGAGGAACGGGTCAAGGGCCTGGCGGGCCGGGCCGACTCCCTGGATCGGGCCGCCCGTGCGGAGCGCGAGGCACGCGCGCGTGCCGAGCAGCGGCGGGCCCGGCTGCGGCACGAGGCGGCCGTCGCCGGGGCCGTCGGCTCGGGCGCCCGGCAACTGCTCGCGCACATCGAGGTCTCCCTGGCCCGGGCCGACGAGGAGCGCACCGCCGCCGAGGCGGCCAAGGCCCGCCGGGAGCAAGAACTCGTCCGCGCCCGCACCGAGGGACGCGACCTCAAGGCCGAGCTCGACAAGTTGACGGATTCGGTCCACCGCGGCGAGGTACTCGGCGCCGAGAAGCGGCTGCGCATCGAGCAGCTGGAGACCAAGGCGCTGGAGGAGCTGGGTGTCGAACCGGCCGGACTGGTGGCGGAATACGGGCCGCGCCAGCTCGTGCCGCCCTCGCCCCCCGCCGAGGGCGAGGAGCTGCCGGAGGACCCGGAGCACCCGCGCAACCGCCCCCGGCCGTATCTCCGGGCCGAGCAGGAGAAGCGACTCAAGGCCGCCGAGCGGGCCTACCAGCAGCTCGGCAAGGTGAATCCGCTCGCCCTGGAGGAGTTCGCGGCGCTGGAGGAACGCCACCAGTTCCTCAGCGAGCAGCTCGAGGACCTGAAGAAGACGCGCGCGGACCTCCTGCAGGTGGTGAAAGAGGTCGACGAGCGCGTCGAGCAGGTCTTCACCGAGGCCTACCGCGACACGGCCCGGGAGTTCGAGGGCGTCTTCAGCCGGCTGTTCCCCGGTGGTGAGGGGCGGCTGGTGCTGACCGACCCCGGCAACATGCTCACCACGGGTGTGGACGTCGAGGCGCGGCCGCCGGGCAAGAAGGTCAAGCGCCTGTCCCTGCTCTCGGGCGGGGAGCGGTCGCTGACGGCGGTGGCGATGCTCGTGTCGATCTTCAAGGCGCGGCCCAGCCCGTTCTATGTCATGGACGAGGTCGAGGCCGCCCTCGACGACACCAATCTCCAGCGGCTCATCCGGATCATGCAGGAGCTCCAGGAAGCCTCCCAGCTGATCGTGATCACCCACCAGAAGCGCACGATGGAGGTCGCCGACGCGCTCTACGGCGTCTCCATGCAGGGCGACGGTGTGTCGAAGGTCATCAGCCAGCGCCTGCGATAGATGCGTGGGTTCTACACCCGCCCACCTGCGGCTCCTCGGTGGCTTCATTTCTTGAACACATGATTGACACAGTCTTGCGCCCGTTTCACGGGAACCGACTATTGACTTCGAAACTTGAAGACATAGTCTCGGAACCGTTCCTTTTACCTTCAGGTACCTTCAGGTGGCACCTCGAAGGGCTGATCCCCTCCGGCAGCGTTGCCGGTGGCCGAGGAGTACACGTGACCAGCACAGCGCAGGCATCCAAGTCAGGAGCCGGGACGGCTCACCCCGATCATCTCGGGCACGTCATCTTCATCGCCGCGGCGGCCGCCATGGGCGGTTTCCTCTTCGGCTACGACAGCTCCGTGATCAACGGCGCCGTCGAGGCCATCCGCGACCGTTACGACGTCGGCTCAGCAGCCCTGGCCCAGGTCATCGCCATCGCCCTCATCGGCTGCGCCATCGGCGCCGCCACCGCCGGCCGCATAGCCGACCGCATCGGCCGTATCCGGTGCATGCAGATCGCCGCGGTCCTCTTCACCATCAGCGCCGTCGGCTCCGCGCTGCCCTTCGCGCTGTGGGACCTCGCCTTCTGGCGCGTCGTCGGCGGCTTCGCCATCGGCATGGCCTCCGTGATCGGCCCGGCCTACATCGCCGAGGTCGCCCCGCCCGCCTACCGCGGCCGGCTCGGCTCCTTTCAGCAGGCCGCGATCGTCATCGGCATCGCCGTCTCGCAGCTGGTCAACTGGGGTCTGCTGCATGCCGCCGACGGTGACCAGCGCGGCAAGCTGATGGGCCTGGAGGCCTGGCAGGTCATGCTCGGCGTCATGGTCGTCCCGGCCGTCCTCTACGGGCTGCTCTCCTTCGCCATCCCCGAGTCCCCGCGCTTCCTGATCTCCGTCGGCAAGCACGAGCGCGCCCGGGAGATCCTCGTCGAGGTCGAGGGCAAGGACGTGGACCTCGGCGCCCGGGTCGCCGAGATCGAGGGCGCCATGAAGAGCGAGCACAGGTCGAGCTTCAAGGACCTGCTGGGCGGCAGCTTCTTCTTCAAGCCGATCGTCTGGATCGGTATCGGCCTGTCGGTCTTCCAGCAGTTCGTCGGCATCAACGTCGCCTTCTACTACTCCGCGACGCTGTGGCAGTCGGTGGGTGTCGACCCGACGGCCTCGTTCTTCTACTCCTTCACGACGTCGATCATCAACATCCTCGGCACCGTCATCGCGATGATCTTCGTCGACCGCATCGGACGCAGGCCGCTCGCGATCATCGGCTCGGTCGGCATGGTCGTCGGCCTCGCGCTGGAGGCCTGGGCGTTCTCGTACCACCTCGTCGACGGCAAGCTGCCGGCCGCGCAGGGCTGGATCGCCCTGATCGCCGCGCACATCTTCGTCCTCTTCTTCGCCCTGTCCTGGGGCGTGGTCGTCTGGGTCATGCTCGGCGAGATGTTCCCGAACCGGATCCGCGCCGCCGCGCTGGGCGTGGCCGCCGCCGCCCAGTGGATCGCCAACTGGGCCATCACCGCGAGCTTCCCGTCGCTGGCCGACTGGAACCTCTCCGCGACCTACGTGATCTACACCGCCTTCGCCGCGCTCTCGATCCCGTTCGTGCTGAAATTCGTCAAGGAGACGAAGGGCAAGACCCTGGAGGAGATGGGCTGACCCGTTCCCCCGACTCGGGGAGACGGGCCGAAGTCCCCGCTGCCCCTCTCCCCGTAACCCGCCACCGCCCCGGTTCGGCCACTGCCCGAGCCGGGGCGGTGGTCCGTCGGGTCACCAGACGAGGACGCCGCCCCCGATCACCCCGGCGTGCAGGGCGGCCACCTCCGGATTCCGCAGGCGACGCACGAGCCCCTCCCGGTGCTCGGCGAGCCTCCGCGGGTGGCGTGGGGTCGCGGCGACGGCATCGAGGTGATCACGCAGCGGCGTCACCTCGCGCAGGAACTCCACCACGTCCCCGGCCTCGACCTCCAGGTCGTCATCGGCGAGCACCGGCAGGAACCGGGCCCCAGCGGGCGCACCGGCGGTGATCCCCACACCGTTTCGCGCCAGGACTCGAACCCGGCCGAGTCGTCGCGCCCCTCGGGGACGTCGAGTATCCGCCGTTGTCCGTGCGGTTCGCGCAGGAACACATCGACCGAGAGACTCGCGGCGTCAGTGCAGCACCGGAGCGTCCCGGCCGGCCACCGGACATCCGTGGGCGTCAGCTCCCCAGCCGCGGCAGCACCTGCTCGCAGAAGAGCCGCAGACCGCGCCATCCCTCCTCCACCGGCATCCCGCCCGCCAGCGGATGCAGCACATAGGAGTCCAGTCCCAGCGCCACACACGCGTCCGGGGTGAGGATCCGGTAGACGCCCTCCGTGCGCAGCTCCTCCACGGTCGTGGCGGCCGACTTCACGGCGGAGCGCACCGCACCCGACTGCCAGGAGGCGTACGTCCGCGCCTCGTGCAGGAAATGCCGGCCGTACCGCGCCCAGGCCCGGTCCGGATCCTCGGCCACGTGCAGCAGCGGAGTCTCGGCGGCGGGCATCATGACCCAGCCCTCGGTGCCGTACTCGACGAGCAGCTCCTTGTAGTACGCCTCCAGCTCCGGCAGATGCGCGCTCGGGAAGAAGGGCAGACCGAGCCGGGCGGCCCGGCGCGCGGCGGCCCTGGAGGAGCCGCCGACCAGGAGCAGGGGGTGCGGTTCGGTGAAGGGGCGCGGGGTGATGCGGACCGTGCGGCCCCGGTAGGAGAAGGGTTTGCCGGTCCACGCCTTCAGCAGGGTCTCCAGCAGCTCGTCCTGGAGCGCGCCGCGCCGGGTGAAGTCCACGCCGAACAGGTCGTACTCCTGCGGCCGGTACCCGATGCCGGCGACCGTCACCAGCCGGCCGTTGCTCAGCAGGTCCAGCACGGCCATCTCCTCGGCCAGCCGCAGCGGGTCGTGCAGCGGGCCGATGATCGCCGAGACGGTGACCGCGACGCGCCGGGTGGCGCCGAAGACGGCCCCCGCGAAGGCGAACGGCGACGGCAGCCAGTTGTTGTCCGCCCCGTGGTGCTCCTCCGTCTGCACCGTCGTGACGCCCCGGTCGTCGGCGTACGCGGCCATCTCCAGGGCCGCCCGGTACCGGGCGCCGAGCTCGGCGGGGCCGGCCCCGGGAGCGACGAGGTTGAAGCGTGCGACCGTGACGGGCATGGGGCGTCTCCCTCCGCCGGGCGGGTGTCCGGGGGACGTTAGCTGACGATGCGTCAGACATCCAGGGGTGTGGAGATCCGGCGGCCCGCGGCGTTCCGGGGCGGTGCGAGCAGGGTGACCCGGGGCCCCATGACTGATACTGGACGCGTTATGGACATCGTCATCCTTGCTGTAGTCATCGCCGTGGTCGTGATCGGCGCGCTCGGCGGGCTCATCGTCGGCAGCCGACGCAAGAAGCAGCTGCCCCCGCCCCCGCCCGCAGCGCCCGACATCACCGCCCCACCGGCCGAGCCGCACGTCGGCGAAGAGGCCGAGACGCCGCGGGAGGAACCGCGGCGCACGATAGAGGAGGTGGATCTCCCGGACGGCTCGGCTCCGGTCGTAGTCGAGGAGCCGCCCGCCGAAGCTCCCGCGATCGAGATCCCGGAACCGACCGCCGGCCGCCTGGTCCGGCTGCGGACCCGGCTCTCCCGCTCGCAGAACGCCCTCGGCAAGGGACTGCTCGTCCTGCTGTCGCGCGAGCACCTCGACGAGGAAACCTGGGAGGAGATCGAGGACACGCTGCTCACCGCCGACGTCGGCGTGCAGCCCACCCAGGAACTGGTCGAGCGGCTGCGCGAGCGGGTGAAGGTGCTCGGTACCCGCACCACCGACGAACTGCGCACCCTGCTCCGCGAGGAACTGATCACGCTGGTCGGCCGTGACCTGGACCGCGCGGTCAAGACCGAGCCGGAGGACCGCAAGCCGGGCATCGTCATGGTCGTCGGCGTCAACGGCACCGGCAAGACCACCACCACCGGCAAGCTCGCCCGTGTCCTGGTGGCCGACGGCCAGAGCGTCGTCCTCGGCGCCGCCGACACCTTCCGGGCCGCCGCGGCCGACCAGCTGCAGACCTGGGGCGAGCGCGTCGGCGCCCATACCGTGCGCGGACCCGAGGGCGGCGACCCGGCCTCCGTGGCGTTCGACGCGGTCAAGGAGGGCAAGGAGATGGGTGCGAACGTCGTGCTCATCGACACCGCCGGCCGCCTCCACACCAAGACCGGGCTCATGGACGAGCTCGGCAAGGTCAAGCGGGTCGTGGAGAAGCAGGCCCCGGTCGACGAGGTGCTGCTCGTCCTGGACGCCACCACCGGCCAGAACGGCCTGGTCCAGGCGCGGGTCTTCTCCGAGGTCGTCAACATCACCGGCATCGTGCTCACCAAGCTCGACGGCACGGCCAAGGGCGGCATCGTGGTCGCGGTCCAGCGCGAGCTGGGCGTCCCGGTCAAGCTCATCGGGCTCGGCGAGGGCGCGGACGACCTGGCGCCGTTCGAGCCGGAGGCCTTCGTTGACGCCCTTATCGGGGAGTGACCTCCCCTCAGCCGTACCGCGCGATCCGCGCGTCGCACAAGCGCCCGCCCCCGGACGCGGTCGGGGGCGGGCGCTTCGCTGTGTACGTTCGCGGCGTGGTCAGGCCCGCGACCGGTGGGCCACATACGCCAGGGTGCCCAGCACCAGGCGGGCCTCCGGCGGGTGGGACGCCGAGTCCAGGGCGGGGGAGCGCAGCCAGCGCACCGGGCCCAGACCGCCGCGGTCGGACGGCGGTGCCGTGATGTGCGTGCCGGGGCCGAGGCCGCGCAGGTCGAGGGAGTCCGGGTCGTCCCAGCCCATGCGGTAGAGCAGGCCGGGCAGATCGGCGGCGGCGCCGGGGGCGACGAAGAAGTGCGCGCGGCCGTCCGGGGTCGCCGCGACCGGGCCGACGGGCAGGCCCATGCGCTCCAGCCGGGCCAGCGCACGGCAGCCGGCGGGCTCCGCCACCTCGACGACGTCGAACGTCCGGCCCACCGGCAGCATCACCGAGGCGCCGGGGAACTCGCCCCAGATCTCGGTCACGTCGTCCAGTGTGGCGCCGGCGGCGAGCACCGGCGCGAAGTCCAGTGGGTGCGCGCCCGGCGCCGGGCAGTCGCCCCGGCCGCAGGAGCAGGCGCCCGCCGAGGCCCGGGCCCCCGGCACCACGTCCCAGCCCCACAGCCCTGTGTACTCGGCCACGGCCGTGCCGTCCGACGTGCGGCCGCGGCGGCGTGAGCCGGACCGGATGTCGCGCATGCCCCGGCTGATGCCGATCGTGAAGCCCATGCCCCCTCCAACGGGTCCGACGCACCGGTGGTTACGCTGCGGACGCGATACGTGACTCTCCGTTTCGGCCTTCCCGGTGGTGGCCGGTTCACTCAGTGCCCGGATGCGCCCGGGGTGGCGCGCCCGACAATGCGCGCCCCTGGGTGCATCGCTGCACCCGCTCCCGGTCGTGCTGTGTCAAGTGAATCGCGCTGAGGCGTACAGGAGTTCATTCAATGGGGTGGCGAATGGTGGCGTTTCCGTGTGAGTCGTGGCCGGACGGGTGATCGTAGGATTACTTTGTGTGCACGAGGCCTGGGGGCATCTGCGCTCGCGGGTATGCCGGAGGCAAGTCGTCATTCCATTCGAAGGGTGACAAGGGCCGGACGGACGGCCGTGCGAACCGGCATGCTGATAGGGCTTGGCGCACTCGGCGACAAGTGGTCTCAGGGATGGGGGCGTTCCAGTGAGCGGCAACGGCGGAAGCGGGACGAACGCTGCGAGCGCGACGCACGCTGACAAGCGCCCGAACGAGCTGCTCACCTCCTGGTTCGCGCGCAGCGGCTGGTCCAAGGGCGAGCTCGCCCGCCAGGTCAACCGCAGGGCACGGCAGTTGGGCGCCAACCACATCTCCACGGACACCTCCCGTGTGCGTCGCTGGCTCGACGGCGAGAACCCCCGCGAGCCGATCCCCAAAATCCTGTCCGAGCTGTTCTCGGAGCGCTTCGGCGTCGTCGTCTCCGTCGAGGACCTGGGGCTGCGCACCGCGCGCCAGTCACCGTCCGCGACCGGCGTCGACCTGCCCTGGACGGGCCCGCAGACCGTGGCCCTGCTCAGCGAGTTCTCGCGCAGCGACCTGATGCTGGCGCGGCGCGGCTTCCTCGGGAGCTCGCTGGTCCTGGCTGCGGGCCCGGCCCTCATCGAACCCATGCAGCGCTGGCTGGTCCCCTCGCCGCCGGCCCCCCGTTCCGAGCCCGACGCCGGTTCCGGGCGCGCCCGCGGCCGGCTTTCCAAGCCGGAGCTGGACCTGCTGGAGTCCACCACGGTGATGTTCCGGCAATGGGACGCCCAGTGCGGCGGCGGCCTGCGCCGCAAGGCGGTCGTCGGGCAGCTGCACGAGGTGACGGACCTCCTCCAGGAACCCCAGCCCCAGGCCACGACCCGGCGGCTGTTCAAGGTCGCCGCCGAACTCGCCGAACTGGCCGGCTGGATGTCGTACGACATCGGGCTCCAGCCGACCGCGCAGAAGTACTTCGTCCTCGCGTTACACGCCGCCAAGGAGGCCGGTGACCGGCCCCTCGGCTCGTACGTGCTGTCCAGCATGAGCCGCCAGATGATCCACCTCGGGCGGCCCGACGACGCGCTGGAACTGATCCACCTCGCGCAGTACGGCAGCCGGGACTGCGCGAGCCCGCGCACCCAGTCGATGCTGTATGCGATGGAGGCCCGCGCCTACGCCAACATGGGGCAGCCCGGCAAGTGCAAGCGGGCGGTCCGGATGGCGGAGGACACCTTCTCCGAGGCCGACGAGTGGGACGAGCCCGACCCCGACTGGATCCGCTTCTTCTCCGAGGCCGAGCTGTACGGCGAGAACTCCCACTCTTACCGCGACCTGGCCTACGTCGCCGGGCGCAGCCCCGCCTACGCCTCGCTGGCCGAACCGCTGATGCAGCGAGCGGTGGAGCTCTTCGCCGAGGACGGCGAGCACCAGCGGTCGTACGCACTGAACCTCATCGGCATGGCCACGGTGCACCTCCTCCAGCGCGAGCCCGAGCGGAGCACTGTCTTCGCAGCCGATGCCATGCAGGTCGCCAAGAAGGTCCGCTCCGAGCGCGTCAACACCCGCATCCGCAAGACGGTGGACACGGCCGCCCGCGACTTCGGCGACCTCGGTGAGGTCGTCGACCTCACCGAGCGGCTCGCCGCCGAACTGCCCGAGACCGCCGCCGAAGCGGTCTGATCAAACCGCACGACCACCCCGGAACCCCGGCCGCGGCCGGCCCTCCCGAACTGCCCGACTCGGCTCCCCCATGCCAGGTCATCGGAAGGCCGACCGCGGCCGGTCTGTGTGCCCACGGCTGCCTGAAACCGAAGGTTGCGCCACGATAACGATCGGCGCGCCCGCAATCCGGCAGTTCATCGACGCGTAACACAGCAGGCGCCTTCGTCACGGCCGCGAAACAACGAGGCGCTTCCACCGAAACCGCGCTGCGCCAATCTCGTGGCGCATAACCGGCCCACCCCTCATACCGCTCGAGGCTTCGCCCGCACGGGGCCGTACCAATGACGAGGAGACGCCGATGGCACCAGCCATCACCCTTGCCGCAGAAGCGCCCAAGCTCTCTGCCGCGAACACAGGGTTCATGCTCATCTGTTCCGCCCTGGTGATGCTCATGACGCCGGGTCTGGCCTTCTTCTACGGAGGCATGGTCCGCGTCAAGAGCACCCTGAACATGCTGATGATGAGCTTCATCAGCCTCGGGATCGTCACCATCCTGTGGGTGCTGTACGGCTTTTCCATGGCGTTCGGCACCGACTCCGGCAGCCTCATCGGCTGGAACTCCGACTGGGTCGGCCTGGGCGACATCGGCCTGACGGAGCTGTGGCCCGGCTACACGATCCCGGTGTTCGTGTTCCTGGTCTTCCAGCTGATGTTCGCGATCATCACGCCCGCCCTGATCAGCGGTGCCCTCGCGGACCGCGTCAAGTTCAGCGCCTGGGCGCTGTTCATCGCCCTGTGGGCCACCGTCGTCTACTTCCCGGTCGCGCACTGGGTGTGGGGCTCCGGCGGCTGGGCCTTCGAACTGGGCGTCATCGACTTCGCCGGTGGTACGGCGGTGCACATCAACGCCGGTGCCGCGGCGCTAGGCGTGATCCTCGTCATCGGCAAGCGCATCGGCTTCAAGCGGGACCCGATGCGCCCGCACAGCCTGCCGCTGGTCATGCTCGGCGCCGGTCTGCTGTGGTTCGGCTGGTTCGGCTTCAACGCCGGCTCCTGGCTCGGCAACGACGACGGCGTCGGCGCGCTGATGTTCGTCAACACGCAGGTCGCCACCGCCGCCGCCATGCTGGCCTGGCTCATCTACGAGAAGATCCGCCACGGCGCGTTCACCACGCTGGGCGCCGCCTCCGGCGCGGTCGCGGGCCTGGTCGCCATCACCCCGGCCGGTGGCGCGGTCACCCCGCTCGGCGCGATCGCCGTCGGCGCCATCGCCGGTGTGCTGTGCGCCATGGCCGTCGGCCTGAAGTACAAGTTCGGCTACGACGACTCCCTGGACGTCGTCGGCGTCCACCTGGTCGGCGGTGTCGTCGGCTCCCTGCTGATCGGCCTCTTCGCCAGCGGCAAGGGCCAGTCCACCGTCGAGGGCCTTTTCTACGGCGGCGGCCTGGCCCAGTTCTGGAAGCAGTGCGCCGGTGTCTTCGCGGTGCTCGCCTATTCCCTGATCGTCTCCGCGATCCTGGCCTTCGTCCTCGACAAGACCATGGGCATGCGGGTTCCCGAGGACGACGAGGTCGCCGGCATCGACCAGGCCGAGCACGCCGAGACCGCATACGACTTCAGCGGCGCCGGTGGCGGTGCCGCCAAGACCGCCGCCGTCGCGGCCGCCGTGGGCGGCGCCGAGAGCAAGAAGGTGGACGCATGAAGCTCATCACCGCCGTCGTGAAGCCGCACCGGCTCGACGAGATCAAGGAGGCCCTGCAGGCCTTCGGAGTACACGGCCTGACGGTCACCGAGGCCAGCGGCTACGGTCGTCAGCGGGGCCACACCGAGGTCTACCGCGGTGCCGAGTACACCGTTGACCTGGTCCCCAAGATCCGCATCGAGGTCCTGGTCGAGGACGACGACGCCGAGCAGCTGCTCGACGTGGTGGTCAAGGCGGCCCGCACCGGCAAGATCGGTGACGGCAAGGTCTGGTCCATCCCGGTCGAGACGGCCGTACGGGTCAGGACCGGTGAGCGCGGTCCCGACGCGCTCTGAAGGCCCTTGGGCAGGCGAACAGAACAGGAGCCACTGGGTGACGGGTACGGACGTGCAGAAGGAAGCAGAGGACTCGGGACCCAGCGGCTACGCGGCGGCCCGGCTGCGTCTCCTCACCGAGGAGACGCGGTCCGGGCCGCCGCGCCGTGCGGCCCTGGCCGAACTGACGGACGACTGGCTGACCGGCCTGTTCAGCGCGGGCGCGGAGGGGCTGCGGGGGGCCTCCCTGGTCGCCGTCGGCGGCTACGGGCGCGGAGAGCTGTCCCCGCGCAGCGACCTCGACCTGCTCCTGCTGCACGACGGCAGCGACGCCAAGGCGGTCGCCGCCCTGGCCGACCGGCTCTGGTACCCCGTCTGGGACCTGGGCCTGGACCTCGACCACTCCGTCCGCACACCCGCCGAGGCCCGCAAGACCGCGGGTGAGGACCTCAAGGTGCAGCTGGGCCTGCTCGACGCCCGGCACATCGCCGGCGACCTCGGGCTCACCGCGGGACTGCGCACCGCCGTCCTGGCCGACTGGCGCAACCAGGCGCCCAAACGCCTCCCCGAACTCCAGGAACTGTGCGCCGAGCGTGCCGAACGCCAGGGCGAGTTGCAGTACCTGCTGGAGCCCGACCTGAAGGAGGCCCGCGGCGGGCTGCGGGACGCCACCGCGCTTCGGGCCGTCGCCGCCTCCTGGCTCGCCGACGCCCCGCGCGAGGGCCTCGCCGACGCCCGGCGCCGGCTGCTCGACGTCCGGGACGCCCTGCACCTGGCCACCGGGCGCGCGACCGACCGGCTCGCCCTCCAGGAGCAGGACCAGGTGGCCGCCGAACTCGGCCTGCTCGACGCCGACACCCTGCTGCGGCAGGTGTACGAGGCGGCGCGGCTCGTGTCGTACGCCAGTGATGTCACCTGGCGCGAGGTGGGGCGCGTCCTGCGGTCGCGCGCCGTGCGGCCCCGGCTGCGCGCCATGCTGGGCGGCGGGAAGCCGACCGCCGAGCGGTCCCCGCTGGCCGAGGGCGTCGTCGAGCAGGACGGCGAGGTGGTGCTCGCCCGGGCCGCGCGCCCCGAGCGCGACCCGGTGCTGCCCCTGCGCGCCGCGGCCGCCGCCGCACAGGCCGGACTCCCGCTCTCGCTGCACGCCGTACGGCGCCTGGCGGCCACCGTGCGCCCGCTGCCCGCGCCCTGGCCCGCCGAGGCCCGCGAACAGCTCGTCACCCTGCTCGGCTCCGGCCGCCCCACTGTCGAGGTGTGGGAGGCGCTGGAGGCGGAAGGGCTGATCACTCGGCTGCTGCCCGACTGGGAGCGGGTCCGCTGCCGCCCGCAGCGCAACGCCGTGCACCTGTGGACCGTCGACCGGCACCTGATCGAGACGGCGGTGCGCGCCTCCGAGTTCACCCGCCGGGTCAGCCGCCCCGACCTGCTGCTGGTCGCCGCGCTGCTGCACGACATCGGCAAGGGCTGGCCCGGCGACCACTCGGTCGCCGGCGAGATCATCGCCAAGGACGTCGCCGCCCGCATCGGCTTCGACCGCCACGACGTGACCGTCATCGCCACCCTCGTACGGCACCACCTCACGCTCATCGACACCGCCACCCGGCGCGACCTGGAGGACCCGGCCACCGTGCGCGCGGTCGCCGAGGCCGTCGGCTCCCAGGGCACCCTGGAGCTGCTGCACGCGCTCACCGAGGCCGACGCCCTCGCGACCGGCCCGGCCGCCTGGTCGTCCTGGCGCGGCTCACTCGTCGCCGACCTGGTCAAAAGGGTCTCGGCGGTGTTCGCCGGAGACGCCCCGGACGACCCCGAGGAGGCCGCGCCGACCGCCGAGCAGGAGCGTCTCGCCCTGGAGGCGGCCGCGACGGGCAGCCCGGTGCTCGCCCTGCGGGCGCAGACCGAGCCACCCGCCGGGCAGGAACCGTCCGGCGACCCCGAGCCGCTCGGCGTGGAGCTGCTCATCGCCGTCCCCGACCAGCCCGGGGTGCTGCCCGCGGTGGCCGGTGTCCTCGCCATGCACCGGCTGACCGTACGGACCGCGGAACTGCGCTCCCTGCACCTCCCGGACGGTGTCGAGGGTTCCGTCCTCCTGCTGGACTGGCGGGTCGCCGCCGAGTACGGCTCCCTGCCGCAGGCCGCCCGGCTGCGCGCGGACCTCGTCCGGGCCCTGGACGGTTCCCTGGACATCGCCGGCCGCCTCGCGGAACGGGACGCGGCCTATCCGCGCCGCCGGGGCGTGATCGCGCCGGCGGCCCGGGTGTCGGTCCACCCGGCCGCCTCCCGGCTGGCCACGGTCATCGAGGTCCGCTCCCAGGACGCCCCGGGCCTGCTGTTCCGCATCGGCCGCGCCCTGGAGGACGCGAGCGTGCGGGTACGCAGCGCGCACGTCTCCACCCTCGGCGCCAACGCCGTCGACGCCTTCTACGTGACCGGCCCGGAAGGCGCGCCCCTGCCCGGGGAGGAGGCGGCGTCCGTGGCGCGGAAGCTGGAGGAGACACTGCGGGGGTGAGGCCGACCCGGCGACTTGTCACGCCGGGATACCCTGGAGGGCGATTCCCTGTAGCCACCGACCCCGAGGACCGCGAGCGCCGTGTTCGATACTCTTTCCGATCGCCTCTCAGCGACCTTCAAGAACCTGCGCGGCAAGGGACGGCTCTCCGAGGCGGACATCGACGCCACGGCGCGCGAGATCCGGATCGCGCTCCTCGAGGCGGACGTGGCGCTTCCTGTCGTCCGTACGTTCATCAAGAACGTCAAGGAGCGCGCCCTCGGTGCCGAGGTCAGCAAGGCGCTGAACCCCGCCCAGCAGGTCCTCAAGATCGTCAACGACGAACTCGTCACCATCCTCGGCGGCGAGACCCGGCGCCTGCGCTTCGCCAAGCAGCCGCCCACCGTGATCATGCTGGCGGGTCTGCAGGGTGCCGGTAAGACCACCCTCGCGGGCAAGCTCGGCCACTGGCTGAAGGAGCAGGGACACTCGCCGCTGCTGGTCGCCTGTGACCTCCAGCGCCCCAACGCCGTCAACCAGCTCAGCGTCGTCGCCGAGCGCGCCGGTGTCGCGGTCTACGCCCCCGAGCCGGGCAACGGCGTCGGTGACCCGGTCAAGGTCGCCAAGGACTCCATCGAGCACGCCAAGTCGAAGGTCCACGACATCGTGATCGTGGACACCGCCGGCCGCCTCGGCATCGACCAGGAGATGATGCGGCAGGCCGCGGACATCCGCGACGCCGTCTCCCCGGACGAGATCCTGTTCGTCGTCGACGCGATGATCGGCCAGGACGCCGTCAACACCGCCGAGGCCTTCCGCGACGGTGTCGGCTTCGACGGCGTGGTGCTCTCCAAGCTCGACGGTGACGCGCGCGGTGGTGCCGCCCTGTCGATCCGGCAGATCACCGGCAAGCCGATCATGTTCGCCTCGAACGGCGAGAAGCTCGACGACTTCGACGCGTTCCACCCTGACCGGATGGCCTCCCGCATCCTCGACATGGGTGACCTGCTCACCCTGATCGAGCAGGCGGAGAAGACGTTCAGCCAGGAAGAGGCCGAGAAGATGGCCTCCAAGCTGGCGTCCAAGAAGGGCCAGGACTTCACCCTGGACGACTTCCTGGCCCAGATGGAGCAGGTCCGCAAGATGGGCTCCCTCTCCAAGCTGCTCGGCATGCTGCCGGGCATGGGCCAGATGAAGGACCAGATCAACAACCTGGACGAGCGGGACGTCGACCGCACGGCCGCCATCATCAAGTCGATGACCCCGGCCGAGCGCCAGGAGCCGACGATCATCAACGGCTCGCGTCGCGCCCGTATCGCCAAGGGCTCCGGCGTCGAGGTCAGCGCGGTCAAGAACCTGGTCGAGCGGTTCTTCGAGGCCCGCAAGATGATGTCCCGCATGGCCCAGGGCGGCGGCATGCCCGGGATGCCGGGGATGCCCGGCATGGGTGGCGGCCCCGGCCGGACGAAGAAGAAGCAGAAGCAGGCCAAGGGCAAGCAGCGCTCCGGCAACCCGATGAAGCGCAAGCAGCAGGAGCAGGAGGAGGCCGCCCGCCGGGCCGCCGCGGCCGAGGGCGGCAGCGCGTTCGGGTTGCCGCAGCAGGGCGGCAAGGACTTCGAACTCCCCGACGAGTTCAAGAAGTTCATGGGCTGACGACCCGCCCGGAACCGTGGTGAGGGGCGCCCTCCTTCCTCAAGGAGGGCGCCCCTCACCTTCGCCGCCTCCGTCTCGGTGTCCGCCTCGCCCTTCCGCGCCGGGCCTCCGGTGCTTTCCCCGCGCCCTTCACACCCGCATCGGAAGCCTGTCCGTCAGGCGTCCGGGCGTCAGGGTGTCCGGGCGATCAGATACCGGAACACGTTCGGCATCCACACCGTCCCGTCCTGGCGCTGGTGCGGATGCAGGGCCTCGACCAGTTCCTTGTCCACCTGCACCTGGTCCGTCGCCGTCATCGCCGCGTCGAACAGCCCCGTCGACTTCAGGCCGCGTACCGCGCTGTCCACATCGGCGTAGCCGAAGGGGCACGCCACCCGCCCCGACCCGTCCGGCTTGAGCCCGGCCCGCTGGGCGACATCCTCCAGGTCGTCCCGGCAGGCGGGACGCCAGCTGCCCGAGGTGCGCAACGGCTCCGCCAGCTTCGTGGCCACCCGCATCACGGACGCCGTCGCGCAGCGCTCCGGCGGGCCCCAGCCGGCCAGCACCACGGCCGCACCCCGCTGGGCGAGCGGCGTGGCCTCCGCGAGCAGTCCGCCCAGACCCTCCGAGTCGCCCGCGAGGCACCCGATCGGCTCGAAGGCGGTCACCAGGGTGTACCCGGGAGCGCCCGGCTCCGCGGTGTCCCGGGGCGAGCCGTCGACCAGCCGGGTACGCGGACGCGGACGTGCGCCCGGCGCCCCGGGGAGCAGCCGCTCCCGCGCCAGGGCCATTCTTTCGGGAGATGCGTCGACACCGGTGACCGCCGCTCCCCGGGCGGCGGCCATCAGCAGGGAGAGCCCGGAACCACAGCCGAGGCCGAGCAGCCGCGTGGCGGGACCCACTTCCAGTCGCTCGTAGACGGCCTCGTAGAGCGGTACGAGCATCCGCTCCTGGATCTCGGACCAGTCACGCGCGCGTGCACGCACATCGACGCGGGGTGCGGTCCCCGCGTGAGGCAGGTGCTGCCGCACGAGCGTAGGTGTCATAAGTAAGCGCCCCAATCCGCCGAGAGTTGCCTCTTGCCCGATTCCATGGCCCCCGTGACAGTGCGCTCGCACTACCCCCGTATGCCAGGAAACTCCCCCCTCGACCTGTCGTCCAGTGGGGTGCGGCCCGGTTCGTGAGTTGTCATGTGCCTATGGCGAGATTTCACATTCCGGCAACGTGGGCCCGCCGATCGCGCGGTGACCCTGCGGTGTCCGGCCACCAGTGGCGGGTCGATGCCGGGCACCGGCGACGCAACAGGTAACGTCGCGGTCGTCGCACGCGCTCACCGAGTGGTGCCCGCGCCGACCGAACAAGGCGCGAGGTGACCGAAACGCCTCTTGCGCATCGGCGGAACCCCGGCGCACCGGCGCGCGGACGCGCTCTACGCGCCGGCGCGTACACGGAACTACGCACCACCTTTGTGGTGAGCTGTGAGGCTTATCCACAGATCAGCGCACCCGCCCTCGTCGGGACGCATCAGGGGCAACTGACGGGTACGTGCAAATTATTTGGGATGCCCCGGAATCGGAACACTGGGGCACCCCGGCTCGTTGTCATTACGTGAGCACGACACAGACACCACCTGTACTCGCCGCAGAGCTGGCACAGGCGTGGGCCGACATTCAGCGGTACCACCCCGAGCTGCCCGACCTTGCCGCGCCAGAGTCCCTGATCGGGGAGTCGTCGTCCGCGTGCGGTCACGAGCTCTCCTTCGAGCGACTGCTCCATGAGGCAGTCCATGGCATCGCCGCCGCGCGCGGCGTCCGCGACACCTCCCGTGCCGGCCGCTACCACAACCGCAGATTCCTCGCGATCGCCGAGGAGCTGGGCCTGGACCACCCCGAGGAACCGCATCCCAGCAGCGGCTTCTCCCTGGTCACGCTCACCCCCGAGGCGAAGCGCCGCTACCGCCCGACCATGGAACGCCTCCAGCGCGCCCTGAAGGCCCACACCGCCGCGACCTCCTCCGACACCTCCCGCACCTTCCGGGGCCCGGCCGCCCGCCACGGCTCCTCCGGCGGCGGCGTCCGGGTCAAGGCGGTCTGCGACTGCGGCCGCAACGTCCGGGTCGTACCGTCCGTCCTCGCCCAGGCCCCCATCGTCTGCGGCGGCTGCGGCAAGCCGTTCCGGATCCCGGACGTCGTGGGAGCGGTAGCGAGCTGACGCCCTCCGCCGGCATCTCGTGGGTGCCGGTCAGTGGCGCAGGGCTCGGGCCGTGACGCGCACCCGACGGGCTTCACCTCCACGCCGGGTGCGCTTTCGGCATGCCCGCGCAGCGGGTGATGCCCCCGGCCCGGAGGGGCCCCCAGGGTGTGGCACAATGGCTAGCTGTACTCGACAGCCGCACAGGAACCCTCTCGCCTCCGGCTGACGCGTCCATCGGGCACTCGGGTACCGCAACCCCACGCGGCATTTCCGCCGTGCCCAACCACGTCAAAACCAGGAGAACCCACTCCCGTGGCAGTCAAGATCAAGCTGAAGCGTCTGGGCAAGATCCGTTCGCCTCACTACCGCATCGTCGTCGCCGACTCCCGTACCCGCCGTGACGGCAGGGCCATCGAGGAGATCGGCAAGTACCACCCGACGTACAACCCGTCGGTGATCGAGGTCGACGCCGAGCGCGTGGCGTACTGGCTCGGTGTCGGCGCTCAGCCGACCGAGCCCGTGATGGCCATCCTCAAGAAGACCGGCGACTGGCAGAAGTTCAAGGGCGAGCCCGCCCCGGCTCCGCTGCTGACGCAGCCGGAGAAGGCCGCGCGCCCGTCCTTCGAGGCCATCGGTGGCGAGGACGAGGGCAAGGGTGAGGCGATCACCCAGAAGAAGAAGGCTGAGAAGAAGGACGAGGCCGCCGCTGAGTCCGCTTCGACCGAGGCCTGAGCATGCTCGAGGAGGCTCTCGAGCACCTCGTGAAGGGCATCGTCGACAACCCTGACGATGTGCAGGTCGCCTCGCGCAACCTGCGCCGCGGTCGCGTGCTCGAGGTCCGGGTCCATCCGGACGACCTCGGCAAGGTGATCGGCCGAAACGGCCGCACCGCACGCGCCCTGCGCACCGTCGTGGGCGCCATCGGCGGTCGCGGAGTCCGCGTCGACCTCGTCGACGTGGACCACGTCCGCTGACGCTTATCGCAACCGGCTCGGGCCGGGGAGGGCCTGAGGGCCGTCCCCGGCCCGTCGCTGTATGACAGGAGACTTGGACACGTGCAGCTGGTAGTCGCACGGATCGGCCGTGCCCATGGCATCAAGGGTGAGGTCACCGTCGAGGTACGGACCGACGAGCCGGAGCTGAGGCTCGCCCCCGGTGCCGTGCTCGCCACGGATCCCGCCACCACGGGACCGCTCACCATCGAGACGGGCCGCGTCCACAGCGGCCGCCTCCTGCTGCGCTTCGAAGGCGTCAGCGACCGCAGCGGCGCGGAGGCCCTGCGCAACACCCTCCTGATCGCCGAGGTCGATCCGGAGGAACGTCCCGAGGACGAGGACGAGTACTACGACCACCAGCTCATCGACCTCGACGTGGTCACCGCGGACGGCACCGAGGTCGGCCGGATCACGGAGATCTCCCACCTGCCCTCGCAGGACCTGTTCATCGTG
Source organism: Streptomyces sp. NPDC096046 (assembly GCF_040303285.1). Lineage (NCBI taxonomy): Bacteria > Bacillati > Actinomycetota > Actinomycetes > Kitasatosporales > Streptomycetaceae > Streptomyces > Streptomyces sp. NPDC096046. Next base: position 95,916 of record NZ_JBEOSZ010000003.1, on the reverse strand, counting down.
GAGCGCCCCGACGGCAGTGAGGTACTGATCCCCTTCGTCGAGGAGATCGTCACCGAGATCGACCTTGAGGAGCAGAGGGCCGTCATCACCCCGCCGCCCGGCCTGATCGACGACCGCGCCGAGATCGCCTCCAGCCGGGAAGAGCCGTAAATGCGCCTCGACGTCGTCACGATCTTCCCCGAGTACCTGGAACCGCTGAACGTCTCCCTCGTCGGCAAGGCGCGTGCGCGGGGACAGCTCGGCGTGCACGTCCACGACCTGCGCTCCTGGACCTATGACCGGCACAACACCGTCGACGACACCCCGTACGGCGGCGGTCCCGGCATGGTCATGAAGACGGAGCCGTGGGGGGACGCGCTGGACTCCGTCCTGGCCGACGGCTACGAGACGGGCTCCCGGGCGCCCGCCCTCATCGTGCCCACACCCAGCGGCCGCCCCTTCACCCAGGAACTCGCCGTCCAGCTCTCCGAGCGCCCGTGGCTGATCTTCACGCCGGCCCGCTACGAGGGCATCGACCGCCGCGTCGTCGACGAGTACGCGACCCGGATGCCGGTCTACGAGGTGTCCATCGGCGACTACGTCCTGGCCGGCGGCGAGGCAGCCGTCCTCGTCGTGACCGAGGCCGTGGCGCGGCTGCTGCCCGGCGTCCTGGGCAACGCCGAGTCCCACCGGGACGACTCCTTCGCGCCCGGCGCCATGGCGAACCTCCTGGAGGGGCCCGTCTACACCAAGCCCCCCGAGTGGCGCGGCCGGGACATCCCCGACGTGCTGCTCAGCGGCCACCATGGCAAGATCGCCCGCTGGCGCCGCGACGAGGCGCTCAAGCGCACCACCGCCCACCGGCCCGACCTCATCGAGCGCTGCGACCCCAAGGCCTTCGACAAGAAGGACCGCGAGATGCTCTCCATCCTGGGGTGGGCGCCGGACCCGGCGGGGGAGCCGTACGGCCGATTTTGGCGCAGGACCGAGAGCGTGGAAGAATAGCCAGCTGTTGTGCGTCCGTCCGGCGTGCGCCCCTGCCACAGGGGGAGACGACGTCCGCCCCGACCCGCGCGACCCACCTTCCGAAAGACCTAGTTTCCGTTGATGACCTGTGGCATCAGCGAGGAAAGCAGACGAAATGTCTCACCTGCTCGACACCGTCGACTCCGCGTCGCTGCGCAGCGACGTCCCCGCCTTCCGTCCGGGTGACACGGTCAACGTGCACGTCCGCGTCATCGAGGGCAACCGCTCCCGTGTGCAGCAGTTCAAGGGCGTCGTGATCCGCCGCCAGGGCTCCGGCGTGCGCGAGACCTTCACGGTCCGCAAGGTCTCCTTCTCCGTCGGCGTCGAGCGCACCTTCCCGGTGCACACCCCGATCGTGGAGAAGATCGAGCTCGTCACCAAGGGTGACGTCCGCCGCGCCAAGCTGTACTACCTGCGCGAGCTGCGCGGCAAGGCCGCGAAGATCAAGGAGAAGCGCGAGAGCTGAGCGCTCTCCGGGGTTCGCGTCGGGGCCGGATAGCATCTGGCTCCGATGGACACCGAAGCACAGCCGACGGAGCGCGACCGCTCCTCCCGCCCTTCCGGTTCCGAGGTGACGACCTCGCAAGCCGCAGGGCCGGAGGACCGGTCGCGTTTCGCGTTGGTGGCGCGGGTCGGCTCCTGGGTCCCGGGCGGCCGGATCACTCTCACCCTGCTGCTCTGCCTGCTGTTCTCGCTGCTGCTCAGCACGTTCGTGGTGCGCCCGTTCCAGATCCCCAGCGGATCCATGGAGCAGGGTTTGAGGATCGGGGACCGGGTTCTCGTAAATAGGTTGGCGTACCGTTTCGATGCCGCGCCGCAGCGGGGAGACATCGTCGTGTTCGACGGGACCGGGTACTTCGGGCACGCGGACTACATCAAACGCGTTGTCGGCGTGGGGGGAGACCACGTGGTCTGCTGCGACAGCGAGGGGAGGATCCAGGTGAACGGCCGGCCGGTCGACGAGTCGGGCTTCCTGTATCCCGGCGACAGCCCGTCCGCGGTGCCCTTCGACGTCGTCGTGCCCGACGGCACCCTGTTCGTCCTCGGCGACCACCGCGGCGACTCCAGCGACTCCCGCGACCACCTCGGCTCCCCCGGCGGCGGCATGATCCCCGTCGGCGAGGTGATCGGACGCGCCGACTGGATCGTCTGGCCCTTCGGCCACACCGGCCGGCTGCACCGCCCCGACGCCTACACGCGCGTGCCCGCGGCCGCGAGGGCGGGCGCCCATGGGTAACCGAGGCAAACCGCGCGGCGTCCCCGCGAGCCCCGCGGAGAACCTGTTGCCCACCGGCGCTCGACGCACCGCCCCGTCCGGCAGCGGTCGTACGCGTGCCGAACGCCGCAAGCTCCAGCGCAAGGTCAAGCGGCGGCGCCGGCGCGGTGCCGTCAAGGAAATACCGCTCCTCGTGGGCGTCGCCCTCCTGATAGCGCTCGTGCTGAAGACATTCCTCGTCCAGGCCTTCGTCATCCCGTCCGGCTCCATGGAGCAGACGATCCAGATCGGCGACCGCGTCCTGGTCGACAAGCTCACCCCGTGGTTCGGCTCGAAGCCGCAGCGCGGGGACGTCGTCGTGTTCAAGGACCCGGGGGGCTGGCTCAAGGACGAGCAGCCGACCACGCAGAAGACCGACCCCATCGTCGTCAAGCAGGTCAAGGAAGGGCTCACCTTCATCGGCCTGCTGCCCTCCGAGAACGAGAAGGACCTCATCAAGCGGGTCGTCGGCGTCGGCGGCGACCGGGTCCAGTGCTGTGACCCGCAGGGGCGCGTGACCGTCAACGGCGTCCCGCTGATCGAGGACTACCTGTATCCCGGCGCCGCCCCGTCCGACACGCCGTTCGACGTCACCGTCCCCCAGGGGCGGTTGTGGGTCATGGGCGACCACCGGAACAACTCCGCGGACTCCCGCGCCCACCAGGACACCGACTACGGGGGCACGGTCTCCGAGGACGAGGTCGTGGGCCGCGCCATGGTGATCGCCTGGCCCTTCGGCCACTGGAACATGCTGGAGGAACCGAAGACGTACGCCTCCGTGTCCGACTCGGCCACCGGGTCGACCGCTGCCCCCGAACCGTCGCATAGGGTTGCCCCCTACGATGCGAACGGAACGATCCAGCTCCCGACCCCTGCGGAACTCCCGCTCGTTATGGGAGTGGTGGGCCTGCGCCGTCTAGGGGGCAGGCAGCGGCACAGAGTGAGGAGTTGGCGTGGGGGATGTGGCGGTTGGCGCACGGTCCGGACACGACGGCGAGGAGCATCGCGGACGCCCCGCGCAATCCGCCGTCCCGGCCGCGGACAGCGCCGTGACCTCCGGGAATGACTCCGGGGCAGCCGAGGACGACAGGGTGACGGACGAGCACACGACAGCCGGGGACCAGGGGCCGGGCGGCACGGCCCGGACACCGAAGAAGCCGCGCTCCTTCTGGAAGGAGCTGCCCATCCTGATCGGTATCGCGCTGGTCCTGGCGCTGCTGATCAAGACCTTCCTGGTGCAGGCCTTCTCCATCCCCTCCGACTCGATGCAGAACACCCTCCAGCAGGGTGACCGGGTCCTGGTCGACAAGCTCACCCCCTGGTTCGGGTCCGAGCCCGAGCGCGGCGAGGTCGTCGTCTTCCACGACCCGGACAAGTGGCTGGCGGGCGAGCCGACCACGGACCCGAACGCCCTGCAGACCTTCCTCAGCTGGATCGGTCTCATGCCGTCCGTCGAGGAGAAGGACCTCATCAAGCGGGTCATCGGCGTCGGCGGCGACACGATCCAGTGCGAGGGCACCGGCCCGCTCACGGTCAACGGCAAGGCGCTGGACGAGCGGTCGTACGTCTACGCCGGCAACACGCCGTGCAGCCAGGACGACCAGGGCGGCCAGTTCAAGGTGAAGGTCCCCGAGGGCTTCATCTGGGTCATGGGCGACCACCGGCAGAACTCGCGGGACTCCCGCTACAACCAGGCCGACAAGAACCACGGCATGGTCCCGGTGAAGGACGTCGTCGGACGCGCCGTCGTCATCGCCTGGCCGATCAACCGCTGGGACACCCTGCCGGTCCCGGACACCTTCGACCAGGCCGGTCTCAACGCCCGGCCGGGCGCCGGCGGCCTTCCGGTCGCGCCGCAGGGAATCGCGCTGCTCGGTGTGGTGCCGGTCGTGCTCTGGCGTCGCCGGAAGCTGTGATCCCGGACATGAGCTGACCGCGGCAGGTACCCCCGGGTAGGGTGCGGACCCATGGGTGGCGAGAGCAGGACGCACACGGCCCCGCACAGCGGTGGCCCGAGCACGGGCCCGGTGGGCAGCCGGACCGGACAGCGGTTGTCCGGGCTGGCCGTCGCGCTGGGCCTTGTACTGTTCCTCGGCGGTTTCGCCTGGGGAGCGGTGGTCTACCGGCCGTACACGGTCCCCACCAGTTCCATGGCCCCGACGATCGACGCGGGTGACCGGATCCTGGCGCAGCGCGTCGACGGAGCCGAGGTCCACCGCGGTGACGTGGTCGTCTTCAAGGACGCGACCTGGGCCAACGCGCCGATGGTCAAGCGCGTGGTCGCCGTCGGCGGTGACACGGTCTCCTGCTGCCAGGACGGCAAGCTGAAGGTCAACGGCAAGGAGATCGACGAGACGTACCTGCCCGACGGCACCCCGGCCGAGATGAGCAACTTCCCGACCGTGACCGTTCCCAAGGGCCGTCTCTTCCTGCTCGGCGACGAACGCGGCAGCTCCGTGGACTCCACCGCCCACCTGACCGACGCCGCCAGCGGCACGGTGGCGCGCTCCGCCGTGGACGCCCGCGTCGACGCCGTCGTGTGGCCGATGGAGGGCGTGCTGGAGCGCCCCACCGGCTTCGAGCCGCTCGGTGCCCTCTCCTCGCCCGGCCCACTGCGGACGATCACTCTCCTCGTGATCGCGGGAGCGGTGCTCGTCCTGGGTGGAGGCGCCTACGGGCCCATCGCCAAGCGCTCCGCGGCTGCCCGGGCCCGACGGGCGAGCTCGGATCCCGCGGGTGTCCGCTGAGGCCGTGCAGCCGGGCCAGGACACCTACCGGGGCGGACTGCGCAGGGTCGCCCGGGTCGTGCTGCTCGACCCGCGGGACCGCATCCTCCTGCTGCACGGACACGAGCCCGACGATCCGGCCGACGACTGGTGGTTCACGCCCGGCGGGGGAGTGGAGGGCGACGAGACCCGTGAACAGGCCGCCCTGCGGGAACTCGCCGAGGAGACGGGCATCATCGAGGTGGAGCTCGGGCCGGTGCTGTGGCGGCGGAGGTGCTCCTTCCCGTTCGCGGGCCGCCGCTGGGACCAGGACGAGTGGTACTACCTGGCTCGCACGGACCGCACGACGGTCGCCGCCGCCGGGCTGACCGAGCTGGAACGGCGCAGTGTCGCCGGAGCGCGCTGGTGGACGTGTCCGGAACTGAGCCGGGCACATGAGACGGTGTATCCGACCAGACTCGCCGGGCTGCTGCGCACGCTGCTCGACGAAGGTCCCCCGGCCAGGCCTGTGATCCTTGACCCGGAAATCGTCTAGGGCTCACGGGACTGGCGCACAATGGGGGGATCGCACGGCTGAAGGGGAACATGCCATGAGCGCCGAGGACCTCGAGAAGTACGAGACCGAGATGGAGCTGAAGCTCTACCGGGAGTACCGCGATGTCGTCGGTCTGTTCAAATACGTGATCGAGACCGAGCGGCGCTTCTACCTCACCAACGACTATGAGATGCAGGTGCACTCGGTCCAGGGTGAGGTGTTTTTCGAGGTCTCCATGGCGGACGCCTGGGTGTGGGATATGTACCGGCCGGCGCGGTTCGTAAAGCAGGTCCGGGTCCTCACGTTCAAGGATGTGAACATCGAGGAGTTGAACAAGAGCGATCTGGAGCTGCCGAGCGGGTGAGCCACCCGTCGTAGCGGCATCCGGTCACCCGGGTGGGTGGTGAGGTTGTCCACAGCCGCTGAGCTGTCCACCAAGATCCACTTCGTGGCGGCGGGTGCGTGATCGTTGGCGCCGGAGGTGGTGCCGACATGAACGCACATCTGGCCCGCAGCGCCATGGGCAGGTACGGGGAGAGCCTGGCCGCACGGCGGCTGGCCGAGGCCGGTCTGACGGTCCTGGAGCGCAACTGGCGCTCCGGCCGGGCCGGCGAGATCGACATCGTGGCCAGGGACGGGGACGTCCTGGTCGTCTGCGAGGTGAAGACCCGCAGGGCGAGCCCTTTCGAGCATCCGATGGCGGCCGTGACTCCGCAGAAGGCGGAGCGGCTGCGGGACCTGGCGGAGCGGTGGATCCAGACACACGGGGGCGCCCCGCCCGGCGGGGTCCGCATCGACGTGGTCGGAGTGCTGCTCCCCGCCCGCGGCGCCGCCGTGGTCGAACACGTGCGGGGGGTGGCCTGAATGGCATTCGCCCGTACGTGTTCGGTCGCCCTGGTGGGCGTGGAGGGCGTGGTCGTCGAGGTCCAGGCAGACCTCGAACCCGGCGTGGCGGCGTTCACGCTGGTGGGGCTGCCCGACAAGAGCCTCACGGAGAGCCGGGACCGGGTGCGCGCCGCGGTCGTCAACTCGGGCGCGGCCTGGCCCCAGAAGAAGCTCACGGTCGGCCTGAGTCCGGCCTCGGTGCCGAAGTCCGGCAGCGGCTTCGACCTGGCCGTCGCGGCGGCGGTCCTCGGTGCGGCGGAGCGAATCGACCCGCGGGTCCTCGCCGACATCGTGATGATCGGCGAGCTCGGGCTGGACGGGCGGGTGCGGCCGGTGCGGGGAGTGCTGCCGGCGGTGCTGGCGGCGGCCGACGCGGGGTACGAGCAGGTGGTGGTGCCGGAGTGTGCCGCCGCGGAGGCCTGCCTCGTGCCCGGGGTGTCGGTGCTGGGCGTGCGCAGTCTGCGGCAGCTGATCGCCGTCCTGGCCGACGAACCCCTGCCCGACGAGGAACAGGACGAGCTGGGCCGCCCGGACCCGCTCCTCTCCGGCCTGCGGCTACCGGGCACGGGCGCGGCCACGGGCATGCACAGCCTGGGTGCGGCCCAGCACGACCACGGTCACGACCTGGCGGACGTCGTCGGGCAGGCATCGGCACGCGCGGCGGTGGAGGTGGCCGCGGCGGGCGGACACCACCTCTTCCTCGAAGGGCCGCCCGGCGCCGGCAAGACGATGCTGGCGGAGCGGCTGCCGGCCATCCTGCCCCCACTCGGTCGGCAGGAGTCGCTGGAGGTCACCGCGGTCCACTCGGTGGCCGGCCTGCTGCCTTCCGGCAAGCCGCTGATCGACGTCGCCCCCTACTGCGCCCCCCACCACTCGGCCACGTTGCAGGCACTCGTCGGCGGCGGGCCGGGCATCGCCCGGCCCGGGGCGGTGTCGTTGTCTCACCGCGGCGTACTGTTCCTGGACGAGACGCCGGAATTCAGCAGCCATGCACTGGACGCCCTGCGACAACCGCTGGAGGCGGGCCATGTCGTGATCGCGCGCAGTGCGGGAGTCGTGCGCTTCCCGGCGAAGTTCCTGATGGTCCTCGCCGCCAACCCCTGCCCGTGCGGCCGGTTCTCGCAGCGGGACGACCTGTGCGAGTGTCCGCCCTCGGCGATCCGCCGCTACCAGGCCAGGCTGTCCGGCCCGCTGCTCGACCGGGTCGATCTGCGCGTCGAGGTGGACCGCGTCACCCGCACCGAACTGACCGCCTCCGGCGCCAGGGGCGAGTCGACCGCGACGGTCGCCGACCGGGTGCGGGCGGCCCGGCAACGGGCCGCCGAGCGCCTCGCCGACACCCCTTGGCACACGAACAGCGAGGTCCCGGGCCGTGAGCTGCGCAGCCGCTGGTACGCGGTGCCCGGCGCGATGGACGAGGCCGAGCGGAGCCTGGAGCGTGGCGTCCTGACGGCCCGCGGACTCGACCGCGTCCTGCGCGTGGCCTGGACCATCGCCGACCTCGTCGGCCATGACCGGCCCGACGCGACGGACGTCGCCCTCGCGCTCCAGCTGCGCACCGGGGTACCGCGAGGCGTCCCCATGGCCATCGGGGCGCTGACGTGAACGCCGCCGAGGAACCGGACGGCGAACTGCTCGACCGTGTCCTGCTCACGCGGGTCATCGAGCCCGGTGACGAGGTCGGCGGGCGGTGGCTGCGGGAGTTCGGGGTCCGGGGAGTGGTGCGGCGGCTGAGGGAGGGCGGGGCCGCGCCGCCGGGGGTGAGCGCCAAGCGGTGGGCCGGGCTGGTGGCCAGGGCCGAGGCCGCCCGGCCGCACCGAGACCTGGAGGCGGCCCGGTCCGCCGGGGTGCGGTTCGTCTCTCCCGGAGGAGCGGAGTGGCCGGGGCAGCTCGACGATCTCGGGGATGCCCGGCCCATGGGGCTCTGGGTGCGCGGCCGGCCCAGTCTGCGCATGTGGGCGCTGAAGTCCGTCGCCGTGGTCGGTGCCCGGGCCTGCACCGGGTACGGGGCCCACATGGCCGCGACCCTCGCCGCCGGCCTTGCCGAGCAGGGCTGGGTGGTGGTGTCCGGCGGCGCCTACGGAGTCGACGGCGCCGCCCACCGCGGAGCGCTCGGGGCCGGTGGCGCCACCGTCGCCGTCCTCGCCTGCGGCGTCGACCGGCCCTACCCCCGCGGCCACACCCAGTTGATCAGCAGAATCGCCGAACAGGGATTGGTCGTCGGCGAGTTGCCGCCCGGCGACCACCCGACGCCGAACCGGTTCATCCTGCGGAACAGAGTGATCGCGGCGCTCACCCGCGGCACCGTGGTCGTCGAGGCCGCCCACCGCAGCGGCTCCCTGGTCACCGCGCGGGCGGCGCAGCGCCTCGGCCGGCACACGATGGGCGTCCCCGGCCCGGCCACCAGCGGACTCTCCGCCGGAGTGCACGATCTGCTGCGCGGGGAAGCCGTTCTGGTCACCGACGTCGCGGAGGTCGTCGAACTGGTCGGCGACATCGGAGAGCTGGCGCCCGACCGGCGCGGCCCGGTCCTGCCCCGCGACCTGCTGGAACCGGCCACCCGGCAGGTACTCGCCGCACTGCCGGGGCACGGGACGGCCCGGCCGGACGAGATCGCCCGCTCCGCCCAGACCGCACAGGACGACGCGATCGCGAGACTGTACGAACTCCGAGCACTCGGTTACGTCGAACGACACGGCGACGGCTGGAAGTTGACACGCCAGGCGGTGATGTCGGTCCGCGACCGTCACGGACTGTACTGACCATCTGCGTTCGGCCGTCCGGGCGAACCCCGAGAACCCTTGGAAATGCGCCGAGTTGGGTTCTCCGGTGATCACACCGAGCGACCGTGCCGTCTCGGGAGGACGTTGCCCGGAACGTATCTGCGCACGCCTCCGCCTCCGCCCTTCGCGCACCGCGACACCGCAGTCACGCTACGCTCACGAGGATCCCGACACGGACAGGCAACTCGACATCAGACAGACAGCTCACCCCAGCAGCACCACTCCGCAGCAGAACGGCACAAGGCGACGAATGCCCCAGCACACCTCCGGGTCCGACCGGGCGGCGATCCCCCCAGCCGCCCGTGACGGTGGCAGCGTGCGGCCGCCCGCTCCCTCGACGCTCGACGAGCTGTGGCGGTCGTACAAGGCGACGGGGGACGAGCGGCTGCGGGAGCAACTGATCCTGCACTACTCGCCCCTCGTGAAGTACGTCGCGGGACGGGTCAGTGTGGGCCTGCCGTCCAACGTCGAGCAGGCGGACTTCGTCTCGTCCGGGGTGTTCGGGCTGATCGACGCGATCGAGAAGTTCGACATCGAGCGGGAGATCAAGTTCGAGACGTACGCGATCACCCGCATCCGCGGCGCGATGATCGACGAACTGCGGGCGCTGGACTGGATCCCCCGCTCGGTGCGGCAGAAGGCGCGCAATGTGGAGCGGGCGTACGCCACGCTGGAGGCGCGGTTGCGGCGGACGCCGACCGAGGGTGAGGTGGCCTGCGAGATGGGCATCGCCGTCGAGGAACTCCACGCCGTGTTCAGTCAGTTGTCGCTGGCCAACGTGGTGGCCCTGGAAGAGCTGCTGCACGGCGGCGGTGAGGGCGGCGACGGGCTCAGCGTGATGGACACGCTGGAGGACACCGCCGCCGACAACCCCGTGGAGGTCGCCGAGGACCGGGAGCTGCGCAGGTTCCTGGCACGCGCCATCAACACCCTGCCCGACCGGGAGAAGACCGTGGTCACGCTCTACTACTACGAGGGCCTCACCCTGGCCGAGATCGGGAACGTCCTGGGCGTGACCGAGAGCCGGGTCAGCCAGATCCACACCAAATCGGTGCTGCAGCTCAGAGCGAAACTGGCGAGCTTCGGCCGCTGACCTGGCCGATGCCGTCGGGTCGGCATCAACCACTCCCGTCCGGCGGGACGCGTCCGTAGAGTGTTGACGTGCCAAGGATTCGAGCGGCCTCCGTGGCCGAGCACCGGTCGATGCAGCGAGCCGCCCTGCTGGACGCGGCTCGTTCCTTGTTGTCCGAGGGCGGTACGGAGGCGCTGACCTTCCCGGCCCTCGCCGAGCGGACGGGCCTCGCGCGCTCGTCCGTCTACGAGTACTTCCGGTCTCGGGCGGCCGTGGTCGAGGAACTGTGCGAGGTCGACTTCCCGGTCTGGGCGGCGGACGTGTCGGCGGCGATGGAGCGGGCCGAGACGCCAGAGGCCAAGGTCGAGGCGTATGTGCGCCGGCAGCTGGACCTCGTCGGGGACCAGCGGCACCGGGCCGTGGTCGCGATCTCCGCGAGCGAGCTCGACGCGGGGGCGCGGGAGAAGATCCGGGCGGCGCACGGCGGGCTGGTCGCGATGATCGTCGAGGCGCTGGCCGAGCTGGGACACGCGCAGCCCCGGTTGGCGGCGATGCTGCTGCAGGGCGTCGTGGACGCGGCCGTGCGGAGGATCGAGCTCGGGGCCGCGGAGGAGCCGGCCGCCATCACCGACGCCGCTGTTTCCATGGCTCTGCGGGGCGTGCGGGGCTGACGGCGTCGGACCGGGGCTGGGCTGGGGCTGGGGCCGGGCGTTCTGCGCGCGGGCCCGTTCGGCTTCCCGTCCTTCCCCTTCCCCTTTCCCGGCCCGGTGGAGCCGGGCGCCGCCGGGCCGGGACCCGGGCGGCAACCAAGGGAAACCAGGCGGCACTCGTGCGACACCCGTGCGGCACCGTGCGGCATCCGCCGTGCGGCACCCGTGCAACAGCCGGGCGACACCCGCCGTCGACCAGGCGGCAACCAGTCGACGCCCGTGCAGCAAACCAGGCGACACCCGTGCGGTAACCGGCGGCAGGCGGGCCCGCGGCTATGCGAGTGGCAGCAGCCTCGACGGGCCCCGGTGCAGGAGCCACGGCGGCAGGAGCGACAGCGGGTTCAGGTAGATCTCGCCGCGGCGCAGGCCCCAGTGCACGCAGGGGGCCGTGCAGTGCGAGCCGCCCGGGTCCACCGTGCCGATCACCTCACCCGGTGCCACCTCCTCGCCCTCCTCGGCCGAGGCCGTCACCGGTTCGTAGGTCGTGCGCAGGGGCGGGTCGCCCGTCCCCGTGAGGTCCACCGAGACGACGCCCTTGCCCGCCACCCGGCCCGCGAAGGAGACCCGGCCCGCGGTCACCGCCCGAACCGGTGTTCCGGCACGCGCCGCCAGGTCCACCCCCCGATGGCCGGGCCCGTAGACCGTCGCCGGGGGTTCCCAGCCCCGCAGGACACTCGGGCGCAGGCCGACGGGCCAGGCGCGGCCGATCGCCGGCACGGTGGCGTCCGCGGGGGGAGCATCCGCCGCGAACAGCGGTGGCGGTGGCGCCAGCAGGGCCGTCACCGTGACGATCGGCAGCAGGATCAGGCGCGCACAGACACGCGCACATCGGTTCGCTCGCATGCGGAAAGCGTCCCGGAGCGCCGGCGTCACCGCTCGCCGCTGTGGACCGCCACCCGGTTGTGGACAACGGCGTCACCCGGCACCTCGTGGGTCCCGTACACTTCTGGTGGCGACCCGAGCCATCGGGTCGACTTCGCACGCCCCGACACGAACCCCGGCAAAGGGCCCGTGTCAGCGCCCCTCGGTCCCTCGTGGAACGGCGCGCAGTGGGCGTCAGGCGCGGAAGCCGTCCGGCATCCGCGGCACAACCGAGAAATTCAAGGAGATACGGCCATGGCCGTCGTCACGATGCGGGAGCTGCTGGAGAGCGGCGTCCACTTCGGTCACCAGACCCGTCGTTGGAACCCGAAGATGAAGCGCTTCATCTTCACGGAGCGCAACGGCATCTACATCATCGACCTGCTCCAGTCGCTGTCGTACATCGACCGCGCCTACGAGTTCGTCAAGGAGACCGTCGCCCACGGCGGTACGGTCATGTTCGTCGGCACGAAGAAGCAGGCGCAGGAGGCCATCGCCGAGCAGGCCACCCGCGTCGGCATGCCCTACGTCAACCAGCGCTGGCTGGGCGGCATGCTCACCAACTTCTCGACCGTCTACAAGCGTCTGCAGCGCCTCAAGGAGCTCGAGCAGATCGACTTCGAGGACGTCGCCGCGTCCGGTCTGACCAAGAAGGAGCTTCTCGTGCTCTCGCGCGAGAAGGCCAAGCTGGAGAAGACCCTCGGCGGTATCCGCGAAATGCAGAAGGTGCCCAGCGCCGTCTGGATCGTGGACACCAAGAAGGAGCACATCGCCGTTGGTGAGGCCCGGAAGCTGAACATCCCGGTCGTCGCGATCCTCGACACCAACTGCGACCCCGACGAGGTCGACTACAAGATCCCGGGCAACGACGACGCGATCCGCTCCGTCACCCTGCTCACCCGTGTGATCGCGGACGCGGTCGCCGAGGGCCTCATCTCCCGCTCCGGTGTCGCCACCGAGGGCAAGGGCGAGAAGGCCGCGGGCGAGCCGCTGGCCGAGTGGGAGCGCGACCTGCTCGAGGGCGAGAAGAAGGCCGACGAGGCTGCCCCCGCCGCTGAGGCCGCTCCGGCCGCCGAGGCCGAGGCTGCTCCGGCCGCCGAGGCCGAGGCCGCCCCCGCCGCTGAGGCTGAGGCTGCTCCGGCCGCTGAGGCCGAGGCTGCTCCGGCCGCCGAGGCCGAGAAGCCGGCCGAGGCCGAGCAGGCCTGACCCGTCAGTCCGAGTTGACGGCGGGAGCGGTACCGCATCCACCAGCGCCTCGGCGCGGTGAAGTCCGCTCCCGCCGTTAACCCGTAGGTCAGCGGAAGGACAGCGCCTTCCGGCTCCATGGGCGCATCCGCATCCGCAGATCTTCGATCTTCCAGACTTCGAGAGAGATTCACAGACTCATGGCGAACTACACCGCCGCCGACGTCAAGAAGCTCCGTGAGCTCACGGGCGCCGGCATGATGGACTGCAAGAAGGCGCTGGACGAGGCCGAGGGCAACGTCGAGAAGGCCGTCGAGGCGCTCCGCATCAAGGGCCAGAAGGGCGTCGCCAAGCGCGAGGGCCGCTCCGCCGAGAACGGTGCCGTCGTCTCGATCATCGCCGACGACAACTCCTCCGGTGTCCTGGTCGAGCTGAAGTGCGAGACGGACTTCGTCGCCAAGGGTGACAGGTTCCAGGCCGTGGCCAAGACCATCGCCGAGCACGTCGCCAAGACCTCCCCGGCCGACCTCGAGGCCCTGCTCGCCTCCGAGATCGAGGCCGGCAAGACCGTCCAGGCGTTCGTGGACGAGGCCAACGCCAACCTGGGCGAGAAGATCGTCCTGGACCGCTTCGCGCAGTACGCCGACGGCTTCGTGACGGCGTACATGCACCGCACGATGCCCGACCTGCCCCCGCAGATCGGTGTCCTCGTCGAGCTGGACAAGCCGAACGCGGAGATCGCCAAGGGCGTCGCCCAGCACATCGCCGCCTTCGCGCCGAAGTACCTCTCCAAGGAGGACGTGCCGGCCGAGGTCGTCGAGTCCGAGCGTCGCGTCGCCGAGGAGACCACCCGCGCCGAGGGCAAGCCCGAGGCCGCTCTGCCGAAGATCGTCGAGGGTCGCCTCAACGGCTTCTTCAAGGACGCCACGCTGCTCGGCCAGCCGTACGCGCTCGACAACAAGAAGTCCGTCCAGAAGGTCCTGGACGAGGCCGGTGTCACCCTGAAGCGCTTCACGCGCATCAAGGTCGGCATCTGAGTCCGTACCGCGCTCGACGCCCGGCCCCGATAGGGTCGACAGCAGTCGTCCGCGTACGCCGTCACATGAGTGGCGGACGACATCAGATCTGACGAGGAGGCCATTGCCGTATGGGATGCGAAACACGCCCCACCGGCAATGGCCTTCTTGGTATGTGCAACACGTGAAAGAGGCGGGATCCCCCATGACCACCAAGGCCCAGAAGAGCGACGACGGCAAAGTACGCGGCCGGTTTCTGCTGAAGCTGTCCGGAGAGGCCTTCTCCGGCGGCGGCGGCCTTGGCGTCGACCCCGACGTGGTGCACAAGATCGCCCGCGAGATCGCGGCCGTCGTGCGTGACGGTGCGCAGATCGCGGCCGTCATCGGCGGCGGCAACTTCTTCCGCGGTGCCGAACTCCAGCAGCGCGGCATGGACCGGGCCCGCTCCGACTACATGGGCATGCTCGGCACGGTCATGAACTGCCTCGCCCTCCAGGACTTCCTGGAGAAGGTGGGCGTGGACTGCCGAGTGCAGACCGCCATCACCATGGGACAGGTCGCCGAGCCGTACATCCCGCTGCGCGCCGTGCGGCACCTGGAGAAGGGCCGCGTGGTCATCTTCGGGGCCGGGATGGGCATGCCGTACTTCTCCACCGACACCACCGCCGCGCAGCGCGCCCTGGAGATCGACGCCGAGGCACTGCTGATGGGCAAGAACGGTGTGGACGGGGTCTACGACTCCGACCCCAAGACCAACCCGGACGCGGTGAAGTTCGATCACCTCGGCTACGGCGAGGTGATCACGCGCGATCTGAAGGTCGCCGACGCCACGGCCGTGACGCTGTGCCGCGACAACAAGCTCCCGATCGTGGTCTTCGAGCTGCTGGCGGAGGGCAACATCGCACGCGCCGTCAAGGGTGAGAAGATCGGCACGCTGGTGGGGGACCCCGGCAGCCGGGACTGAGGTTCCGGAGAACAACCCCGTCCGGGGGACGGACGGGACGGAGCCGGGCCGGGGGATGGACAATGTCCTGCCGGTCGGGAACCGTGCAGGAAGAAGACGCGACGCAGCCGGCCGCCGCCCCACATGGAACCGCAGCCGGGCCTACTCAAGACACGCAGGAGCAAGTGGTGATCGAAGAGACCCTCCTCGAGGCCGAGGAGAAGATGGAGAAGGCCGTCGTGGTCGCCAAGGAGGACTTCGCCGCGATCCGCACCGGCCGTGCGCACCCGGCGATGTTCAACAAGATCGTGGCCGACTACTACGGCGCGCCGACCCCGATCAACCAGCTGGCCTCGTTCTCGGTGCCCGAGCCGCGCATGGCCGTGGTGACCCCGTTCGACAAGAGCGCGCTGCGCAACATCGAGCAGGCGATCCGCGACTCCGACCTGGGCGTCAACCCGAGCAACGACGGCAACATCATCCGGGTGGTGTTCCCCGAGCTGACCGAGGAGCGCCGCCGCGAGTACATCAAGGTGGCCAAGAGCAAGGGTGAGGACGCCAAGGTCTCCATCCGCTCCGTGCGCCGCAAGGCCAAGGACGCCATCGACAAGCTGATCAAGGACGGCGAGGTCGGCGAGGACGAGGGCCGCCGTGCCGAGAAGGAGCTCGACGACACCACCGCGAAGTACGTCGCGCAGGTGGACGAGCTCCTGAAGCACAAGGAAGCGGAGCTGCTCGAGGTCTGATGAACGACTCTTCCTGGGGGGCGCCGCCACAGGCCGGCCACTGGGGGCCCACCGACCACGGGCATGGTCAGGGGCACGTCCAGGGCGCAGGCCACGGGCACGTCCAGGGGGCCGTCCCGACGGGTCCCGCATACGATGCGTATGAAGCGCCTCAGACTCGCCCCATGCCCATCGTGCCCGACGTGACCGCATTCGGCGGAAACCAGGATGACGACCGGGGGGCTGCTCGGCTGAGCGGCCCCCCGGTCCGAAACGACACGAATCCGGAGCCCATGCCCGACGCCCCGCAGCCGGCGCCCAAGCCGCCGAAGAAGAGCGCGGGTCGCGACCTGAGTGCCGCGATAGGGGTCGGTGTCGGGCTCGGTGCGGTGATCGTCGCGTCGCTGTTCGTCGTCAAGGCCGTCTTCGTCGGCGTCGTAGCGGTGGCCGTCGTGGTGGGCCTGTGGGAGCTGACCACGCGGCTGGAGGAACGCAAGGGCATCCGGGCGCCCCTCGTGCCGCTCGCGCTCGGCGGTGCCGCGATGATCGTCGCCGGGTACGTCCGGGGTGCCGAGGGCGCGTGGGTGGCGATGGCGCTCACGGCGCTGGCCGTCCTGGTCTGGCGCATGACGGAACCGCCCGAGGGCTACCTGAGGGACGTCACCGCGGGCCTCTTCGCGGCGTTCTACGTGCCGTTCCTGGCGACGTTCGTGGCGATGATGCTGACCGCGGACGACGGTCCCGAACGGGTGCTCACCTTCCTGCTGCTCACGGTCGTCAGCGACACCGGGGCCTACGCCGTCGGCTGGCGGTTCGGCCGGCACAAGCTCGCCCCGCGCATCAGCCCCGGCAAGACCCGCGAGGGCCTGCTCGGCGCGATCTCCTTCGCCATGGTCGCGGGGGCGCTGTGCACGCAGTTCCTCATCGACGACGGCGCCTGGTGGCAGGGTCTGGTGCTGGGCCTCGCGGTCGCGGTCACCGCCACGCTCGGCGACCTCGGCGAGTCCATGATCAAGCGGGATCTCGGCATCAAGGACATGGGCACGCTGCTGCCGGGTCACGGCGGCATCATGGACCGGCTCGACTCGCTGCTGCCCACGGCTCCGGTGGTGTGGCTGCTGCTCGTGCTGTTCGTCGGGTCCGGCTGAGGCGATCTCTTTCGGCGAGCCCCTGCCCCACCGGGCGGGGGCTCGCCGCCGTCTCGGGAAGACGCCCGGGGACCGAAGTGGGACGATTCAGATGTACCTCCCAAAGGAGGCCGTCATGGCCATCATCCGAGAGAGCATCGACGTCGACCGCCGGCCCGAGGAGGTCTACCAGTACGTCATGGACGCTTCGCGCCTGCCGGAGTGGCAGCTGAGCGCCGTGTCCGCGGAGCGTCTCGACGAGGGGCCCGTCGGTGTCGGCACCAAGGTCCGTGTGACCCGGCACGTCGGCCGCCGCGTCATGCCGATGACCATGGAGGTCACCGAGTACGACCCGCCCCGCAGCTGGGGCATGCGCGGCATCGACGGCCCCGTCCGTGCCCAGGTGCACGGCGAGGTCGAACCCTACGACGAGGGGCGTCGCTCGCACGTCACGATCGACATCGACCTGGAGGGCCACGGCATGGGCAAGGTCCTGGTCCCCCTCGTCGTACGCCCCCAGGTCCGCAAGGAACTCCCGCGCAACGAGCAGCTCCTCAAGGACCGGCTGGAGCACGCGGGCGGATAGGCCGTCGCCGTCCCCGGTGGCGCAGCCTTCCCTCACGGGCCCGCCTACCCTGCCGCAGCTTCATCCCCGGGCCGTCCGAAGCCGGCCAAAGCTGACCGGCAGCACACACAGGTGACCGCCCCCACCCCGATCCGGCCTGGGCCCCCAGAGTTGATCTGCGACACTGGGAGGGTTATGCCTGCACCCGGAGAACTCACTTTCGTCGCCCCGCGCGGAGCCAAGAAGCCGCCGCGGCATCTCGCCGACCTCACTCCTGCCGAGCGCAAGGAGGCCGTTGCCGCTGTCGGGGAGAAGCCGTTTCGTGCCAAGCAGCTCTCTCAGCACTACTTCGCGCGGTACGCGCATGATCCGGAGCAGTGGACCGACATTCCGGCCGGTGCGCGGGGGAAGCTGCGGGAAGCGCTGCTGCCGGAGCTGATGACGGTCGTGCGGCATCTGTCGACCGACGAGGGCACCACCCGCAAGACGCTGTGGCGGCTGTTCGACGGGACGCTCGTCGAGTCCGTGCTGATGCGCTACCCGGACCGCGTGACCATGTGCATCAGCTCCCAGGCCGGATGCGGGATGAACTGCCCGTTCTGTGCGACCGGGCAGGCGGGGCTCGACCGGAATCTGTCCACCGCCGAGATCGTGCACCAGATCGTGGACGGCATGCGGGCACTCAGGGACGGTGAGGTGCCGGGCGGGCCCGCGCGGCTCAGCAACATCGTCTTCATGGGCATGGGCGAGCCGCTCGCCAACTACAACCGGGTCGCCGGCGCCATTCGGCGGCTCACCGACCCCGAGCCGGACGGGGTGGGCCTCTCGCAGCGCGGCATCACCGTCTCGACGGTAGGGCTCGTCCCGGCCATCCACCGCTTCTCCGGCGAGGGCTTCAAGTGTCGCCTGGCCATCTCGCTGCACGCCCCCGACGACGAGCTGCGCGACACCCTCGTGCCCGTGAACACGCGCTGGAAGGTCCGCGAGGTGCTGGACGCCGGCTTCGAGTACAGCGCCAAGTCCGGCCGCCGGCTGTCCATCGAGTACGCGCTGATCCGGGACATCAACGACCAGGCGTGGCGTGGTGACCGGCTCGGCCGGATGCTCAAGGGCAGACCGGTGCACGTCAACCTGATCCCGCTGAACCCGACGCCCGGGTCGAAGTGGACGGCTTCCCGGCCCGAGGACGAGAAGGCGTTCGTCGAGGCCATCGCCGCCCATGGTGTGCCGGTGACGATCCGGGACACCCGTGGTCAGGAGATCGACGGGGCGTGTGGTCAGCTCGCGGCCACCGAACGGTAGTCTGACCGTCGTAAGCACACCCTCATATTCGACATCTGCATATTCCGACAGGGGAGCGCCACAGCGCTGAGAGTGCGGCACACGGCCGCAGACCCTCCGAACCTGGCCCAGGTCATTCTGGGTAGGGAGATCGGTCACCACTCGAGCTGTTGCGCCCTGCCCGGGACCTCACAAGTCCCGGGCAGGGCCGCGTCTTCTCCTGGTCACTCCAGGAGGAATCCAGTGAGCATCAACACAAAGCGGCTGACGGCGGCGGTCGTCGGGCTCGGCCTGGCCGGCACACTCGCCGCGTGCGGATCGTCCGACGGCGGACAGGGGTCCGGTGACTCCAAGACCGTGACGCTCGTCAGCCACGACTCGTGGGCCGCGTCCAAGGACGTCATCGCGGCCTTCGAGAAGCAGTCCGGCTACAAGGTCGACGTCCTGAAGGACGGCGACGCCGGGCAGGCCGTGAACAAGGCCATCCTGACCAAGGACAACCCCCAGGGCGACGTCTTCTTCGGCGTCGACAACACCCTGCTGTCCCGCGCCCTCGACAACGGCCTCTTCCAGCCCTACGAGCCCAAGGGCTCGGACCGGATCAAGGCCGAGTACCAGGTCGACCAGGAGCAGCACCGGGTCACGCCCATCGACACCGGCGACATCTGCGTCAACTACGACAAGAAGTACTTCACCGACCACGACCTGCGGCCGCCGCGCGACTTCGACGACCTGGTCAAGCCGCAGTACAAGAACCTGCTCGTCACCGAGAACGCCTCCGCCTCCTCGCCCGGCCTCGGTTTCCTGCTCGGCACCGCCGCACAGTACGGCGACGACGGCTGGGAGGGGTACTGGAAGAAGCTCAAGGCCAACGGTGTGAAGGTCGTCGACGGCTGGGAGCAGGCCTACAACGAGGAGTTCTCCGGCTCGGCCGGCGGCAAGAAGGCCAAGGGCGACCGGCCGCTCGTCGTGTCCTACGCCTCCTCGCCGCCCGCCGAGGTCGTCTTCGCCGACCCGAGGCCGAGCACGGCGCCGACCGGGGTCGCCGAGGGCACCTGCTTCCGGCAGGTCGAGTACGCGGGACTGCTCAGCAACGCCGAGAACCCCAAGGGCGGCAAGGCGCTCCTGGACTTCCTGATCAGCGAGCGGTTCCAGCAGGACATGCCGATGAACATGTTCGTGTACCCGGTGCGCGAGGGCGTCCAGGTGCCGCCGGAGTTCGTGACGTACGGGCCGCAGGCGAAGGACCCCGAGACCATGGACCCGGCGAAGATCGCCGACCACCGCGACCAGTGGGTCAAGTCGTGGACCTCACTCGTCCTGAAGTAGCCGTTCGGCGGCGGGGCGCGGCGGCGCGGTTCGGTCTGCTGGCCGTGCCCGTCGCGTTCTTCGCGGTCTTCTTCGCCTACCCCGTCGCCGCGATCGTCGCGCGCGGCCTGAAAGCCGACGGGACCTGGCACCTCGGGCGGATCGGGGACGTGCTGGCGCAGTCCGGCGTCCGGCACGTCCTGTGGTTCACCACCTGGCAGGCGGTGGTCTCCACTGTGCTCACGCTGCTCGTCGCGCTCCCCGGCGCGTACGTCTTCGCGCGCCTCGACTTCCCCGGCAAGCAGGCCCTGAGGGCGGTCGTCACCGTCCCGTTCGTCCTGCCGACGGTCGTCGTCGGTACGGCGTTCCTGGCGCTGGTCGGGCGGGGCGGGCCGCTCGACGAGCTGTGGGGCGTACGTCTGGACACCACGGTGTGGGCGATCCTGCTCGCGCACGTCTTCTTCAACTACGCGGTCGTCGTCCGCACCGTCGGAGGGCTCTGGGCGCAGCTCGACCCCCGTCAGGAGGAGGCCGCCCGGATGCTCGGGGCGTCCCCGCTGAAGGCCTGGCGGCAGGTCACCCTGCCCGCCCTCGCCCCGGCCGTGGCCGCCGCCGCGCTCATGGTCTTCCTGTTCACCTTCACCTCCTTCGGCGTCGTGCAGATCCTCGGCGGGCCCACCTTCTCCACCCTCGAGGTGGAGATCTACCGGCAGACGTCCGAGATCTTCGACCTGTCCACCGCTGCCGTGCTCACCATGATCCAGTTCGTGGCGGTGGGCGCGATCCTCGCGGTGCACGCCTGGACCGTGCGACGGCGGGAGACCGCGCTGCGGCTGGTGGACGCGTCCGTGACCGCGCGCCGGCCCCGAGGCGCGGGGCAGTGGGCGATGCTCGGCGGGGTGCTCGTCACCGTCGCCTTGCTGCTCGTGCTCCCGCTGGCCGTGCTGGTGCAGCGTTCTCTGGGGGCGCCGGGCCTCGGCTACTACCGGGCGCTGACCCGCGAGGACGGGGGAGTGTTCCTGGTCCCGCCGATCGAGGCGATCGGCAACAGCCTGTCGTACGCCGTCGCCGCCACGCTCATCGCCGTGGCGATCGGCGGTCTCGCCGCGGTCGCGCTCACCCGCCGGGACGCCGGGCGGTTCGTGCGCGGCTTCGACGCGCTGCTGATGCTGCCGCTCGGGGTGTCCGCGGTGACCGTCGGCTTCGGGTTCCTGATCTCCCTCGACGAGCCGCCGCTGGACCTCAGGTCGTCCTGGATCCTGGTGCCGCTCGCGCAGGCGCTGGTCGGGGTGCCGTTCGTGGTGCGGACCATGCTGCCCGTGCTGCGGGCGGTGGACGTGCGGCTGCGGGAGGCGGCCTCGGTGCTCGGGGCCTCACCCTGGCGGGTGTGGCGGGAGGTGGACCTGCCGATGGTGCGGCGGGCGCTGCTGATCGCGGCCGGGTTCGCCTTCGCCGTGTCGCTCGGGGAGTTCGGCGCCACGGTGTTCATCGCACGGCCCGACCGGCCGACGCTGCCGGTGGCCGTGGCCCGGCTGCTCGGGCGGCCCGGGGATCTCAACTACGGCCAGGCGATGGCCCTGTCGACGATTCTGATGGTGGTGTGCGCCGTGGCCCTGCTCGTGCTGGAGAAGCTCCGTACGGACCGGACGGGGGAGTTCTGATGCTGGCTCTGCGGGGGGCGACGGTTCGCTTCGGAGGGCGTGCCGTGCTGGACGCCGTCGATCTGGAGGTCGCCGAGCACGAGGTCGTGTGTGTGCTCGGGCCCAGCGGCAGCGGCAAGTCGACCCTGCTGCGGGCGGTGGCCGGGCTGCAACCCCTCGACTCCGGGCGGGTGGTGCTCGACGGGCGCGACCAGGCGGGCGTGCCGGCGCACCGGCGGGGGGTCGGGCTGATGTTCCAGGACCATCAGCTGTTCCCGCAGCGGGACGTGGGCGGCAACGTGGCCTTCGGCCTGCGGATGCACGGCGAGCCGAGGCGGCGGCAGGCCGAGCGGGTGCGGGAGTTGCTGGACCTCGTGGGGCTGCCGGGTGCGGGCCGCCGGGCCGTCGCCGCACTGTCCGGTGGGGAGCAGCAGCGGGTGGCGCTGGCCCGGGCCCTGGCGCCGAGCCCCCGGCTGCTGATGCTGGACGAGCCGCTGGGGCAGCTCGACCGGTCGCTGAGGGAGCGGCTGGTTGTCGAACTGAGGGAACTGTTCGGCCGGTTGGGCACCACCGTGCTCGCGGTGACGCACGATCAGGGGGAGGCCTTCGCGCTGGCCGACCGGGTCGTGGTGATGCGGGACGGGCGGATCGCCCAGTCCGGGACGCCCCTCGATGTGTGGCAACGGCCCGCCGACGCGTTCGTCGCCCGTTTCCTCGGCTTCGAGAACGTGGTCGAGGCGACGGTCGGGGCGGAGGCCGCGGACACGCCGTGGGGCAAGGTGCCGGTGCCCGAGGGTGCCCCGCACGGGACGCGCACGCTGCTCGTACGCCCGGCCGGAGTGCGCCTGGTGCCCGCTGACACGGGCCTGCGCTGCACGGTGACCGCCCGCACCTTCAGGGGCACCCACGTCGCCGTCCATCTCCAGCCCGAGGACGCCCCGCGCCTGGAGGCGGCGTGCGCGCTGCGGGCCGCGCCGGAGGTCGGGGACGCGGTCGGAGTGGAGTTCGACCCGGCCGACATCGTGGTGCTCGGCTGATCGCTTCCGGCTCGGGGGGCCGGGCATGATGCCGCTCGCGCAGGACCGCTGAGGCGACGAGATCGCCCGCCGGGTCGGCCTGTTGAGGTCCGGCGTGACGTCGGGCACCGATCTGTCCGGCACCGTGTCCACCTGGCCCACCTGCCCCGGCTGATCGCTTCCGGCTCGGGGGGCCGGGCATGACGCCGCTCGCGCAGGACCGCTGAGGCGACGAGATCGCCCGCCGGGTCGGCCTGTTGAGGTCCGGCGTGACCTCGGGCATGTCCGGCACCGTGTCCACCTGGCCCACCTGTCCCACCCGCCCCGGCTGACCGCTGGAGGACCTGGTCCGGCATACGGGCGGAGCCCTGCGCAGGGTGGAGTGCATCGCGCGGGACCCGGGTCCAGGGGGAGGTGCCCGAGGAGCGGGTGCCGCGTCTCGCGGGAGCAGCGGCCCGGGGCGACGCCGGGGTGCCGGATGCGTGGCCGCCGGAGAGCGGCGAGCAGGTCGTCGCGGCGCTGCGCGAGGCCGGACCGGCCACCGAAGTGTGGGCCCGGGCGGGGACCCGCAGCTCCGGGGGCTGAGCCCGCCGGGTGATGCCCGAGTTCACCGTGCACCGCGCGGACGCCACGCTCGCCGCGGGGCTGCCCCGAGAGGTCGCGCCCGAGGTGGCCGCCGACACGGTCCACGGGTGGCCGCGGAGCGTCCGGCACGTGCGGCGGACCGCGCCGGACGACGACGTGAGGGACCTGCGCGGCCCGGACCGCAGCATCCAGCTGCATGCCGCCGACACGGGCCCGGAGTGAACGGCGAGTGGCTCGGCGAGCTCACCGAGGACGGTGTCTCCTGGCGCCGCGGCACGAGAGCCACGGTCGCCCTGCGCGGACCGCTCGCCTCCGTGCTGCTTCTGCCGCCGGCTCCCGCCGGACACCGAGGAGGCGGGTGCTCGGCGACCGGGAGCTGCCGGAGTCTTGGCTGGAGCGGGCAACGTTCGGATGAGACGGGACGTGGCCCGCCCCCGGGTCGGGGGACGGGCCACGTCACGGTGTGCGCGGGCGTCAGCTGTCGCTGTTCGTCCCGCGACGGCGCATGCCGAAGAACACCGCACCGCCACCGACGACGACCAGGGCCGCCGCGATGCCGGCGATGACGCCGGTGTTGGAGTCGGCACCGGTCTCGGCGAGGTGGGAGTCACCGGCCGGGGCGGGCACGTTGCCCGCCGGCGAGGTGCTCTGGCTCTCCGACGGCTCCGGAGCCGGGGTCTCGGTCTCCTCGGCCGGCTTCGACGGGGCGGCCGACGGGGTCGGCGTCGCCGGGGGAGTCGAGACCGGGGGAGTCGAAGCCGGGGGCTTCTCCTCCTTCTTGCAGGCGGTGGCCGGAGTGACGAGGTTCGGCTTGATGTCCTCGTCGACGTAGCGCGCGGCCTTGACGTGGATGCGGTACTCGGCGTTCGGCTTCCAGTCGTCGGCGAAGGTGATGGTGGTGCCCTCGCGCGAGCCCCTCACCACCTGCTCGCCGATCTTCTTCACGTCGGCGCCGTTGTTCTCCAGGTACACGCTGACCGTGGCCGGGATGCCGGCGGGGTCCACGTCGGTGACGGTGATGACGCCCTTGTCGCCGTCGCACTTGGCCTCGGCGGAGAACTCGGTGATGTCGCAGGCGAGCGCGTTGCCGGCGGTGCCGAGCGCGAGCGCGGCCGAGGCGGAGACGACACCGAGGACGCGCACGGCACGTGCGCGGCGGGATACGGACAGAACTGCCACGTTTGTCCTTTACGGGATTGCTCAAGCGGGGGGTTGAGGCAGTGTTGACTGAACATCAGCACTACCGGGAGGCTCACAGGTCTATAAGCGCTGCATAAGTAGTGTCAACGCATGGGCGGCTTGCCGGCACTTGCTTTGCCTTCTTATTAACCGCCAAGACGTTTCAGCGCCTCCGGCGCTTCCTCGATCCGCTCCACCAGCGCGATGCGCGCCTCCATCGAACGCTCCCGGGCCAGCGAACGGAGCAGCGGCCACGCGGGCAGCTTCTCCGTCCAGTGCGTGCGGTTCACCAGCACCATCGGCGTCGGCTCGCCGCGCGACTCGTAGTAGTTGGGCGTCGCGTTGTCGAAGATCTCCTGCACGGTCCCGGCGGCGCCCGGGAGGAACACCACACCCGCGTTGCACCGGGCCAGCAGGCCGTCCTCGCGGGTGGCGTTGGCGAAGTACTTGGCGATGTGGGAGGCGAAGGCGTTGGGCGGTTCGTGGCCGTAGAACCAGGTGGGGATGCCGACCGAGCGGCCGCCGTGGGGCCGGCGGGCGCGCACCTCGAAGGCGGCCGAGGCCCACTGGGTGATCGACGGGGTGAAGTGCGGTGCCGTGCCGAGGAGTTCCAGTGACTCGGTGAGCATCTCGTCGTCGAAGGGGGCCGCGTAGGCACCGAGGTTCGCGGCCTCCATCGCGCCCGGTCCACCGCCGGTGGCGATCGTGAAGCCGGCGCGGGCCAGTTCCCGGCCGAGCCGTGCGGCACCGGCGTACTCCTCGGTGCCGCGCGCCATCGCGTGGCCGCCCATCACCCCCACGACCCGGGCGCCGGACAGGAGTTCGTCGAGGGCGTCCGAGACGGAGTCGTCGTGGACCGCGCGCAGCATGGAGGCGTAGATGTCGCCGTCCGCCTTCGTGCGCTGGAACCAGGCGTAGGCCAGGGCGTCGGGCGTGGCCTCGTAACCGTCGGCCAGCGACGCGAAGAGTTCGTCCGGGGAGTAGACCAGGCCGCGGTACGGGTCGAACGGCAGGCCCGGGACCGGCGGGAAGACCAGTGCGCCCTCCCCGCGGATCTTCGCGGCCGCCTCCTCGCGCATCGCGCAGCCGAGGAAGAGCGCGCCCGCCGTGTCCGTGCCGAGCAATTCGCGCGTACGGTCCGTGAGGTCGACGGCCTGGACGCGGTATCCGGCGAGCGAACCGCGCGCCGCGACGGTCGCGTCGAACTCCTCGAGCGTCTCTATCTCACGGTCGTCATGGTGGGCCGCATGGGCGGGCATCGTCTGCACTCGCCCATGCTGGCACAGCGCCGCCGCTCAGCCCTGGACGGCCGCCGGGTCCATCCACACGACCTCGAAGGTGTGGCCGTCGACGTCGTCGAACGCGCGGCCGTACATGAAGCCGTGGTCCTGGGTCTCACCGGAGACGGAACCGCCCGCCGCGACCGCCTTCTCGACCAGCTCGTCGACTTTGTCGCGGCTCTCGGCGCTCAGCGCGAGCAGCACCTCGCTGGTCTTCGTCGAGTCCGCGACCTCCTTCCTGGTGAACTGGAGGTACTTCTCCTTGGTGTGCACCATGACCACGATGGTGTCGCTGATCACGACCGAGGCGGTCGTGTCGTCGCTGAACTGGTCGTTGATCGTGAAGCCCAGCTCCGTGAAGAACTTCTTCGAGGCGTCCAGGTCGCCGGTGCACAGGTTCACGAAGATCATCTGCTGGTACATGCGAGGTTTCTCCCATCAAGTCCGTGCCGTTACGCGGGGGATAGACCGGGTGCCGGTCCGGAACTCATCGGCCTGCGGAGATTTTTTTTGCGTAGGAGTTTTCCCAGGGGCCGCGGCGGGGCTCAGCGCGCCAGGGGCAGCGCGGCGAGTTCCGCGACCGTCAGGGAGAGGGGACCGAAGAGGGCGAGCAGCGCGCCCGCGCGGAGGGCGGCGGCACTGCGCAGCATCGTGGCGGGGGCGCCGAGGCGCAGCAGCGCGGCGGTGGTGCCGGCACGGGCCTGCCGGGCCTCGACGGCGGCCGTGAGGAGCGTCGCCACGGTGCAGCCGGCCACGAGGAGCACGCCGAGGGTGGTGAGCGGACCGAGCGAGAGCCCGTGCGGGGCGTGCAGCAGAGCCATGGCCCACGCGGCGGACGCGACCGCGCAGACGACGCCCAGGGGACGCCCGATGCGGACGGACTCCGCCATGAGGATGCGGCCGGCCAGGAGCCGCAGGGCGCCCGGGCGGGCCGACTGGAGCAGCCGCCCGCACAGGTGGGTCAGGCCCGGACCGGCCAGGGCCAGGCCGACGGCGGCCAGCGCCCAGCCCGCCATCACGCCGGGGGAGGCACCGGAGAAGCCGAGGTCGGGCGGGGTGGGGGCGGTGCGGCTCGTGGAGGTCTCCACGGCCAGGCCCGCGGCCAGCACGGTGATGCCCCAGGGGAGACCGGAGGGGGCGGCGGTGCTGTCCGGCAGGGCCGCCTCGTGGGCGGGGCCGTCGAGGGCGTCGGGCGCGTCGGCGGTCGGGCCGGTGTGCCGTGCCAGGGCACCGGCGGGGCTGATGGCGCCGGCCGCGTCCGGTGCCGCGGCGCGCGGGCTGAGCCCTTGAGCGGATTCTGCGGCCGGGCCCCTCGCATCCGTCGGCTCCGGTGAGGCCGAGGCCGGGTGCGGGGTGCCGGGCGCGGTGACCTCCACGGCCGCGTCCCCGGCGCCCGGGTGCGCCGCGGGTGGCCGAGGGGGATCCGCGACCGCGTTCACCGACCCACCGGAACCGGCGACCGCGGCCGGGACCGACCCGCTGGTCCGGGCCGCCGGCGGGCCGCTCTTCGGGGGGGACCCGGCGGTGCCGCCGGTCCCCGGCCGGGCGAGCTGCCGGCCGAACCGGCCGTACGCCCCGAAGGTCTCGCGGGCGCTGGTGCGCCGGTAGGCGCCGAAGCGGCCGTACATCCGGGCCGGCCCGGACCGGGCGGGCGCCGCCTCGCGCGGCCGCAGGACCAGCGCCACCGCCACCGACGCGCCGACGGGCACGAGCGCCAGCAGGGTCAGGGCGGCCGGCAGCGGCAGGGGCTGGTCCGCGGCGAGCCACGCGGCGGCGGCGCCGTCGAAGGGCATGCCCCTCAGGTCGCCCCGCAGGTGCAGGAAGACCAGCAGGGCCACCATCGAGCCGAGGGTGCAGGACAGAGCGGTCGTCGTCGCCGAGACGGCCATCATGCGCACCGGCCCGAGACCGATCGCCGAGAGGCCGGGGCGGGGCTCGGTGCCCGGGTCGGTACGGGCCACCGCGACCGCGAAGTACACCGTGGCGGCCAGGGGCGCCGTGCACCAGGCCAGCCGCAGCAGGGCGGAACCGGGGGCGCCGGGGTGGCCCAGCCCGTAGCCGAGGGCGCAGAGCAGCAGGAATCCCGTGCCCGCCGAGGCGGCCGCGACCAGGAGGCGGCGCAGTTGGACGGCTGGGTGGGCGCCGCGGGTCAGACGGAGAGCGAGCACGCTGCCCGGCCTTCCGGCTCGGTGCTCTCGCTGACCGGAGGCAGGTGCACCGTCTGCACGCGCCGCCCGTCCAGCAGGGACACCGTGCGGTCGGCGAGGGCCGCGGTCTCCGCGTCGTGGGTGGCCAGGACGACGGTGATGCGGTGGGAGCGGGCCGCCGTGGTGAGGGTGCGCAGCACATGGGCGCGGTCGGCGCGGTGCAGGGGCGCCGTGGGCTCGTCGGCGAACAGGACCGAGGGCGCGGGGGCCAGGGCGCGGGCGATGCAGACCCGCTGGCGCTCGGCCTGCACCAGTTGGTGCGGGCGTTTGCGGGCGCTGTCGCCGATGTCCAGGCGCTCCAGCCACTCCAGGGCGGCGGTCTTGGCGCGCCGCCTGCTGGTGCCGCGCAGCATCAGCGGCAGGGCGGTGTTCTCCCAGACGTTGAGCTCCGCGACCAGGGAGGGCGCCGGGTCGATCCAGCCGAAGCGATCGCGGCGCAGCCGCTCGCGGGTGAGGGTGCCCATGGTGTGCACGGGCACGCTGTTGAACCAGACCTCGCCGCGCCGGACGGGCTCCAGACCGGACAGGCACCGCAGCAGGGTCGTCTTGCCGCTGCCGCGCGGGCCGCCGATGGCGAGGATCTCGCCCTCCCGCACGCCGAGCGAGACGCCGCAGAGCGCGGGTGAGCCGTCGTCGTGCTGGAAGTGCAGGGCGCGTGCCCAGAGCACGTCGTTGTCCGGCGGGGCCTCCATGCGCGTACACCTCGGTTCAGATCCGTAGTTCCCGTGTCCATCCCCCGTGCGGGGGAACGAAGGCAGGGCCGATCGGTCACTGGGCACGCTAGGCAGAAGGCGGCGGGACGCCGGAGAGCACGCGGCCCCGGGCCACCGTTTCTCACTCGAACGGGCGGCACCGGGGGCCGGTGTTGATCATCCAGAAAGACGATCTGAGCGACGGGGCGTCAGAGCTTGGTCCACGCCTCCGAGAGGGTGGCGCGCAGGATCTGCTCGATCTCGTCGAACGTCGACTGGTCGGAGATCAGCGGCGGGGCGAGCTGGACGACCGGGTCGCCGCGGTCGTCGGCGCGGCAGTACAGGCCGTTGTCGTACAGCGCCTTGGAGAGGAAGCCGTACAGGACGCGCTCGGTCTCCTCGTCGTTGAAGGACTCCTTGGTGTGCTTGTCCTTCACCAGTTCGATGCCGTAGAAGAAGCCGTTGCCGCGGACGTCGCCGACGATCGGCAGGTCGTGGAGCTTCTCCAGGGTGGCGCGGAAGTTGCCCTCGTTGTCCAGGACGTGCTGGTTGAGGTTCTCGCGCTCGAACAGGTCGAGGTTGGCCAGGCCCACGGCCGCGGAGACCGGGTGGCCGCCGAAGGTGTAGCCGTGCAGGAAGGTGTTGTCGCCCTTGTAGAACGGCTCGGCGAGGCGGTCGGAGATGACGCACGCGCCGATGGGGGAGTAGCCCGAGGTCATGCCCTTGGCGCAGGTGATCATGTCCGGCACGTAGTCGAACTTGTCGCAGGCGAAGTAGGTGCCCAGGCGGCCGAAGGCGCAGATGACCTCGTCCGAGACGAGCAGTACGTCGTACTGGTCGCAGATCTCGCGGACCCGCTGGAAGTAGCCGGGTGGGGGTGGGAAGCAGCCGCCCGCGTTCTGCACCGGCTCCAGGAAGACCGCGGCGACGGTGTCCGGGCC
The DNA here is from genome assembly GCF_040303285.1 of Streptomyces sp. NPDC096046. Lineage (NCBI taxonomy): Bacteria > Bacillati > Actinomycetota > Actinomycetes > Kitasatosporales > Streptomycetaceae > Streptomyces > Streptomyces sp. NPDC096046. Next base: position 66,394 of record NZ_JBEOSZ010000003.1, on the reverse strand, counting down.
CTCGAAGAGGATCTGCTGCTCGATCTGGTCGGCGGCCCAGCGGCCGTAGGCCTCGGGGTCGTCGCCGTGGATCGGGGCGCGGTAGATGTTGGTGTTCGGGACCTTGTGGGCGCCCGGGACCAGCGGCTCGAAGGGGGCCTTCAGGGCCGGCAGGCCGGTGATGGACAGGGCGCCCTGCGGGGTGCCGTGGTAGGCGACCGCACGTGAGATGACCTTGTGCTTGGTGGGCTTGCCGACCAGCTTGAAGTACTGCTTGGCGAGCTTCCAGGCGGTCTCGACCGCCTCGCCGCCGCCGGTGGTGAAGAAGACCTTGTTCAGGTCGCCCGGCGCGTGCCCGGCGAGACGCTCGGCCAGCTCGACGGCCTTGGGGTGCGCGTAGGACCACACCGGGAAGAACGCGAGCTCCTGTGCCTGCTTGAAGGCGGTCTCGGCGAGCTCGACCCGGCCGTGTCCGGCCTGCACCACGAAGAGACCGGCGAGGCCGTCCAGGTAGCGCTTGCCCTTGTCGTCGTAGATGTACGTGCCCTCGCCCCGGACGATGGTGGGAACGGGGGCCTTCTCGTACGACGACATACGCGTGAAGTGCATCCACAGGTGGTCGTACGCGGTCTGGGAGAGGTCCTTGCTCACGGCTATCGGGTCCTCACGGTTATCGGGTTCCCCACATGTAGGTCTGCTTCTTGAGCTTCAGGTAGACGAAGCTCTCGGTGGAGCGCACTCCGGGCACCGCCCGAATGCGTTTGTTGATGACGTCCAGGAGGTGGTCGTCGTCCTCGCAGACGATCTCCACCATCAGGTCGAAGGAGCCCGCGGTCATCACCACGTACTCGCATTCGGACATGGCCGACAGCGCGTCGGCGACCGACTCCACGTCGCCCTCCACGTTGACGCCGACCATCGCCTGTCTGCGGAAGCCCACGGTGAGCGGGTCCGTGACGGCGACGATCTGCATCACGCCCTGATCGAGCAGCTTCTGGACGCGCTGGCGCACGGCCGCTTCGGACAGGCCCACGGCCTTGCCGATGGCGGCGTACGGCCGACGGCCGTCCTCCTGGAGCTGCTCGATGATGGCGAGGGAGACGGCGTCCAGCTGCGGCGAGCTGCCGTTCCTGGACTCGCGGGAGGACTCGCGGTGCTCCCGCGAGCCCTTCTGGTCTGCGCTTCGACTGGCCACGAGGTCACTGTGCACGAGGTCTCGTCACTTCCGCAAGCCTCGATCGATGAAATCCGTTGTCTGTGTCCCCTATACCTGCGGATTCCGCACGATCGAAGGGAGTGGGGGTGTTGAAAACGTGGGGCGGCCGACTAGGGTGGGTGTCTCAAGTACTGGACATCCGAACTGGAGGGCCGGCAGTGAGCACCGAGCTGCGTCGCTTGCGCAACTACATCGGCGGTGAGTTCCGGGACGCCGCCGACGGGCGGACCACCGAGGTGGTCAATCCCGCGACGGGCGAGGCGTACGCGACCGCTCCGCTGTCCGGGCAGGCGGACGTGGACGCCGCCATGGCGGCGGCCGCCGAGGCCTTTCCCGGCTGGCGCGACACCACGCCCGCCGAGCGTCAGAAGGCCCTGCTGAAGATCGCGGACGCCTTCGAGGAGCGCGCCGAGGAACTGATCGCGGCCGAGGTGGAGAACACGGGCAAGCCGGTCGGGCTGACCCGCTCCGAGGAGATCCCGCCGATGGTCGACCAGATCCGCTTCTTCGCGGGGGCGGCGCGGATGCTCGAAGGCCGCTCGGCCGGTGAGTACATGGAGGGCCTGACCTCCATCGTGCGCCGCGAGCCGGTCGGCGTCTGCGCCCAGGTCGCGCCGTGGAACTACCCGATGATGATGGCCGTGTGGAAGTTCGCCCCGGCGATCGCGGCGGGCAACACCGTCGTGCTGAAGCCGTCCGACACCACCCCTGCCTCGACGGTCCTCATGGCCGAGATCATCGGCTCGATCGTCCCCAAGGGCGTCTTCAACGTCATCTGCGGCGACCGCGACACCGGCCGCCTGATGGTCGAGCACGACACCCCGGCCATGGCCTCCATCACCGGTTCCGTGCGGGCGGGCATCCAGGTCGCCGAGTCCGCGGCCAAGGACGTCAAGCGTGTCCACCTGGAGCTGGGCGGCAAGGCGCCGGTCCTGGTCTTCGAGGACACCGACATCGCCAAGGCCGTCGAGGACATCTCGGTCGCGGGTTACTTCAACGCCGGCCAGGACTGCACCGCCGCCACGCGCGTGCTCGTCCACGAGTCCATCCACGACGAGTTCGTCTCCGCGCTCGCGAAGGCCGCCTCCGAGACCAAGACCGGGCAGCCGGACGACGAGGAGGTGCTGTTCGGCCCGCTCAACAACCCCAACCAGCTCAAGCAGGTCGAGGGCTTCATCGACCGGCTGCCCGCGCACGCGCGCGTGGAGGCCGGCGGCAAGCGGGTCGGCGACAAGGGCTACTTCTACGCGCCGACCGTCGTCTCGGGCCTGAAGCAGACCGACGAGATCATCCAGCAGGAGGTCTTCGGCCCGGTCATCACCGTGCAGTCCTTCTCCGACGAGGAGCAGGCCGTGGAGTGGGCCAACGGCGTCGAGTACGCGCTGGCCTCCTCGGTGTGGACCAAGGACCACGGCCGCGCCATGCGGATGTCCAAGAAGCTCGACTTCGGCTGTGTGTGGATCAACACGCACATCCCGCTGGTCGCCGAGATGCCGCACGGCGGCTTCAAGAAGTCCGGCTACGGCAAGGACCTCTCCGGGTACGGCTTCGAGGACTACACGCGGATCAAGCACGTGATGACGTCGCTGGACGCGTAGTCACGCGGTGACGTGCCGACGGCCCCGGGCGGACCTCCGCTTCGCCCGGGGCCGTCGTGCGGCCCGAGGAACCCTTTCCGGTGGCCGGTGGCCGGTGGCCGGTGGCCGGTGGCCGGTGATCGACATCGCCTTCGGGGTGTTCGGGGTGGTCCCGCTGAACGTCCTGCGGCAGCGGAAAGCGGCTGGAGGTGCGGACCGCGCCGGTGGCCACCCCGGGTGCTCAGCGGTCATTGAAACGGTTGTCCCGAAACCTCACGCCGTCTCCCCGCGGGTGATCCCTCGTCCGCGGCACCGGCACGGACAGCGCGCCGGTGCCGCAGTACGTCAGGGGCGCGACGCCGGCCGATCCGGCGAGGGTGCCGCGGCGCTCGCGCGAGTGGCGCACAGGACGTCGACGCGGTTCGTCGTGATCGAGTCCACGCCCGCCTGAAGCAGCCGTCGCATCGAGCGGCGTGTGTCGGGGGTCCACACGGACAGCAGCCGGCCGTCGCGGTGCACACGCTCGGCGAGCGGGCGGTCCACCAGCGAGAAGCGGTAGTTGAGCCAGCGCGGGCGGATCGCCTCCAGCAGGACGGGCCGGGGCGGGGCCAGGGTCGTCCAGGTGAGGGCGATCTCGGCGGCCGGATCCGCCGCACGCACGGCGAGCATGACGTCGGCGCCCGCGCAGTAGTAGACGCGGTCCGACGCACCCGCCTCCCCCACGACACCCGTGATCCGGCGCACCGCCCGCACGTCGGGCGAGCCGGGCAGGTCGATCATCACCCGGTGCCCGTCGGTCGCGCTCAGCGCCTCGGCCAGAGTGGGCACCCCGCCGCCGGTCAGCCCGCGCACCTCCTGCGAGGACAGTGCCCGCACCGGCCGTTCGTGCTCCCACAGCCGCTTCAGTGTCGCGTCGTGCAGCAACACCGGCACGCCGTCCCGGGTGAGCCGTACGTCGATCTCCACGGCGTCCGCGCCCCGGCGCAGCGCGGAACGCAGCGAGGCGACGGTGTTCTCGCGGACGCGGTAGGGGTCGCCCCGGTGGGCCACGGCGACCGGGGCGGGCGTCACCGGGAGAGCCACTGCGCGGTGTACGAGTCGATCTCGTGCGTGATCCGGGCCTTGCCGGGCGTGTCCAGGAAGGACGCCTCGACGGCGTTCTTCGCCAGCTCGGCCAGGCCGCGCTCGTCGAGGTCCAGCAGCCGGGCGGCGACCGCGTACTCGTTGTCCAGGTCGGTGCCGAACATCGGCGGGTCGTCGGAGTTGATGGTGACGACGACTCCGGCCCGCACGAACTCCCTGATCGGGTGCTCGTCGAGGGTGCGCACCGCGCGGGTGGCGATGTTCGAGGTCGGACACACCTCCAGCGGGATGCGGTGCTCGGCCAGGTGCGCGAGCAGCTTCGGGTCCTGCGCGGAGCTGGTGCCGTGCCCGATGCGCTCGGCCCGCAGATGGGTCAGCGCGTCCCACACCGTCTGCGGGCCGGTCGTCTCGCCCGCGTGCGGCACGGAGTGCAGTCCCGCGGCGATCGCCCGGTCGAAGTACGGCTTGAACTGCGGGCGTTCCACGCCGACTTCGGGACCGCCGAGACCGAAGGAGACGAGGCCCTCGGGGCGCAGCCGGTCGTCGGTGGCCAGCCGGGTCGTCTCCTCGGCGGCCTCCAGCCCTGCCTCGCCGGGAATGTCGAAGCACCAGCGCAGCACGGTCCCGAAGTCGGCCTCGGCGGCCTTGCGGGCGTCCTCGATCGCGTCCATGAAGGCGCGCTCGTCGATGCCGCGCCGGGTGGACGAGAAGGGGGTGATGGTCAGCTCGGCGTACCGCACCTGCTGCCGGGTCAGGTCCCGGGCCACCTCGTACGTCAGCAGCCGGACGTCCTCCGGGGTGCGGATCAGGTCGACGACCGACAGGTACACGTCGATGAAGTGCGCGAAGTCGGTGAACGTGAAGTAGTCGGCCAGCGCCTCGGGGTCGGTCGGTACCTTCGAGTCGGGGTGCCGCGCGGCCAGTTCGGAGACGATCCGGGGGGAGGCGGAGCCCACGTGGTGCACATGCAGTTCGGACTTGGGCAGTCCGGCGATGAACGCCGACAGGTCGCGCGGGGTGTGGGGGTCGACGAGATGCTGGGTCAAGGTTCCTCCCCGGAACGGCGCTCCGGCCGGCGCAGGGCGGGCGGGCGCGGGTGATCGGCTGATCGATGACTCGGCTTCATCGTATGCGGTGGCACGGCGCCGCTTCCCCGGGGCGCGGGACCTGGCCGGACGTGGCCGCGCCGGGAGGCGACCGGCCGCCGCCCCCGCCCTGTGGCCCGCGTCGCACGGCCCCGTAGCATGGCGGCACGATCGACCCAGGGGGGACGCACGATGACGGACGCCACGCAGCCGGACGGCGGCAGCCACGACCCGTGGGCGCCACCGGAGAGCAAGCCCTCGCTCGACAAGAACCCGGCGCCGCAGCCACCGTCCGTGCACGACCAGGCCACGGTCACCTCCATGCCGGGCTTCACCCCGCCCACCGGCACGCCGCAGTACGACCCGTCCGGCACCGGCACCGGCACGCCGCAGTACAACCCGTCGGGCACCGGCATCCCGCAGTACGACCCGTCCGGCAGCGGCACCGGCGCCGTCCCGCCCCCGCCCGTGGCTCCCACCGGCCCGGGAGCGCCCGGCGGCTACGGCTACCCCGGATATCCCCAGTCCGGCTACGGCTGGCCCGGCATGCCCATGGCCCCTCAGAACGGCATGGGTGTGGCCGCGATGGTGCTCGGCATCATCTCCTGCGCCCTGTTCTGCCTCTACGGCGTGGTTTCCCTGGTCACCGGCATCCTCGCCGTGGTCTTCGGCATCAAGGGCCGCAAGCGCGCCGAGGCCGGGGTGGCCACCAACCACGGTCAGGCCCAGGCCGGTCTGATCATGGGCATCATCGGGATCATCCTCGGCGTCACCGTCATCGTCCTGATCGCCGTCGGCATCACGGCCGCGATCAACAGCGACGACCCCGACGACGACCCGTACTACGGAACCCTCGGTCCGGTGGCCACGGCTCCGTCCCACCGCTGAAACACGGGCTCTGCGGGCCGACTTGGCCACTACGATGCCCTGGTCTGACAACGGAGGGGAGATCGTCATGTCCAACACCAATCCGCCCCCGGGTGGGTTCGGCCCGCCCGCCCAGCCGCCGCAGCAGCCGGCCCCGGGATACGGCTATCCGCAGCAGCCCGGCTCGGGCTACGGCTACCCCCAGGGCAGCCCCGGCTACCCGGCGGCGCCGCCCGTGGGCTACCCGCAGACGCCCGGCTACGGGATGCCCGCGCAGCCGAGCAACGGCATGGGCACCACGGGACTGGTGCTGGGCATCATCGGCGTGGTGTGCAGCGTGACGTTCATCCTGTGGTTCTTCGGCGTGATCCTGGGCATCCTCGCGATCATCTTCGGCGCCGTCGGCCGCGGCAAGGCCACCCGTGGCGAGGCCACCAACAAGGGCGCGGCGACCGCGGGCCTGGTCTGCGGCATCATCGCCACGGTGATCCTGCCGCTGCTGGGCTTCCTGCTGTTCGCCGGCATCATGGGTGGGCTCGGCGCGGCTGCCTGAACGGCGCCCCCGGAGGTTCGGGAGGGGCCGGTCCCCGGGACCGGCCCCTCACTCATGCTCCGGTCGCCCGCAGCCGCTCCCGCGCCTCCATCAGCGCGAACCCCAGCAGATTGGGCCCCCGCCACCGCTGCGGATCGGCCGCCGCCTCGTCGTCCGCGGCAAGACCGATGCCCCACACCCGGTCCACGGGGCTCGCCTCGACCAGCACCCGGTCGCCCGTGCCCAGCAGGTAGCCCAGCAGCTCGGGATGCGCGCCGAACTTGTGGACGCTGCCCTCCACGACGATCCCGAACCGCTCCCGCCGCCAGACTGCCTCGTCGAAGCCGCGTACCAGCCGTCCGGCCTTCTTGGCCTCGGCGGGATGCGCCGCGGCCAGCACGGCGCGCTCCGCCGCCGGGTCCTCGAAGAGCCGGGCCTTGGCGGCCATCATCCAGTGCTCGGCCGTCGCGTACGCCGCCCCGTCGACCGTGAACGGCGCCGGCCACCACTGGCTCAGACAGCTCGCCCCGATCCGGCCGTCCGGCCGCGGCCGGTGCCCCCAGAAGTGCAGAAACCTGATCCTGGCCCCGTCGCGGACCGCCCTGATCAGTGCCTCCTGCGAGCCGACCGCCCCCGTGATCTCCTCCATGCACGCGAGTGTGGCAGGCACCACTGACACAGCGTCCTGCCTTTTCGCGGCGAACTCGACACCTGGTCGACAGATTCCGTCGCGTAACCAAAAATCAACAACGGAATCACTTGTTGGAGTGGCATACCTCTGTCAGGATCGGCACTCAAATCGAGCCTGAGCCACGCCGGCCCCATCAGGGGACACGGAGGAGAGCCACATGCACAACCCGGGCATTGCCACCCCGGACCGATTTCCGGCCGGGGAACGCTTCGCGGAGGGCGCGCAGTACATCGCGGGCCGTCTGACCAAGGGCACCTCCGGCCGCACGCACGCGGTCGTCGACCCGGCGTCGGGCGAGGAGGTCCTCACCTACGAGCTGGCGGGCACGGCCGACGTCGACCGGGCCGTCGCCGCCGCCCGCGCGGCCTTCCCCGGCTGGGCGGGAGCGACGCCCGGCGAGCGGTCCGACGCCCTGCACCGGTTCGCCGCGGTCCTGGCCGACCGGGCCGAGGACTTCGCCCGCGCCGAGTCGCTCCAGTGCGGCAAGCCACTGAAGCTGACCCGCGAGTTCGATGTCCCCGGGACCATCGACAACACCGCCTTCTTCGCCGGTGCCGCACGGCACCTCCAGGGGCAGTCCGCCGGTGAGTACTCCGGCGACCACACCTCGTACGTCCGGCGCGAGCCCATCGGCGTCGTCGGGTCGATCGCGCCCTGGAACTACCCCCTCCAGATGGCCGCCTGGAAGATCCTCCCGGCGATCGCCGCGGGCAACACCATCGTCCTGAAGCCCGCCGAGCTCACCCCGCTGACCTCGCTGCTCTTCGCCCGGGCGGCCACCGACGCCGGGATCCCGGACGGGGTGATCAACATCGTCACCGGCACCGGCGAGGAGGCCGGGGAGCACCTCGTCGGTCACCCCGGCGTGGCCATGACCTCCTTCACCGGATCCACCGCCGTCGGCAAGCGCGTCGCCGAGGTCGCCACCGCCACCGTCAAGCGCCTCCACCTGGAGCTCGGCGGCAAGGCGCCCTTCGTGGTCTTCGACGACGCCGACCTGGAGGCCGCCGCCCACGGCGCCGTCGCGGGCTCTCTCATCAACACCGGGCAGGACTGCACCGCCGCCACGCGCGCGTACGTGCAGCGGCCGCTGTACGAGGCCTTCGTGGAGCGGACGGCGGCGCTGATGGAGACGGTCCGGCTCGGCGACCCCTTCGCCGCCGGCACCGACCTCGGCCCGCTGATCTCGCACGTGCAGCGGGACCGGGTCGCCGGCTTCGTGGACCGGGCGCGTGCCTACGCGCGCGTGGTGACCGGCGGCGAGGCTCCCGAGGGGGAGCTCGCCAAGGGCGCCTACTACCGGCCCACCCTCATCGCCGACGCGGCCCAGGACAGCGAGGTCGTCCAGTCGGAGATCTTCGGGCCGGTCCTGGTCGTGCTGCCCTTCGACACCGACGACGAGGGCCTCGCGCTCGCCAACGACACCCCGTACGGGCTGGCCGCCTCCGCCTGGAGCCGGGACGTGTACCGCGCGAACCGGGCCACCCGGGAGATCAAGGCCGGCTGCGTCTGGATCAACGACCACATCCCGATCATCAGCGAGATGCCGCACGGCGGCTACAAGTCCTCCGGCTGCGGCAAGGACATGTCCGCGTACTCGTTCGAGGAGTACACCCAGATCAAACACGTCATGTTCGACAACACCGCGGTGGCGGCGAAGGACTGGCACCGCACCGTGTTCGGGGACCGATAGTCGTATGCAGGCCGCCTGACCAACGGCCGTCCATCCTCCGAAAGGGCACCACGCGCATGGAGCAGTACGAGCCCGACCGCCTGTCCGCGGCCCAGGTGGCCGCCGTGCGGCGCAGTCTCAGGAACGGCAGGGCCGCCCTCACCCGGCGGTCGCTGCTGCGCGCCTCCGCGGGCGGGGCGCTCGCAGCCGGCGGACTCGGGACGCTGAGCGCCTGCGGCATCCCGGCAGCGGGTCAGGCGCAGGGCGGCGTCTCGGCGCAGGACCACTCGGCCGAGGAGAAGACGGTGAGCTTCTCCAACTGGACCGAGTACATGGACGTCGACGACAGCGGCAAGCACCATCCGACGCTCGACCGGTTCGCCGAGCGGACCGGTATCAAGGTCAAGTACACCGAGGACATCAACGACAACAACGAGTTCTTCGGCAAGATCAAGCCGCAGCTCGCCGCGGGCCAGGACACCGGCCGCGACCTGATCGTCCTCACCGACTGGCTGGCCGCCCGCCTCATCCGCCTCGGCTGGGTGCAGAAGCTCGACCCGGCCAACCTGCCGCACGCCTACGCCAACCTGTCGGCCCAGTTCCGCAGCCCCGACTGGGACCCGGGCCGCGCCTACTCCTACGTCTGGCAGGGCATCTCCACGGTCATCGCGTACAACAAGAAGGCCCTCGACGGCGTCGAGGTGAAGTCCATATCCGACCTGCTCGACAACCCCAGGCTCAAGGGCCGGGTCGGTTTCCTGTCGGAGATGCGCGACAGCATCGGCATGACGCTGCTCGACATGGGCAAGGACCCGGCCGACTTCACCGCCGACGACTACGACGCGGCCATCGCCCGCCTTCAGAAGGCCGTCGACAAAGGCCAGATCCGCCGCTTCACCGGCAACGACTACACCTCGGACCTGACCAGCGGCGACTTCGCGGCCTGCGTCGCCTGGGCCGGGGACGTCGTCCAGCTCAAGGCGGACAGCCCCGACATCGACTTCCTCATCCCGGACAGCGGATACATGACGTCCACCGACAACCTGCTCATCCCCAACAAGGCCCGGCACAAGACCAACGCCGAGCGGCTCATCGACTTCTACTACGAGCCGAGGGCCGCCGCCGAACTCGCCGCGTACATCAACTACGTGTGCCCCGTCGACGGTGTGAAGGCCGAACTGGCGAAGATCGACGAGGACGCGGCGAACAACCCGCTGATCATCCCGGACAAGGCCATGGCCGCCAAGTCCCGCGCCTTCCGCTCGCTGAGCTCGAAGGAAGAGACCGAGTTCGAAGCCAAGTTCGCGAAGCTGACGGGGGCGTGACCACCATGACGAACAAGACGGACCCCGGCGGCGACGTCCGCCTCACGGGCATCACCAAGACCTACGGCGCCTTCACCGCCGTGCACCCCCTCGACCTGACCGTGCCGCAGGGCTCCTTCTTCGCCCTGCTCGGCGCCTCCGGGTGCGGCAAGACCACCACCCTGCGCATGATCGCCGGGTTGGAGGAACCTTCCGCCGGCACCGTCTTCCTGGGCGACCAGGACGTGACGGCCCTCCCGCCGTACAAGCGGCCGGTGAACACGGTCTTCCAGTCGTACGCCCTCTTCCCGCACCTGGACATCTTCGAGAACGTCGCCTTCGGCCTGCGTCGGCGCGGCCTGAAGTCGGTGAAGAAGCAGGTCGAGGAGATGCTCGACCTGGTCCAGCTCGGCGAACAGGCCCGCAAGAAGCCGCACCAGCTCTCCGGTGGCCAGCAGCAGCGCGTCGCCGTGGCCCGCGCCCTGATCAACCACCCCAAGGTGCTGCTCCTCGACGAACCGCTCGGCGCCCTGGACCTCAAACTGCGCCGCCAGATGCAGCTGGAGCTCAAGCGCATCCAGACCGAGGTCGGCATCACCTTCGTGCACGTCACGCACGACCAGGAGGAGGCCATGACCATGGCCGACACGGTCGCCGTGATGAACGCGGGCCGCGTCGAGCAGCTGGGCGCGCCGACCGACCTCTACGAGAACCCGCGCACCACGTTCGTCGCCAACTTCCTCGGCACCTCCAACTTCATCGAGGCCGAGGTCGACTCCAGGAGCGGTGACGAGATCGTGCTGAAGGCGGGCGGCGGCAAGCTCCTCCTGCCCGAGGCGCGCTGTTCCGCCTCCACGACGACCGGCGGCAGGGTGCTGGCCGGTGTCCGCCCGGAGAAGATCTCCCTCACCCACGCGGACGACGCCGGCGGGATTCCCGAGGGCCGCAACCGCATCACCGGCCGGATCGCCGACTCCAGTTTCATCGGCGTCTCCACGCAGTACGTCGTCGACAGCCCGGTCTGCTCCGACTTCGGGGTCTACGCCCAGAACATCGACCGTGACCCCCGACTGGTGCCCGGCGCCGAGGTGGTCCTGCACTGGAACCCGGCCCACACCTTCGGTCTGGACGCCGCCCAGGACGTCGACGCCGGAGTGGAAGAGGCGGCCTGATGAGCACACTCACCGAGGCGCCACCGCCGCTCGCGCCCCCGGCGCCCGAACCGAAGCCCCGCAAGCGCAGGGGCCGCTGGACGCCGTACTGGCTGCTGCTGCCCGGCATCCTCTGGCTGGTCGTCTTCTTCGCACTGCCGATGATCTACCAGGCCTCCACGTCCGTGCAGACGGGTTCCCTGGAGGAGGGCTACCGGGTCACCTGGCACTTCGCCACCTACTGGGACGCGCTGACCGCGTACTGGCCGCAGTTCGTCCGCTCGGTGCTCTACGCGGGCACGGCGACGATCCTGTGCCTGCTCCTCGGCTATCCGCTGGCGTATCTGATCGCCTTCCGAGCGGGCCGCTGGAAGAACCTGATCATGATTCTGGTGATCGCGCCGTTCTTCACCAGCTTCCTGATCCGCACCCTCGCCTGGAAGACGATCCTCGCCGACGGCGGCCCGGTCGTCGGCGCGCTCAACACGCTGCACGTCCTGGACGTCACCACCTGGCTCGGCATGACCGCGGGCGACCGCGTCCTGGCCACGCCGCTCGCGGTGGTGTGCGGCCTGACGTACAACTTCCTGCCGTTCATGATCCTGCCGCTCTACACCTCGCTGGAGCGCATCGACGGCCGGCTCCACGAGGCCGCCGGAGATCTGTACGCACGCCCTTCGACGACCTTCCGCAAGGTGACCTTCCCGCTGTCGATGCCGGGTGTCGTCTCCGGCACGCTGCTCACCTTCATCCCGGCGGCCGGTGACTACGTGAACGCCGATCTCCTCGGCTCCACCGACACCCGCATGGTCGGCAACGTCATCCAGGCGCAGTTCCTGAGAGTGCTCGACTATCCGACGGCCGCGGCGCTCTCCTTCATCCTCATGGCGGCCATTCTGCTCATGGTCACCCTCTACATCCGCAGGTCCGGGACGGAGGATCTGGTCTAAATGCCCTTCGTCAACTGGCTCAAGAGGCATCTCGTCGTCCTGGCGGGACTGCTGACCCTCGGCTATCTGCTCCTGCCGAACGTCGTCGTGACGGTGTTCTCCTTCAACAAACCGAAGGGGCGCTTCAACTACGCGTGGCAGCAGTTCTCACTGGACGCCTGGAAGGACCCGTGCGGCGTCTCCGGACTGTGCGACTCGCTGTCCCTCAGCCTCCAGATCGCGTTCTGGGCGACGCTCGGCGCCACGCTCCTCGGCACCCTGATCGCCTTCGCCCTGGTCCGCTACCGGTTCCGCGCCCGCGGTGCGGTGAACTCGCTGATCTTCCTGCCGATGGCGATGCCCGAGGTCGTCATGGCCGCCTCGCTGCTCACCCTGTTCCTCAACATGGGCGCCCGGCTGGGCTTCTGGACGATCCTCATCGCCCACATCATGTTCTGCCTGAGTTTCGTGGTCACGGCCGTCAAGGCGCGTGTGATGTCGATGGATCCAAAACTGGAGGAGGCGGCACGGGACCTGTACGCGGGCCCGTTCCAGACCTTCGTCCGGGTCACGCTGCCGATCGCGGCGCCGGGAATCGCCGCGGGCGCGCTTCTGGCCTTCGCGCTCTCCTTCGACGACTTCATCATCACGAATTTCAACGCCGGCTCCACCGTCACGTTCCCCATGTTCGTCTGGGGCTCGGCGCAGCGCGGAACGCCCGTCCAGATCAATGTCGTCGGCACGACGATGTTCATCGTCGCCGTTCTGTTCGTCCTGGTTTCCATGATCGCCGGAAACCGCCGCAACAGGCACAAGGCACAACCGTAGGGAGTTGACATCATGGCCCCGAGCGCCATGAACCGGTGGACCCGTTCGCTTTCCGACGCCCAGCCGGTCCCGTACTGGCTGGACGACCCTGGCCGGCCCCGCCCCGAACCCGCCCTCACCACCTCGGAGACCTGCGACCTGCTGGTCGTCGGGGGCGGCTACAGCGGGCTGTGGACGGCGCTGATCGCCAAGGAACGCGACCCGCAGCGGGACGTGGTGCTGGTGGAGGGCCGCGAGGTGGGCTGGGCCGCCTCCGGCCGCAACGGCGGATTCTGCGCCGCCTCCCTCACCCACGGCCTGCCCAACGGCCTCGCCCGCTGGCCCGACGAGATCCACAAGCTCCAGGAACTGGGCGCCCGCAACCTCGACGCGATCGAGGCGGCGGTCGCCCGGCACTCCCTGGACTGCGACTTCGAACGCACCGGCGAGATCGACGTGGCCACCGAGCCCTACCAGGCGCGGGAACTGCGCCGGTGGCACGAGGAGACGTCCCGCCGCGGCCTGGCCGAGGGCGTCGAGTACCTGGACGCCGACGCCGTACGGGAGCAGGTGAACTCACCCACCTTCCAGGCGGGCCTGTGGGACCGCGGGGGCGTCGCCATGCTGAACCCGGCGAAGCTCGCCTGGGGCCTGAAGCGGGCGTGCGTGGAGCTGGGCGTGCGGGTCTACGAGCACACTCCCGCCCTGACCCTGAAGCCGTACGGCCCCGGCATGGCCGTGCGCACCCCCTACGGCGGGATCCGCGCCCGCCGGGTCGCCCTCGGCACCAACATCTTCCCGAACCTGGTCCGCCGGGTCCGCTCGTACACCGTCCCGGTCTACGACTACGCCCTGATGACCGAGCCGCTGAGCGCCGGGCAGCTCGACTCGATCGGCTGGAAGAACCGCCAGGGCCTCGGTGACAGCGCCAACCAGTTCCACTACTTCCGCCTGTCCGCCGACCACCGGATCCTCTGGGGCGGCTACGACGCGATCTACCCCTACGGCGGACGCGTCCGCGCCGAGTACGACGACCGCCCCGAGACCTACGCCAAGCTCGCCGGGCACTTCTTCACCTGCTTCCCGCAGCTGGAGGGCGTGCGCTTCAGCCACGCCTGGGGCGGCGCGATCGACACCTGCTCCCGCTTCTCGGCGTTCTTCGGCACCGCCCACCAGGGCAAGGTGGCCTACGCGGCCGGCTACACCGGCCTCGGGGTCGGCGCCACCCGCTTCGGCGCCGAGGTGATGCTGGACCTGCTGGCGGGGGAGCGCACGGAACGCACGGAGCTGGACATGGTCCGCAAGAAGCCCCTGCCCTTCCCCCCGGAGCCGTTCGCCTGGACGGGCATCGCCCTCACCAAGTGGTCGCTGGCCCGCGCGGACGCCCAGGGCGGCCGCCGCAACCTCTGGCTGCGCACGATGGACCGGCTGGGGCTGGGATTCGACAGCTGAACGACCGGGTGTGATCCGGTTCACTCCAACGAGACGCCGGAACCCGCGTAATGACCGGGGGGACACCCCCTTCTCCCTCGTGATGGCCTCCGGACGCCCCGCGCGTCCGCGAGATCCGCGAGAGAGAAGGGGGTCTTTCCGATGACCGGTGCGAAGACGGCGGTCGAGTGGCTCGCATCCGTCGCACCCGATCCCGAGGCCTGCCGCTGGGAATGGGAGCGCAACCCGCTCGGAGTCGCGCTGCTGCCGGCCGGCAGCGCCTGGGACGTGCTCATCCTGCCCGGCGCACTCGGTTACGCCACGCTCGACGTGCTCGCCCGCGTCCTCGACCGGCCGGGCCCCGTGCTCGTCGACTTCGGTGACGCCCGCATGGGGTTCTTCGTGCCGCCGGGCACCGCGACCCGCTGGCTCGGCACCGGCATCCGCACGGCGGGCGCCGGCACCTGGATCGTCGTGCCCTACCCGGGCCGCTCCTCACCCGGCGGCGTGCGCTGGCTGGTCCCCCCGGACGGCTCGGGCATGCTGACGGACCCGGCCCTGCTGGAACTGGCCATGCACGAGGCGGCGGCGGGCCTGGCGACGGGGAACGACGGTTAGGCCCCTTCTGATGGATCTCCGCGGCGTCGCGACGCCCGGCACGCTCCCCCGCTCTCGGCTTCGCTCGAACGGGAGGGGCCCCACCGCCGCACCGCGCGAAAGCCCAGGTAGCTCCGCTACGAGGGCTTCCCCGCGGCACGCCGAGAGCACGCATCGAACGCCGCTCCGTCTCCCACGGAGATTCATCAGAAGGGGCCTAGGCTAGCGCCCTACCGCCGCGGTGCCGCCCGGACGTCCGCCGCCGTCGTCCGCCGGAGGAACAGCCACAGCGACGAGAGCAGCACCGCGCACAGACACCAGCTGCCCACCACGTCCAGCGGCCAGTGGTAGCCGCGGCGGACCAGGCCGTAGCTCGCGCCGAGGACCAGGGCGGCGCAGAGGGCGACCAGGGCGCGGCGGGCCAGGGCGGTGCGGAGCCAGGGAAGCAGCAGCAGGGTCGCGGAGCCGTACGCGACGGCGGCCGTGGCGGTGTGGCCCGAGGGGTAGTAGCCGGTACCGGGCGGTTCGGCCGGGGTGCCCGGGCGGGCCAAAAGCGCCTTCAGGGGGACGACCAGTGCCGGGACCAGGGCCAAGAGCAGGACCGCCGCGGCGACGGGCAGCCACCAGCGGTCCGCACCGGCGCCGCGGTGGCGCACGGCGACGTAGCCGAGCGCGACGGCGAGGACCGGGACCGCGACCGGGATGTTGCCGAGGTCGGCGAGAAGTCCGGAGCAGCGGTCCGGGTTCACGAGGGCCCGGCTGAGCCGCTCGTCGAGCCGGACGAGCGGGCCGTCGGCGGCGACCTGCCAGGTGATCAGGGCGAAGAGGAGGGCCGGAAGGGCGAGCAGGAGGGCGGGGGAGCCCGCGAACGTGGTGCGTTCCCGGTTCGCGGAGATCGGCATGGGGCACAGCTTGGCACGAGCACGGACGCCGACCGGCGGCCCCTGCGGAGGAACACGTGAACCAGCCGTCCCACGACGCCGGCCTCTTCGACCACTGCCCCTGGCTCTTCGCCGGACAGGCCTCCGAGGAGCAGCTCGCGGATGCCGTCGGCGTGGCCGACGCGCCGGGCTACCGCCCGCGGGGGGTTCATCGCCCGGAACCCGCACCGGTCACGGCGAGGCCGGTCTGACGGAAGGGGCGGACATGGAGGTCGGCCGCCCCGGAACAGGGGGGGTGGTTCCGGGGCGGCCGACCGGACCGGAACGTCGCGCGCCCCGGGGGGTTTGGGGCGGGCGACCGTCCGATCGGTGAGGAGATCCAGAGCCTCAGGCTCCGGTGGTGTGCGCGAGGGCACGACCAGGCCGAAGCTGGGGAGGCCCCGTCCTGATCTCACCCACAGTCCCCTGTGGGCGGGGTGTATCTCTCATCTGGGTAGAACCTACGACAGGGCCGGGGCGCAGGACAGGCCGCGGGGCTCCCTGTCATCCACCTCGCACACCTTCTTCACAGGCTCTGCCCTCGCCGCCCCGGTAGCGGAACGGGGCGGCTCACCTGCACGGACGACGGCTCAGATGCGCCAGCCGGGGGCTCAGACGCGGGGGAACGCCTGCTCGATGATGTCGAGGCCCTCGTTCAGCAGGTCCTCGCCGATGACGAGCGGGGGCAGGAAGCGGAGCACGTTGCCGTAGGTGCCACAGGTCAGGACCAGCAGGCCCTCCGCGTGGCACGCCTTGGCGAGCGCGGCGGTCGCCTCCGGGTCGGGCTCCTTGGTGGCGCGGTCCTTGACCAGCTCGATGGCGATCATGGCGCCGCGGCCACGGACATCGCCGATGATCTCGAACTTCTCCGCCATGGCGCCGAGGCGGGCCTTCATGACCGTCTCGATGTTCTTCGCCTTGGCGTTGAGGTCGAGCTCCTTCATCGTCTCGATGGAGCCGAGCGCGCCGGCGCAGGCGACCGGGTTGCCGCCGTAGGTGCCGCCCAGGCCGCCGGCGTGCGCGGCGTCCATGATCTCGGCACGCCCGGTGACGGCCGCGAGCGGCAGACCCCCGGCGATGCCCTTGGCCGTGGTGATCAGGTCCGGGACGATGCCCTCGTCCTCACACGCGAACCACTGGCCCGTGCGGCAGAAGCCGGACTGGATCTCGTCGGCGACGAAGACGATGCCGTTGTCCCGCGCGAACCGGCTGATCGCCGGCAGGAAGCCCTTGGCCGGCTCGATGAAGCCGCCCTCGCCGAGCACCGGCTCGATGATGACCGCGGCGACGTTCTCCGCGCCGACCTGCTTGCTGATCTGGTCGATGGCCTGCGCCGCGGCCTCGGGGCCGGCGTTCTCGGGCCCGGTCGGCCAGCGGTAGCCGTACGCCACCGGCACCCGGTACACCTCGGGCGCGAACGGACCGAAGCCGTGCTTGTACGGCATGTTCTTCGCGGTCAGCGCCATCGTCAGGTTGGTGCGCCCGTGGTAGCCGTGGTCGAACACCACGACGGCCTGCCGCTTGGTGTACGCCCGCGCGATCTTCACGGCGTTCTCGACGGCCTCGGCGCCGGAGTTGAACAGCGCGCTCTTCTTGGCGTGGTCACCGGGGGTCAGCTCGGCGAGCGCCTCGGCGACCTCGACGTATCCCTCGTAGGGCGTGACCATGAAACAGGTGTGGGTGAAGTCGGCCAGCTGCGCCGACGCCCGCCGCACGACGGCCTCGGCGGAGGCGCCCACCGACGTCACGGCGATGCCCGACCCGAAGTCGATCAGCCGGTTCCCGTCGACGTCCTCGATGATCCCGCCACCGGCACGCGCCGTGAACACGGGCAGCACGGACCCCACGCCCTGCGCGACCGCGGCGGTACGGCGGGCCTGCAGCTCCTGCGACTTCGGACCGGGAATGGCGGTGACGACGCGGCGCTCCTGCGGAAGTGCGGTCATGCGGGGCTCCTGGGGTGGTGCGGATGGTCTCTGACAGACGCTCGGCTTCTTTTCTCGCAGGCTAGGGCGGGGAAAGGGGGGTCGGCATGCTCCATGTGGGCGTTGTCGGCGGAGCGCCTTGTCCGGGGTGGACATGGCAGTCTCGTGGACCGGTGCCCACGACCCGGCCGTGTAAGCGGTGAACTCCCCAGGAGAGGGCGTTAGATTGGCTCGCTGATGGTGGACGGAGCGGCTGGTCAGGGGGCAGGGGCGATGGACAGCGACGGGACGCAGGACCCGCGGGGTACGCATGCGAGTCCCGTGCCGCGTCCGGCGGGGCCGCCGGAGGCGCCGGCGATGCCTCCGCGGCCGCCCCGGGCACCGGCGACACCGCCGCTGCCGGACGGGTCGGCCTTCCTCACCTGGCTGCGCGCGCCGCGGCCCGACGCCGCGCCGGGCGTGTGGCGGTTCGGGCACCGGCCGCGGCCGGCGGAGGAACCCGAGGAGATCCCCACCCGGCAGCTGCTGAGCGGCGCGCTGATCGCCTTCCTCGTGGGATGGCTGATCTGGTCGCTGCTGCAGAACGGCTACCTCGGTACCTGGTGGTGGGTGCCGTTCGACCTGATCGTCCCCGACGCCTGGCGGGGCGGCGACAGCGACCTCGGCGAGACCGGGACGTTCATCGTCTACCAGGGGTACGAGCTGCTCGTCGCCCTGGCGATCATGGTCGGGGCGGCCCGGCTCGGCCGCTGGGGCGAGCTGTGGCGCCGATTCGTCACCCCCCGCTTCCGCCGGCCGGAGGCCCAGGAGGCCCGCACGGCCCCCGAGGACGACCCGGCCCGGTGGAACGAGCTGCGCGCGGCCGGGGCCGTCGACGCCGCCGAGCGGCTCGCCGCCGAGGCCCGGTCCGGGCTGATGCGGGACGTCGACCACGCCCGGATCATGCGCGCCTGGCAGGGCGTGCGCACCGGACGGCACAGCCTCGCCACCTTCAGCGGCGCCGTGCTCAAGGACGGCGCCGCCGCCTGCCTGCATCCCTCCGGGGAGCGCGACCTGCCCACCCGGCTCGCCCGGCACGACCTCGTCACCGGCCAGGTACGCCTCGGGACCACGGTGGACGACGCCCGCAACCCCTACGGCTACCGCGGCACCGGCCTCGCCCTCGGGCCCGACCTGCTCGGCACCTCACTCGTGGCCGTCGGCCCCGCCGGGTCCGGCAAGACCGGCACCGTCGTCCGGCCCCTGGCCGAGTCGCTGTGCCTGCACGCACTCGCCGGACGGGCGGCCGTGGTCGTCGTCGGGGCGGCCGGGGCGGGGCTCGGACCGGCTGACGCCTATGACGTGGTCGTGCGGATCGGGAACCAGGAGTCCGAGTACGACCTCGATCTGTACGGCGGCACCAGCGACCCGGACGAGGCCGCGGCCGTGCTCGCCGAGGCGCTCGTCGGGGACCTCGCCGATCCGCACCCCGGCAGCGACAGCCGCCGCTCCACCACCGTCCTCGCCCAGCTGCTCGGGCCGTTCCGGGCCGTGCACGGGCGCTTCCCCTCCGTACCGGAGCTGCGGCAGCTGCTCGACGGCGCGCCGGGGCCGTTCGCCGCGCTGCGCCACGGGCTCCAGGAGGCGGGGCAGGAGTCGCTGCTGCGCGAGCTGGACGCCCGGGAGCGGCAGATGGGGCAGCCCGGGGACGTCGGCGGGGTGCTCGGCGACCGCGTCGCGCTGCTCGACCGGCCCGCCTTCGCCGGGTTCTTCGACACCTCCGGGCAGTCCCGGCCCTTCACGCTCAAGGCCCTCGACCACCCGGTGCGGGTGCGCATCGACCTGCCCCAGCGCGGGCACGCCGACGCCTCCCGGATGCTCGCCCGGCTGGTGCTCGCGCAGTTTACGGCGAGTGTCGCGGTACGCGAGGACCGGTCGCTGTTCGCCTGCCTGCTGCTGGACGACGCCACGGGAGTGGTGACGCCCGAGGCGGTGCGCGGCATCCAGCGGCTGCGGTCCGGCAACGCCGGGGTCGTGCTCACCCTGCGGTCCCTGGACGACGTGGCCCGGCCGCTGCGCGGGCCGCTGCTCGGGGCGACCGGCTGCCGGATGGCGCTGTCGGGGCTCACCCCCTGGGACGGGCAGGACTTCGCCGAGGTGTGGGGCAAGGAGTGGACCGAGGCCCGCGACGTCACGGACCGGCAGATCATCGCCGAGACCCCGGCGGGCAAGGCCGTGCACATGCTGCGCCGGGTGATCACCGGCAAGGCCCCGACCGCGCGGGCGGTGACCGTGCGGCAGGTCGAGCGGGAGCGCTGGTCCGCCTCCGAGCTGGCGCACGCCGTGCCGGCGGGGCACGCGGTGCTGTCGCTGACCGACGTCAAGGGCGAGCACGCGCCACCGCTGCTGGTCGATCTGCGGGGCTGACCCGTCCGTGCGGGTACGCGGGGACCGTACGGTGAGGCAGAATCGTCACAGGCCGTTCATACGCGGCGGCCAAAAGACCACAGCGATCACACCGCCCTGACGCAGAAGGCCTCATGCCCCCGACGCTCGCCTCGCTCGTGCACCACTCGGCGCTGAAACTGACCGTGCGGGCGGGCCGGGACCGCCTCGACGTGCCGGTCCGTTGGGCGCACCCCAGCGAGCTCGCCGACCCCGTGCCCTACATGGAGGGCGGGGAACTGCTGCTGGTCACCGCGCTCAAGCTCGACGCCGAGGACCCGGAGGCCATGCGCCGCTACGTCCGGCGGCTGACCGGGGCCGGAGTGGCCGGGCTCGGCTTCGCCGTCGGCGTGAACTACGAGGAGATCCCCAAGGCGCTCGTCGACGCGGCCGAGGAGGAGGGCCTGCCGCTGCTGGAGGTGCCGCGCCGCACGCCGTTCCTCGCCATCAGCAAGGCCGTGTCCGCCGCGATCGCCGCCGACCAGTACCGGGCCGTCACCGCCGGGTTCGCCGCCCAGCGCGAGCTGACCCGGCAGGCTCAGAGCGGCGGCCCCGAGGGGGTGCTGGCCGCGCTGGCCGCCCAGGTCGACGGATGGGCGGCGCTGTACGACGCCTCCGGCGCGGTCGTCGCCACGGCACCGGAGTGGGCGGTGCGGCGGGCCGCACGGCTCACGGGCGACGTGCAGAAGCTGCGGGACCGCCCCGCGCCCGCCTCGTCGGTGGTCGGCGGTCCGGAGAACGAGGACCGGGTCGAGCTGCACACCCTCGGCACCGGCCGGCGTCCCCGGGCGGCCCTCGCCGTCGGCACGGCCGCCGCTCCGGGTACCGCCGAGCGCTACGCCGTCCACTCGGCCATCGCGCTGCTGACCCTGACCACGGAACGCTCCCGCTCCCTCCAGGCGGCCGAGCAGCGGGTCGGTGCGGCGGTGCTGCGCATGCTGCTGGCCGGGGAGCCGGACCACGCCCGTGCGGTGGCCGGGGACCTGTACGGCGAGCTGCTGGACGCGCCGTTCCGGATGCTGGTCGCGGAGCGGGTGCCGGTGTCGGCGTCGGCCGCGCTGGCCCGGGCCGAGGCCCGCAAGGGCGCCCCGGCCGCGGACCGGCCCTCGGCCGCCGCGCTCGCCGCGGCCGACACGGGCGGGGATCCCCTCGCGGCGCTCGCGGACGTCGTGGAGTCCGCTGCGGCCCGCGCCGGCGAGGCCGTGCTGGTGGTGCCGGAGGGGGAGCGGCTGGTGGTGCTGGCCGCGGACGGCGGTGCCGCCGCGTCGGTCTGCGGGGAGTACGCGGCCGCCCTGGAGACGGCCCGCGCCGGCATACGCGAGAAGGTGCCGGGCGGCGAGGAGGACGAACTGGTCGTGGGCCTGTCGGCACCGGCCGGGCCCATCGCCGCGTCCGCCGCCTACAAGCAGGCCGAGCAGGCGCTGTCGGTGGCGCGGCGGCGCGGGCGCGTCCTCGTGGAGCACGAGCGGATGGCGGCCGGTTCGGTGCTGCCGCTGCTGGCGGACGACGCGGTGCGGGCCTTCGCCGACGGCATGCTGCGGCCGCTGTACGAGCACGACGCCACCGGCCGGGGCGACCTCGTCGCCTCCCTGCGTGCCTGGCTGTCCAAGCACGGCCAGTGGGACGCGGCGGCGGCCGACCTCGGCGTCCACCGGCACACCCTGCGCTACCGCATGCGCCGGGTCGAGGAGATCCTCGGCCGGTCCCTGGACGACCCGGATGTCCGGATGGAGCTGTGGCTGGCTCTGAAGGCCGTCGGCACCGAATAGCCAATCCGTAGTGTCCGCGTCCCTCACTGCTACGGCTCGGACAAACGCCCTTCGCTCATCTCGCACCTACCGTTGATCCCGTAGCTCACGATCACCCCCGACGCCGAAGGGCCGGAACCCTATGACCTCCACCCACGCCTTCTGGCTCGCCGGCCGCCAGGCCACCGGCGAGGACACCTTCGACGTCACGTCCCCGTGGGACGGGCGGCTCGTCGGCAGGGTCAGCGTGCCGACGGACGCGCAGGTCGAGGAGGCCGTGGCCGCCGCGCACGCCGTTTCGGACGAGTTCGCCGCCACCCCGGCCCATGCCCGGGCCGCCGCCCTCGACCACGTCAGCAAGCGCCTCGCCGAGCGCACCGAGGAGATCGCGCGGTTGATCTCCGCCGAGAACGGCAAGCCCATGAAGTGGGCGCGCGGCGAGGTCGGACGGGCCGTGTCCGTGTTCCGGTTCGCGGCCGAGGAGGCCCGGCGCTTCAACGGCGGCGAGGCCCAGCGCCTCGACACCGACCTCGGCGGCCAGGGCCGGCTCGCCCTCACCCGCCGCTTCCCGAAGGGTGTCGTGCTCGGCATCGCGCCCTTCAACTTCCCGCTGAACCTCTGCGCCCACAAGGTCGCCCCGGCCATCGCCGCCGGCGCCCCGATCATCCTGAAGCCGGCCCCGGCGACCCCGCTGTCCGGCCTGATCATCGGCGACCTGCTGGCCGAGACCGAACTGCCCGCCGGCTCCTGGAGCATCCTGCCGGTCGCCAACGACAAGATGCCCGCCCTCGTGCGGGACGAGCGCCTGCCCGTGATCTCCTTCACCGGCTCCGAGAAGGTCGGTTACGCGATCATGGACTCGGTGCCGCGCAAGCACTGCACCCTGGAGCTGGGCGGCAACGGCGCGGCCGTCGTCCTCGCCGACTGGGCGAGCGACGAGGACCTTCAGTGGGCGGCGAACCGCATCGCCACCTTCTCCAACTACCAGGGCGGCCAGTCCTGCATCTCCGTGCAGCGGGTCATCGCCGACGCCTCCGTGTACGACCGGCTGCTGCCGCGCATCGTCGCCGCCGTCGAGGCCCAGGTCACCGGCGACCCGAGCGACGACAAGACCGACGTCGGCCCGCTGGTCAGCGAGGACGCCGCCCGGCGCGTCGAGACGTGGGTCCAGGAGGCCGTGGACGCCGGGGCGCGGCTGCTCACCGGCGGCAAGCGCGACGGCGCCTCGTACGCGCCGACCGTCCTGGCCGAGGTCCCGGCCGACGTCACGCTCTCCTGCGAGGAGGTCTTCGGGCCGGTCCTCACGGTGCAGCGGGCGGACGGCGAGGCCGAGGCCTTCGCCGCCGTCAACGACTCCAAGTACGGTCTCCAGGCGGGTGTGTTCACCCACGACCTGCAGACCGCCTTCCGGGCCCACCGGGCCCTGGAGGTCGGCGGCGTCGTCATCGGCGACGTGCCGTCCTACCGCGCCGACCAGATGCCGTACGGCGGCGTCAAGCAGTCCGGTGTGGGCCGCGAGGGCGTGCGGTTCGCCATGGAGGACTACACCTATGAGCGCGTGCTGGTCCTGACCGGCATCACCCTCTAGCTCATGGGAACCGTTTTCATATAGTCTCGGCGAAGAGGCCCGGCACCGATGCCTTCCGGTGCCGGGCCTCTTCTTTGCGCCGGCTGCTCCGGACCCTCAACCGGAGAAGCCGACGTGCGCGAGCCGCAGCGGGCCGCGCAGCCTGAGGTGCACGTCGTGGACGCCGGCGGCGACGACGGACGCGCCGAGCGAGATGTAGTCGTACGGACCGGACGTGGGCACGGCGGTCGACAGCACCGCGAGTGCCGGGCCGCCGTCGAGGGACAGCTCGACCGTGCCCGCGCCGGCCACCTCCACCGTCACCTCGGAGACGCCCCGCCCGAAGTCACAGGCGTGGTAGACCAGTTCGCCCGGCTCCGCGCCCGCCGGTGTCACCGCGTCGCCCGAGACCTTCGTCCGGTCGACGATCTCGATGCCGCGGTGCTCGTCGAACCCGGCCGCCGGGAGACCGTCGGTGACCACCGCGCGCGGCAGGGTCGGTTCGCCGTCCAGCGTGACGGTCGTCCGCAGCCGGAGGTCCTCGCTGGACGCCCCGGCCAGCAGCTCGTACCCGCCCGGCTCCACGCGCCACCCGTTGCGGGCCACGTCCCAGAACCCGAACGCTGTCAGCGGGACTTCGAAGTCCAGCTCGGCCGTCGCCCCCGGGGCGAGGGTGACCCGGCGGTGGTCCAGCAGCTCGCGGCGCGGACGGGGCACGGACGCGTCGACGGCCCGGCCGTAGAGCTGCGCCACCTCGTCGGCCGTCACGTCACCGGTGTTCGTGACGGAGAAGGAGACCCGCACCGTCGCGTCCTCGACCCGGGCCGTCAGACCGCCGTACGCGAACGACGCGTACGACAGGCCGTGCCCGAAGGGGAACAGGGGGGTCCCCTCGAAGTACAGGTACGTCTGGCGGGCGCCGATCACGTCGTAGTCGAGGAGATTCGGCAGGTCGGCGTCGTCGGCGTACCAGGTCTGCGGGAGGCGGCCGGCAGGGGAGACGTCGCCGGCCAGGACGCGGGCCAGGGCAGTGCCGCCCGCCTGGCCGCCGTGCGCGGTCCACAGCACGGCGGGCAGCTCGGCCGCGTCGACGGCATAGGGATAGGCGGAGACCAGCGCCAGCACGGTGGCCGGGTTCGCCGCGCGGGCCGCCCGCAGCAGCCGCTCCTGCTGTTCCGGCAGGCGCAGGGTCGTACGGTCCTCGGTCTCGCGGCCGTTGATGTGCGGGTCGTTGCCCGCGACCACCACGACCACGTCGGCCGCCGCGGCGGCACGCGCCACCGCCTCCTCGCCGCGCTCGGCGACGACCAGCTCGAAGATCTCCGGATCCTCGTCGGCAACCTTCACGCCGTCGGCGGAGACACACACGTGCCGACCCGTCCCCAGATGCTTCAGGAGGTGTCCGTTCCCGTGCGGTTCCAGGCGGAACGTCTCCTGGACGACCCAGCCGCCCGGCTGGTCCACGGAGGCGCGCACCTTGCCGTCCTCGGCGACCGACAGGTAGCGGCCGTCGGGGGCGCGCAGGGTCAGCACGCCCTCCCCCCAGTCGACCAGCGCCAGCTCGGTGCCGGTCGCGTCGGTCGTGAGCGCGGGCAGGT
Organism: Streptomyces sp. NPDC096046; assembly: GCF_040303285.1. Taxonomy (NCBI): domain Bacteria; kingdom Bacillati; phylum Actinomycetota; class Actinomycetes; order Kitasatosporales; family Streptomycetaceae; genus Streptomyces; species Streptomyces sp. NPDC096046. The sequence goes on along the minus strand of NZ_JBEOSZ010000003.1, from coordinate 41,291 downwards.
CCGTGCGGCCCGCGAGCAGCGCAGGGTCGAGCGCGCCCTCGGCCCCGCGCACCTCGGCGGCTGCCCCCTCGGCCACCGGCACGTGCAGGAACGCACCCGCGGCGGTCTTCAGCCGGACCCGGTCCACGCCTTCCGCGAACTCCACCCGCTCCGCGCCGAACCGCTCGTACAAGCCTTCCAGCGGGGTCGAGCGGTGGATGAGCGTGCCGCTGTACCAGTCGAGCTTGCACTCGTCGGCGAGCAGCCCGACCACCGCGATCCGGGCGTCCGGGGCGAGCGGCAGCGCCCCTTCGTTCTTGAGCAGCACGATCGCCTGCTCGGCGGCCTCCTGGGCGAGGGCGCGATGCGCCGGGGTGTCGAACGCGGCGGTCGCCTCGTGCGGGTCGTCCTGCGGGTCGAACTCCCCGAGCCGGAAGCGGACCGAGAGCTGCCGGCGGACGGCCCTGTCGAGATCGGCCTCGGTCAGCAGATCGCGCTCCAGGGCACCGCGCAGCCGCCCGATCATCTGCGAGGAGTCCGTGCCGTGGTCGGTGAAGCTGTCGACACCCGCGACGAGGGAAGCGGCGGTGGCTTCCTCATGGGTGTCGAAGTAGTGCTCGGAGTCGACCAGGTTGCTCGGCGCGCCCGCGTCCGAACAGACCAGCAACTCCTCGTCGGTCCAGGTCCGCAGGTGCTCGGACAGGTACGGGGAGACGTGGTTGGGGCGGCCGTTGACCAGGTTGTAGGCCGGCATCACCCCGGCCACCGCCCCCGCCTCGACCGTCTCGCGGAAGGCCCGCAGGTCGTACTCGTGCAGCACGCGCGGACGCACCGAGCTCGACGTCGTGGAGCGGTCCGTCTCGTTGTTGTGGGCCAGCCAGTGCTTCAGCACGGGTGCGGTGCGCCAGTAGACGGGGTGGTCGCCGCGCAGGCCGTGCGTGTAGGCCGTGGCGATCGCCGAGGTGAGCTTCGGGTCCTCCGAGTAGCCCTCCTCGTTGCGCCCCCACAGGGGGTGGCGCAGCAGGTTGACCGTGGGGGCCCACACGTTGAGGCCGACCCGGTCGTCCTTGGCGCGCATCGCGCGGACCTCCCTGGACACCGCGTCGCCCACCCGCCGCACCAGCTCCGGGTTCCAGGTGGCGCCGAGGCCGACCGCCTGCGGGAACACCGTCGCCGGGCCCATCCACGCCACGCCGTGCAGGGCCTCCTGCCCGGTACGGAAGGCGGCGATACCGAGCCGCTCCACGGCGGGCGCGAACTGGTGCGGGAAGGCGGTCTTCTCCTCGATCGTGAGCCGCGACAGGAGGTCGTCGATCCGCTTCGCGAACGGCAGGCGCGGATCGCGGAACGGCGGACTGGGCGGCGTGGGTGCAGTCACGTGGGATTCCCTTTGCGGTGGAGCGGTAAGGCCCTTTCGAAGCGCTTCGATGCTGGGTCGGCGACGGGTCGGGTGTCAAGAGACCGGTGTCGTCCCTTCAAGCCGTGCATGAGGAATGGTCCCTTCTCATGCCTTCGAGGAAGTTTGGGGACGACCCTTGTGCACCCCTGGGCGTTCACTTAACCTCACAGCAACATCGAAGCGCTTCGACTACAACAAGCCCCTGCTGGGTCGAAAGCTCGCTTCGGCTCAGCCAGTTCCACTCGAGACACCGCAGCCGACGGCCTCCGCCGGGTGTCCTGGTGCGCCATGAAGGGTTGACGCAATGACGCCGAACGCCGCCTCCGCCTCCTCCGGACCGAGCCGGAGAAGTTTCCTCGCCTCCACGGCGGTCGCCACCGCTGCCGTGGCGGGCGGGATGCCGCTGCTTGCCGCCTGCGGGGGGTCGGGCGGTGGTTCGCAGGACGGCACGACGTCCGGCAAGAGCGCCAAGAAGCTTCTGCCGGCCTACGTCGCGAGCAACGTGGTGACGCCGGACATCCCGTCCGAGAACGGCTCGGCGATGGGCTTCACCAGCAAGCTCAACCTTGCCGACCTCGAGACCTCGGTGCCGAAGAAGCTCGGCAAGGGCAGCTCGATCAAGATCATGTCGCCGTTCTGGGGGACGCCGCCGAAGGGCGACAACCCCTATTACAAGGCGATGAACGACCTGATCGGTGTCGACATCACCTGGCAGAACCAGGACGGCGTGACCTACGACGAGAAGCTCGGTGCGATCCTCGCCTCCAGCGACGTGCCGGACGTCGTGGTCATCCCCAGCTGGAACATGGGCGGCAAGATACCCAGCGCCATCATCAGCAAGTTCGCCGACCTCGGCCCGTACCTGTCCGGGGACGCCGTCAAGAAGTACCCGAACCTCGCCGCCATCCCGAGCGGCGCCTGGCAGTACTCCATCTTCGGCGGCAAGCTGCGCGGCCTGCCCCAGCCCGCCCCCTCCGTCGTCGGCATCGTGCCCTTCTACCGCAAGGACGTCTTCGACGAGGAGGGCTGGGAACTACCCAAGTCCCCGGACGAGTTCCTCGCCCTCGCCAAGGAGATCACCCGGCCCAAGGCCAAGGTGTGGGCCTGCGACGACATGAAGTGGACCGCCTTCAACATCTTCGGAGTGCTCTCCGGCAGCGAGAAGCCGCTCGGCTGGAACCTGACCGACGGCAAGATGGTCTACCGCGTCGAGACCGAGGAGTACCTCGAGGCGCTGGAGTGGACGCGCAAGCTGTACTCGGCGGGTGTGGTCCACCCCGACGCCAAGGCCGTCAACCAGGGCACACCGGGTGACCGGTTCACCTCCGGCCAGGTTCTGATGTACAACCAGAACATCTCGGACTGGTGGGGCAAGATGGCCGAACAGGTCGGCCAGAATCCCGACTTCCGTATCTCCGGCATGGACATCTTCGGCGCCGACGGCGGAGACCCCACGCTGTGGGCCGGATCCCCCGCGGGCATCTTCGCCTTCGTGAACAAGAAGGCCTCCAAGGCCGTCATCGAGGACATCCTGGCCGCCGCCAACGTCACCGCCGCCCCGTACGGCACCAAGGAGTACATGCTCACCAACTACGGGGTCGAGGGCACGCACTACACCGTCAAGGACGGGGTGCCCACCAAGAACGACAAGGGCAACCAGGAGGTCCTGAACGCCTTCGTGATGCTCGCCAGCCCAGCCCCGACCATCGCGCACCCGGACCTCCCGGACGTCGCGAAGGAGCAGGTGGAATGGCAGCAGCGGATGGGCGCCTTCACCAAGAAGTCCACCTTCTGGGGCATGCAGATCACCGAACCGGTGCGCTACACCAACCTCTCCAACGACTTCGAGCAGCTGGAGGACGACGTCGTCCGCGGCCGCAAGAAGATCAGTGACATGCAGCAGGCCGTCTCCGAATGGAAGAAGCAGGGCGGCGACAAGCTGCGCGACTGGTACCAGAAGCTGCACGACGACAACGGCTCCGCGCAGTGACCCGGGTCTGAGGCAAGGAGAAGGCCGTGTCCAACAGCACGGTGCCTCGCAGCAGGGCCGAGGCGAAGACGAGTGAGGCGGCTTCCGGGGCGGCGGGCGACCCCGCCGGGGAGCGGCCGGAGAAGAAACCCTCCGGCAAGGTCACCCTCCGGTTGCGGCTGCGCCGCGACCGCACCTTGCTCCTGATGACCCTGCCGGCCATCGCGCTGGTCCTGGTCTTCAACTACATACCGATCCTGGGCAACGTCGTCGCCTTCCAGGAGTACGACCCGTACGTCAGCGACAACGGCTTCATCGCGATGCTGGAGAGCCCCTGGGTGGGCTTCGAGCAGTTCCAGCGGGTCTTCGCGGACTCGGCGTTCTGGGACGCCGTGCAGAACACACTCGTGCTGTTCTTCCTCCAGCTGGTGCTGTTCTTTCCGGTCCCCATCCTGCTCGCGCTGCTCATCAACAGCGTGATCAGGCCCCGGATCCGGGCGGTGTCGCAGGCGATCCTCTACCTGCCGCACTTCTTCTCCTGGGTGCTGGTCATCACCGTCTTCCAGCAGATCTTCGGCGGCGCCGGCATCATCGCGCAGACCCTGAGGCAGCGCGGGTACGAGGGCTTCGACCTCATGACCGACCCCGGGATCTTCAAGTTCCTGGTGACGGCGGAGGGCGTCTGGAAGGACGCGGGCTGGGGCATCATCGTCTTCCTCGCCGCGCTCGCCTCCGTGAGCCCCGACCTGTACGAGGCGGCGGCCATGGACGGGGCCGGGCGCTGGCGCCGCATGTGGCACGTCACGCTGCCCGCGCTGCGGCCCGTGATCGCCCTGCTGCTGGTGCTGCGCGTCGGTGACGCGCTCACCGTCGGCTTCGAGCAGATCCTGCTGCAACGCGACGCGGTGGGACCAGGGGCGGCGGAGGTCCTCGATACCTACGTCTGGTGGAACGGCGTCCGCAACCAGGACTTCGGCTACGCGGCCGCCGCGGGGCTGATCAAGGGCCTGGTGAGTGTGGCGCTCGTCCTCGCCGCGAACAAGGTGGCCCACTTCATGGGCGAGCAGGGGGTGTACAAGAAGTGACCGCCGTCATGGACAAGGCCGCCATCGAGGAGGCGGCGCGAGAACCCCGCTGGTGGGAGGCGCCGCCGAGACCCGTCTGGGAGGAGGAGCCCAGCAAGGCCGGGATCGCGGGCAAGGGCATCGTCCTGGTCGGCGCCTGCCTCGCCGTGCTGTTCCCGCTGTGGATCGTCATCGTCACGAGCCTGTCCTCGAAGAAGACCATCACCGAGGCCGGCGGGCTGGTGATGATTCCGAAGGACATCACCTTCATCGCCTATCAGGAGCTGCTGAGCGGCGGGCAGGTGACCCGGGCGGCGATCGTCAGCGTGGGCGTCACGCTGGCCGGCACGCTGTTCTCGATGACGGTGTCGGTTCTCGCGGCGTACGGGCTGTCCCGGAGCGGGTCGCTCGGGCATCGCTGGCTGCTGATGACGCTGCTCGCGACGATGTTCTTCGGGGCCGGGCTCATTCCGACGTATCTGCTGGTGCAGTCGCTCGAGCTGACGGACACGTACCTCGCGCTGATCCTGCCGAGTGCGGTCAGTGTCTTCAACATCCTGGTCCTGCGCGCGTTCTTCATGGGGGTCTCGCCGGAGCTCGTCGACAGCGCCCGGATCGACGGGGCGGGGGACTGGCGCATCCTCTGGCAGATCGTCCTGCCGCTCTCCCGGGCCGTTGTCGCGGTGATCACGCTGTTCTACGCGGTGGGCTACTGGAGCGCCTGGTTCAACGCGTCGATCTACCTCAGTGACCAGGACATGATGCCGCTGCAGAACGTCATGATCCAGCTGGTGCAGAAGCAGGAAGCGCCGGTCGGCGTCAGCCAGGCGGTCAAGACCGGGCAGATCTCCGCGCTGGCGATCCAGATGGCCGTGATGGTGATGGCGTTGCTGCCGGTGGCCGTGATCTCCCCCTTCGTCCAGAAGCACTTCAAGAAGGGCATGCTCACCGGAGCCATCAAGGGCTGAGTGGCGCCCCCACGGCGGGGTGTTCCGGTTGTTCGGCGACCGCGGGCAGTTCGTGGCCGGTCGCGCAGTTCCCCGCGCCCCTCCCGGGGCGTTTCCTCCCCCCCCTCTCAGAACGACGAGGTGTGTGTCATGCATGCGTCCAGCCTCAGCAGACGTGCCGTTCTCGCCGGGACCGCTGCCGCCGCCGCGGCCGTCTCCCTGCCGGTGACCCAGGGCCGGGCGCAAGCCGCCGCCGCCCCCGCGAAGGGGGGATACCGCTGGCGCAACGCGGTCCAGGGCGGCACCGGATTCATCACCGGTGTGCTGTTCCACCCCTCCGTACGCGGGCTCGCCTACCTCCGTACCGACATCGGCGGTGCCTACCGCTGGGACGACCGGACCGACCGGTGGATCCCGCTGACCGACCACCTCGGCTGGGACGACTGGAACCTGCTCGGGGTGGAGGCCATGGCCGTCGACCCGAGACATCCGAACCGGGTGTACCTCTCCCTCGGCACCTACACGCAGTCCTGGGCCGGCAACGGGGCCGTCCTGCGGTCCGACGACCGTGGCGCCACCTGGAAGCGCACCGACCTCACCGTCAAGCTCGGGGCCAACGAGGACGGGCGCGGCTGCGGTGAGCGGCTGCTGGTCGACCCCCGGGACAGCGACACCCTGTGGCTCGGCACGCGGCACGACGGGCTGCTCAAGTCCACCGACCGGGGTGCCACATGGCAGGCCGTGAGCTTCCCGGCCGCGCCCAGCGCCACCGGCCAGGGCATCACCTTCCTCGTCGCCGCGGGCCGAGCGGTCTACGCCGGCTGGGGTGACTCCGACGGCACCGCGGGCAAGCCCAACCTGTACCGCACCTCCGACGGCACGACCTGGAAGGCCGTACCCGGGCAGCCCTCCGGCACCGCCGCCAAGGTGCCGATCCGGGCCGCGTACGACCGGCACACCCGCGAGCTGTACGTGACCTACGCCAACGCCCCCGGCCCCAACGGGCAGTCCGACGGCAGCGTGCACAAGCTCCGCGTCAGCGGCGGGAAGTGGAGCGAGGTCACCCCGGTGAAGCCGGGCGGCACGACGGCCGACGGCTCCGCCGACTCCTTCGGCTACGGCGGTGTCGCCGTCGACGCCCGCCGGCCCGGAACGCTCGTCGTCTCGACGAACAACCGCTGGGCCGACATCGACACCGTCTTCCGCTCCACCGACTGCGGCCGCACCTGGACGTCCCTGAAGGACGGGGCCGTCCTCGACGTCTCCGAGACGCCGTATCTCAACTGGGGCGGGGACAAGCCCAAGTTCGGCTGGTGGATCCAGGCCGTCGCGCTCGACCCGTACGACTCCCGGCACGTCGTCTACGGCACCGGCGCCACCCTCTACGGCACCCGCGACCTCAAGCGCTGGGCCCCGCAGATCCGCGGTGTGGAGGAGGCGTCCATACGGCAGCTGATCTCGCCCCCGAGCGGCGAGGCGCATCTGCTCAGCGGGTCCGGCGACATCGGCGTGATGTACCACGAGCGGCTCACCGCCTCCCCGTCGCGCGGCATGGCGTCGAACCCCGTGTTCGGCACGGCGACGGGCCTGTCGCTGGCCGCCGCGAAGCCGTCGTACGTCGTCCGGGCCGGGTGGGGCGACCACGGCAACGGCGCCTGGTCGAACGACGGCGGCAAGACCTGGGCGCCCTTCAAGGCGCAGCCCGCCATCGCCAAGGACGCGCCGGGGCCGATCGCCGCCAACGCCGACGGCAGCGTGCTGCTGTGGTCCTTCGCGCACTGGGACGGCACCACGTACCCGGCCCACCGCTCGGCGGACAACGGCGCCACCTGGACCGAGGTCGCCTCCTACCCGAAGGGCGCCGCCCCGGTCGCGGACCCCGTCGACCCGAAGCGCTTCTACGCCTTCGACACCACCACCGGCACCCTCCACGCCAGCACCGACAGCGGCCGGACCTTCACCGCGCGGGCCACCGGCCTGAACTCGGGGGACAGCGAGTTCCAGCTCGTCGCCGCCCCGGGCCGCTCAGGCGACCTCTGGCTGAGCCTCAAGGGGAACGGGCTGTACCGCTCCACCGACGGCGGTGCGGCCTTCACCAAGGTCGCCGGCTGCCGGGCCTCGCACACCCTCGGCTTCGGCAAGGCCGCCGAGGGCGCCTCCTACCCGGCGATCTACCTGGTCGGCTCCACGGAGACCATCACCGCCGTGTACCGCTCGGACGACGAGGCGAAGACCTGGACACGGATCAACGACGACCGGCATCAGTGGGGCTGGATCGGTGCCGCCGTCACCGGTGATCCGCGCGTCTACGGCCGCGTCTACATCGCCACCAACGGACGCGGCGTGCAGTACGGGGAGCCCACCTGATGCCCGAGAGGAAGCGGCCCGGCCTGAGCGACGCCACCCGGGGCCGTCTCCTGTTCGGCGGGGACTACAACCCGGAGCAGTGGCCGAAGGAGACCTGGAACGAGGACGTCCGGCTGATGAGGGCCGCCGGCGTCAACTCGGTCACCCTCGGCGTCTTCTCCTGGTCGACGCTGGAACCGGAGCCGGGCGCACGGGAGTTCGGCTGGCTGGACACGCTGATGGACCTGATGCACGACAACGGCATCGGCGTCGTCCTCGCCACCCCGACCTCCTCGCCGCCGCCCTGGATGGGCCGGCTGCACCCCGACACCCTGCCCGTCACCGAGGACGGCCGCACCGAGTGGTGGGGCGGCCGGCAGCACTTCTCGCACTCCAGCGCCACCTACCGGCGCTACGCCGCCGCCATCACCGAGGACCTGGCCGCCCGCTACGGCGGCCACCCGGCCCTCACCCTGTGGCACATCAACAACGAGTACTGCACCGCCGACTACGGAGACCAGGCCGCGGTCGCCTTCCGCCGCTGGCTGCGTGAGAAGTACCGCACGCTCGACGCCCTCAACGAGGCCTGGGGCACCGCCTTCTGGAGCCAGGACTACGACACCTGGGACGGGATCCTGCCGCCCCGCCTGCCGCACTACCTGCGCAACCCGGGCCAGGTCCTCGACTTCCGGCGCTTCACCTCCGACATGCTCCTGGAGTGTTACACCGCCGAGCGGGACATCGTCCGGCGGCACACCCCGCACCTGCCGGTGACCAGCAACTTCATGCCGCTGTGGGTCGGGCAGGACGCCTGGCGCTGGGCCGAGGAGGAGGACGTCGTCTCCGTCGACCTCTACCCCGACCCGCGCGACCCGCTCGGCGCCCAGAGCGGGGCCCTGGTCCAGGACATGACCCGCTCCCAGGCACGCGGGCCCTGGATGCTGATGGAGCAGGCGGCCGGGCCGGTCAACTGGCGTGGGGTGAACCACCCCAAACCGCGCGGCCTCAACCGGCTGTGGTCCCTCCAGGCCGTGGCCCGGGGAGCCGACGCCGTCTGCTACTTCCAGTGGCGGCAGTCCCGGCAGGGCGCGGAGAAGTTCCACTCCGGCATGGTCAGCCACGCGGGAGCAGAGGGCCGGACGTACCAGGAGGTCAAGCGGCTCGGCGCCGACCTGGAGCGGATCGCGCCCGAGGTGGCCGGACGGCACCTCACCGCGAACGTCGCCGTCCTGCACGACTGGCACGCCTGGTGGGCCGGCGCCCACGACGGCCGTCTGTCCAGCCGGGTGGAGTACCCGGACGTCCTGCGCGCCTGGCACCGGGCCCTGTGGCAGGGGCACCTCACCACCGACTTCGCCCACCCGGAACACGACCTGACGCCGTACTCGCTCGTCGTCGTGCCTCAGCTGTACGCCCTCACCGACACCGCGATCGACAACCTCCTCGCCTATGTACGGCAGGGCGGCACCCTCGTCTGCGGCTTCCAGACCGGCGTCGCCGACGAGGACGACCGGGTGCGCCCCGGTGGCATGGACGCCCGGCTGCGCGAGCTGTTCGGCATCCGCACACTGCACGAGTGGTGGCCGCTGGACGAGGGCGAGGCCGTCACCTGCGAGGGCTTCAGCGGCACCCTGTGGTCCGAGGAACTGGAGGGCGACGGCACCGCCGAGGAGACCGTCCCCTACCGGGGCGGCGAACTCGACGGACTGCCCGCCGTGCTGCGCAAGGGCCGGGCCTGGTACGTCTCCACGCTCCCCGAGCCCGCGGCGCTGCGCGGCCTGCTCACCTCGATCGCCGCCGGAGCGGGCGTCCGGCCGGTGCTCGACGGGCTCCCCGAACAGGTCGAGGCCGTACGCCGGGGTGAGCTGCTGTTCGTGCTCAACCACGGCCGCGAACCGGTGACCGTCGAGGTGCCCGGCACCCACCGCGACCTGCTGACCGGGGCGGACGTCACCGACCGGGTCACCCTCGGCCGCTACGAGGCGGCGGTGCTCCGGCCATGACCGCCTCCGCCCCCGTCCACGGCACCTGGGAGCCGCACCCGGCCGCCCGCTGGGAGGACGCCTTCCTCAGCGGCAACGGCCGGCACGGCGCCCTGGTGTTCGGCGACCCGCACGCCGAGCGGGTCGTCGTCACGCATCACACCCTGGTGCGGCCCAACGGCGGGGACCCCCGCCCACCCGAGCTCGCCGGCCGGCTGTCCGCCCTCCAGGAGCGCCTCCTCGCGGGCGACACGACCGCCGCCGAGGACTTCACGGACGGCCGCCCGCACCAGTGGGTACAGCCCTTCCATCCCGCCTTCCAGGTCCGGCTGAACCGCGTCGCGGACAGCACCCACGACTACCGCCGGGACGTCGACTTCACCACCGGCGAGGTGAGCGCGACCTGCGCGGGCTGGACCAGCCGCGTCTTCGTCTCCCGCGCCGACGACGTGATCGTCCAGCACGTCGGCGGACCCGCCCTCATCCTCGGCATCGGCCTCGACCCACGGCTGCCCGGCGCCCCCGCCCGTCTGGGCATCGGCCACGGAGCCGTCCTCACCCCCGAGGGCGCCCTGCTCAGCCTGCGCGCCCGCTACCCGGACAGCGACCGGGCCTGCACCGGCGTCACCCAGGTCACCGTCACCGGCGGCACCACCACCCTCGTGCCCCCGGGCGTGCACATCGAGGGCGCGCAGTCCGTGCTGCTGCTGACCCGGGTGCACCGGCACACCGGCGAACTGAACGTGGTCGCCGAGGGCCGTGCCCTGCGCGACCTGTCCGGCGAGTACGACGAGCTCCTCGACCGCCACACCGCCCTGCACCGCACCGCCTACGAGCGCGTCACCCTCGACCTGGCCGCCGATCCAGCCGAACGGGCCCTTCCCGGATCGGAGTTGCTCAAGCAGCCGCGCAGTACCGCCCTGCTGGAGCGCCTCTTCGCCGCCGGCCGCTACCACCTGCTGTCGGCCAGCGGGCTGCTCCCGCCCCGCCTGACCGGACTGTGGACCGGCGACTGGAACACCGCCTGGTCCGGCGCGTTCACCCACGACGCCAACCTCAACCTCCAGACCGCCTCGGCCGCGGCCGCCGCCCTCCCCGAAGTGACCCAGGCGCACGCGAACCTGGTCCACCGGCAACTCCCCGACTGGCGCGACAACGCCCGCGCGGTCTTCGGCGCCCGGGGCGTCGTCGCCCCCGCCCACAGCGACGGCGAGTCCGGCCACTCCTACCACTACAACCGCGAGTACCCGCTGCACCTGTGGACCGCGGGCGCCGACTGGCTGCTCAAGCCGCTCGTCGACCATGACGAGACGTACGGCACCCGCGACCCGCGCACCGCCGCCGCACTCGCCGAAGCCGCCCTGTTCTACGAGGACTTCCTCACCAGGACGGACGACGACGGCCACCTCGTCGTCGTCCCCTCCTACTCACCCGAGAACCGGCCCGCCAACGCGAGCTGGGGCACCCTCAACGCCGCCATGGACCTCTCCGCGGCCCGCCACGCCCTGCGCACCGCCGCCGCCTACCACCCGGGCCCCGACGCCGACCGCTGGAACGCCCTCGCCGACCGGCTCCCACCGCACCGGATCAACGAGGACGGAGCCCTGGCCGAATGGGCCTGGCCCGGCCTCGAGGACTCCTACGACCACCGCCACCTCAGCCACCTCTACGGCGTCTGGCCCCTCGACGAGATCACCCCCTACGACACCCCCGGACTCGCGGCCGCCGCGCACCGCGCCCTGGAACTGCGCGGCGCCGAGAACGACTCCGCGCACGGCCACCTCCACCACGCCCTCGTCGCGGCCCGGCTCCGGGACGCGGGCCGCGTCGCCCACGCCCTCGGCCGGGTCCTGGACGGCGACTTCTTCCACGCCTCCCTGATGAGCGCGCACTACCCCGGCCGCGACGTCTACAACGCCGACGCGGCGCACACCCTGCCCGCCGTGCTGATCGAGATGCTCGTCCAGTCGGCCCCCGACCGGCTGGTCCTGCTGCCCGCGCTGCCGGCGGACTGCCCCGAGGGCGCCCTGCACGGGGTGCGCACCCGGTTCGGGGCCGAGCTGGACCTCACCTGGACGCGGGACGGCGCCACCGCCGTCATCAGGCCGGGCCGCACCCACCGCGTCGAACTGCGGACTTCCTCCGGCGCAGAATCCCTCCACCTGGTCGCCGGAGAAGACCACGTCCTCACCCTGAGGTCGTGGTAGCTCCCTCATCCCCCCCACCCCATGGAAGGGACACCATGGCATCACGCACGCTGAGCCGGGTCACCAAGGCCCTGCTGGCTCCCGCTCTGGCCCTCGGCGCCACCGTCGGCCTCGCCTCCGCCCCCGCCTCCGCCGCCGTCTGGAACTCCTGCGACCAGTGGGGCCGGACCAACCTGAACGGCTACACGCTCTACAACAACATCTGGGGCGGCGGCGCCGGCAGCCAGTGCATCTGGGCCAACTCGGGCACCAACTGGGGCGTCTGGGCCAACCACCCCAACACCGGCGGCATCAAGTCCTACCCGAACCAGACGAAGGCGATCAACAAGTCGATCACCTCGCTGCGCTCGCTCTCCAGCAGCTACAACGTCAGCGTCCCGTCGTCCGGCGCGTACAACACGTCGTACGACATCTGGGACACCGACCACGACTACGAGATCATGCTCTGGGTCAACAAGACCGGGCCCGTCGGCCCGATCGGCACCTCGCAGGGCAGCGTCAGCCTCGGCGGCCACTCCTGGAACGTCTTCAAGGGCAGCAACGGCGCCAACGAGGTGTTCACGTTCATCCGCACCTCCAACTCCGGCTCCGGCACCGTGAACATCCTGCCGATCCTGAAGTGGATCAAGGACACCAAGCGGTGGATGGGCAACGAGACGATCGGTGACGTCCAGTTCGGCTATGAGGTCACCTCCTCGTCCGGCGGGCTGAACTTCACCACCAACAACCTGACGATCAGCAGCAGCTGACCGTCGTGCGGGCCGCGGCCCGGCCGTGCCGTCAGGCGCGATCGACCTCGGCCCGCAGCGCGTTGTACCCGGCGAAGGCCGACTCGACCTCGTCGCGGGTCAGGCCGTAGCGGGACAGGTCATAGGTGTGCTTGCGGGCGCCGCGGGGACGCGCGACGGCCGCGGGGAGCCGGGCAGCGTCGGCCTCGGTCCACCGGGCGCCGACGGCGGCGTACAGCTTCGGGGCGCCGGCCGCGGGATCGGAGCCGAGCCAGGAGTACGGGGCGTCCACCAGTTGTTCGGCGGGGATCGCGGACCGGGCCGCGAGGCCGCGTGTCATGGCACGGCTCAGCAGGTCGAGCCAGGTGGCGCCGATGCCGGTCAGGTCGACGGGACGGGTGCTGACGGCCATGCCGTGCTCGATCAGGGAGCAGAAGGACGCCACGACGGTGACCGGGTCGCGGTGGCACCACACGATCGTGGCGTCCGGGAAGACCGTGCGCAGCGCCTCCAGGTTCTCCAGGTGCATGGGGGACTTCAGCATCCAGCGCCGCCGGGGGCGGCCGAACTGGAGCACCTGGTAGACCTGCTTGAGGTACCGGTAGTCGGCGGTGAAGTCGCGCGCGCAGTGCCACTGCCGGTACTGCGGGATGCGGGCCTGGGAGAACGGCATCAGGGCGTGCGGCAGGGCGAACGTGCACTCCTCGGGGCCCTCGGCGGCCATCGCGTGGATGTCGCGGAAGCGCGGTGCGAACAGGTCCGTGCCCTGCACCATGCGGCGTCCGGCCGTGATGGCCCTGCGCCGCCGCCGGGGCGGCAGCTCCAGGTCGGGCGCCAGCAGTTCCCACAGCAGGGGACACCGGTGCCGGTCCGATATCGACAGCACCGAGTGCGTGACGGTGGTCGCGGTGCGGGGCAGTCCCACGACGAACACCGGCTTCTCGATCGGCTCCCGCTCGATCTCCGGGTGCTCGGCGATCAGCCGCCGCACCCGCGCCCGGTTGGTGAGATGCCGCCGCACGTGGCCCTGCGCGGCCTGCCAGCCGACCGGGGTGAGGTGCTCGGCCTGCGCCCACCAGCCCAGCAGGGCCCGGAAGTCGTCGACGAACTCCCGGTCTCCCGGCGCCTCACCGGCCTCCACCACGATGCGGTCGAAGATCCGGCCGGGGTCCCGGCGGGAGCCGAAGGAGGGCCGCAGCGCCAGGTTGGCGAGGGTGAGGGCGAGCGGAGTCGAGGGCACGCGGAAAACCTACCTTCTGGAACTGCGCGGCGCTGGAGGGAAGTTGGCCGTACGGGTGCGAGGGGATGGTCGGCAGGCCTCCATCGGTCCGGCCACCCCCTTCGGCGCGGCTACTCCGCTACAGGCAGCCGCGCCCCGTCCCGCAGGAACAACGGGATGCGGTCCAGCGGGGCGTCGACCGTCACGGCCCGGCCGCCCTCGTACGTCTCACCCGTCCACGCGTCCGTCCAGCCGGCCCCGGCCGGCAGGTACGCGGTACGGACGGTGGCGCCGGCCGTCAGCACCGGGGCCACCATCAGGTCCGGGCCGAACAGATAGGAGTCGTCGACCGACCAGGTCGCCGGGTCGTCCGGGAACTCCAGGAACAGCGGCCGCATCACCGGCAGGCCCTCCTCGTGGGCCGCCCGCATGACCTCCAGCACATACGGCTTCAGCCGCTCCCGCAGCCGCAGGTACCGCTCCAGGATCGCCCCGGCCTCCTCGCCGTAGGACCACACCTCGTTGGGGCCGCCGGTCATCTCCGGGCCCAGCGGCATGCCCGGGTCGCGGAAGCCGTGCAGGCGCATCAGCGGGGACAGCGCGCCGAACTGGAACCAGCGGACCATCACCTCCCGGTAGGCCGGGTCGTCCGGGTCGCCGCCGTGGAAGCCGCCGATGTCGGTGTTCCACCACGGGATGCCCGACAGGGCCGTGTTGAGGCCGGCCGCTATCTGGCGGCGCAAGGTCGGGAAGTCCGTGCCGATGTCACCGGACCACAGGGCGGCACCGTAGCGCTGACTGCCCGCCCACGCCGAGCGGTTGAGGGTGACGATCTCCTCCTCGCCGGTGGCGAGCAGGCCCTCGTAGAACGTGCGGGCGTTCTCCGCCGGGTAGGCGTTGCCGACCTCCAGGCCCGGACCCGCCCAGTAGCGCAGGTTCTCCTGGAATCCGGGCTTCAGTTCCGGCTCGCAGGCGTCCAGCCAGAACGCCGTGATGCCGTACGGGTCGAGGTAGTTCTCCTTCACCCTCGACCACACGAACTCCCGGGCCTCGGGGTTGGTGGCGTCGTAGAAGGCCACCTGGACCGTGGAGGCGACCTCCTTGTCGGGCCAGTCGGCGTGCGCCATCGGCCCGTACTGGGTGCCGATGAACCAGCCGCGCTGCTCCAGGACCGGGTGGTTCTCGCTCAGCGGCGACACCGACGGCCACACGCTCACCACCAGCTTGATGCCGAGCTCCTCCAGCTCGCGCACCATGGCCGCCGGGTCCGGCCACTCCTTCGGGTCGAACTTCCAGTCGCCCAGGTGCGTCCAGTGGAAGAAGTCGCAGACGATCGCCGAGATGGGCAGGCCGCGCCGCTTGTACTCCCGGGCCACCGCCATCAGTTCGTCCTGGGTACGGTAGCGCAGCTTGCACTGCCAGAAGCCCGCCGCCCACTCCGGCAGCATCGGGCTGCGGCCGGTCACCGCGCTGTAGCGGCGCTGGCCGCCGGCCGGATCGCCCGCCGTGATCCAGTAGTCGATCTGCCGGGCCGAGTCGGCGACCCACCGGGTGCCGTTGTGCGCCAGCTCCACGCGGCCGATCGCCGGGTTGTTCCACAGCAGGGTGTAGCCGCGGCTGGAGGTCAGCACCGGGATGCCGACCTCGGCGTTGCGCTGGATCAGATCCAGGACCAGGCCCTTCTGGTCGAGGCGCCCGTGCTGGTGCTGGCCGAGGCCGTACAGCCTTTCGTCGTCATAGGCGGCGAAGCGCTGTTCCAGGCGGTGGTGGCCGTTGCCGACGGCCGTGTAGAGGCGGGAGCCGGGCCACCAGAAGTGGGCGCGGTCCTCGGCGAGGAGCTCGCCGGAGTCCTCTGTCCGCAGGAACCGGATCAGGCCCTCCGCGCTCACCTCGACGGTGAGCGCGCCGACGGTCAGCAGCCCCCGGCCGTCCTCGATCTTCACCGAGGCCGGTGTCGCGGGAGCCTCGTCGAGCAGGGCGCCCGGGAGTCCCTCGAGGACGGGGCCGCCGAGCCGGGCACGCACCCGGACGGCGTCCGGGCCCCACGGCTCGATCCGCAGGGTCTCCTGGCGGCCGCTCCACTCCAGCGCGCCGTCCCGCTCGCGGAAGGTGCCGACGGTGGGGGAGGACTGCGCCAGGCTCACCTGGGGCGGGGTTTCGGCATGCTGATTCACGCGTGCTCCTGTGCTCCTGGAGGAGTGCAGACATGGGGGTGCCCCGAGAGGAGGGCGGTGGTGACGACGGCCGGGGAGAAGGGGTGCCTACGGCCGGCTCGGCGCCGGTCCGGTGCTCCCTCGTACCGTCAGCTCGGGCGCGATCAGCACGACCTCGTCGCTGCCGCGCCCGTCGAGCTTGGCGACCAGGTGGTCCACGGCGTGCCGGCCCATCTCCTGGGCGGGGATGGCGACCGACGTGAGCCGCACCGAGGCCTGGGTCGCGACCTGGTCGGGGCAGATCGCGACCACCGACACGTCCTCGGGCACGGCCCGGCCCTGCTGCCGCAGCAGCGCGAGCAGCGGCTCGACCGCCGACTCGTTCTGCACGATGAGCCCCGAGGTGTCCGGGCGTTCGTCGAGGATCCGGGCGAGTGTGGTCGCCATCGCGTCGTACCCGCCCTCGCACGGCCGGTGCAGCAGGCGCACGCCCAGCTCCCGGGAACGCGACCTGAGTCCGTCGAGGGTGCGTTCGGCGAAGCCGGTGTGCCGCTCGTAGACGGCCGGGGCCTCCCCGATGACGGCGATGTCCTGGTGCCCCTGCTTGGCGAGGTGCTCCACGCACAGTGCGCCGGTCGCCCTGAAGTCAAGATCGACGCAGGTCAGACCGGAGGTGTCGGCGGGCAGTCCGATCAGCACGGACGGCTGGTCCGTCGCCCGCAGCAGCGGCAGCCGCTCGTCGTCGAGTTCGACGTCCATCAGGATCATGCCGTCGGCGAGCCCGCTGCCCGCCACCCGGCGTACCGCGTCGGGGCCCTCCTCGCCGGTGAGCAGCAGCACGTCGTACCCGTGGGCGCGGGCGGAGGTCGCCACGGCGATGGCGATCTCCATCATCACGGGCACGTACATGTCCGTGCGCAGCGGGACCATCAGCGCGATGATGTTCGACTTGCTGCTGGCCAGGGCGCGGGCCCCGGCGTTCGGGTGGTACCCGAGCTCGCGGATGCTCCGCTCGACCCGCTGCCGGGTGTTCGCGGAGATGGACCGCTTGCCGCTGAGGACATAGCTCACCGTGCTCGCCGAGACTCCGGCGTGCTGGGCGACCTCGGCGAGGGTGACCATCCAGCTCTCCAAGCTTTGTGAAGCGCTTCGACAGTGCGCATTGTTGACAGGGATGGGTGGGGGTGGTTCGACAGTAGCTCCAGCACGAGTGGGTGTCCATAGCTTGTCGAAGCGCTTCGATGCAGATTTCCCGGAGCGCTCTCAGGACCGGGAACCGCCGCCGGGACGACACCTCGATGCAACACCGTCGTCAGGCGCGCGACAAGGGGCGCGGGCACTCCGCCCCCTTCGGCTGAACGGACGCGCGAGGACTGGTGGGAGCGTCCGGATTCGGGTACCAACGATCCAGTAGCACTGGTCGGTAACGAAACGGTCCTCCATCTTCTAGTTGCGGCGAGGTGCCCCTCATGTCCGCTTCCACCACTCCCTCTTCCCGTCCCGCCGTCACCGAGCGGGAGGCCCGCGAGGTGGCGGAGGCCGCCCGGGAACAGCACTGGCGCAAGCCCAGCTTCGCCAAGGAGCTGTTCCTCGGCCGCTTCCGGCTGGACCTCATCCACCCCCACCCCCTCCCGGGCGACGAGGCGGCCCAGCGCGGCGAGGAGTTCCTCGCCAAGCTCCGCGACTTCGTCGAGACGAAGGTCGACGGGGCCCTCATCGAGCGCGAGGCCCGGATCCCCGAGGAGGTGATCGACGGGCTGAAGGAGCTCGGCGCCTTCGGCATGAAGATCGACACCAAGTACGGCGGGCTCGGCCTCGGACAGGTGTACTACAACAAGGCACTCGCCCTGGTCGGCTCCGCGAGTCCCGCGATCGGCGTGCTGCTCTCCGCGCACCAGTCGATCGGCGTGCCCCAGCCCCTGAAACTGTTCGGCACCCAGGAGCAGCGGGAGCGCTTCCTGCCCCGCTGCGCCCGCACGGACATCAGCGCCTTCCTGCTCACCGAGCCCGACGTCGGCTCCGACCCGGCCCGCCTCGCCGCCACCGCCGTGCCCGACGGCGACGACTACGTCCTCGACGGCGTGAAACTGTGGACCACCAACGGCGTCGTCGCCGACCTGCTGGTCGTCATGGCCCGGGTGCCGAAGAGCGAGGGCCACCGCGGCGGCATCACCGCCTTCGTCGTCGAGACGAACGCGCCGGGCGTCACCGTCGAGAACCGCAACGCCTTCATGGGCCTGCGCGGCATCGAGAACGGCGTCACCCGCTTCCACCAGGTCCGCGTCCCCGCCGCCAACCGCGTCGGCGAGGAGGGCCAGGGTCTGAAGATCGCCCTGACCACCCTCAACACCGGGCGGCTCTCGCTGCCGGCCTCCTGCGTCGCGGCCGGCAAGTGGTGCCTGAAGATCGCCCGGGAGTGGTCGGCGGCCCGCGAGCAGTGGGGCAAGCCGGTCGCGCACCACGAGGCGGTCGGCTCCAAGATCTCCTTCATCGCGGCCACCACCTTCGCCCTGGAGGCCGTGACGGACCTGGCCTCGCAGATGGCCGACGAGGACCGCAACGACATCCGCATCGAAGGCGCCCTCGCCAAGCTGTACGCCTCCGAGATGGCCTGGACGATGGCCGACGAACTCGTCCAGATCCGCGGCGGCCGGGGCTTCGAGACGGCCGACTCCCTCCGCGCCCGCGGCGAGCGCGGCGTCCCCGCCGAGCAAGTCCTGCGCGACCTGCGCATCAACCGCATCTTCGAGGGCTCCACCGAGATCATGCACCTGCTGATCGCGCGCGAGGCCGTCGACGCCCACCTCTCGGTCGCCGGTGACCTGATCGACCCCGAGAAGTCCCTCGGCGACAAGGCCAGGGCGGGTGCGAACGCGGGCGTCTTCTACGCCAAGTGGCTGCCGAAGCTGGTCGCCGGACCGGGCCGGCTGCCGGCCTCCTACGGCGAGTTCAAACACGAGGTGGACCTCTCCGGTCACCTGCGCTACGTCGAGCGCACCGCCCGCAAGCTGGCCCGCTCCACCTTCTACGCCATGTCCCGCTGGCAGGGCCGGATGGAGTCCAAGCAGGGCTTCCTCGGCCGGATCGTCGACATCGGCGCCGAACTGTTCGCCATGAGCGCCTCCTGCGTCCGGGCCGAACTCCTGCGCGGCCAGGGCGACCACGGCCGTGAGGCCTACCAGCTCGCCGACGTCTTCTGCCGCCAGGCCAGGATCCGTATCGAGGAGCTCTTCACCCGCCTGTGGACCAACACCGACGACCTCGACCGCAAGGTCGTCAAGGGCGTCCTGTCCGGCACCTACGAGTGGCTGGAGCAGGGCATCGTCGACCCGTCGGGCGAGGGCCCCTGGATCGCGGACGCGACACCGGGGCCGTCGCAGAAGGAGAACGTCCACCGGCCCATCCGCTGACCCCGGCCTTCACGGGGGCGTGCGCAGATGTGGCGCGCGCCCCCGTGAAGGGGATGCGCTGTCCTCACACACGGCCCTTACGGCGACAATGGAGCAATGAGCGACAGTCCAGCCCCCTCAGGGCACGGGCCGCAAGCCCCGCCCGCCCTGCGACGCCCTGCACGCACTCTCGCCGCACCGGGCGCCGACCCGAGTACCTCCCGTACCCGGGACAGCGCCCGGCACGGCGAGAGCACGCTCCCCCAAGCTCTCGAGGTCGCTCGAGCAGGGGGGACCCCCATGACGCCGCAGGGCCCGCCCTCCGGGCGGACGACGGGGCTCGCGGCCCGTGCCCTGGCCGACCCCCACCTCGTCCACGACCCCGTGGCGGGCGACGGCCCCAAGGACGTGGTGATCCTCGGCTCCACCGGGTCCATCGGCACCCAGGCCATCGACCTCGTGCTGCGCAACCCCGACCGGTTCCGCGTCACCGGCCTCTCGGCGAACGGCGGCCGGGTCGCCCTCCTCGCCGAGCAGGCGTACCGGCTGCGGGTGCGGACGGTCGCGGTGGCCCGCGAGGACGTCGTACCGGCCCTGCGCGAGGCGCTCACCGCGCAGTACGGCACGAGCGAGCCGCTCCCCGATCTCCTCGCCGGCCCGGACGCGGCCACCCGGCTGGCGGCATCCGACTGTCACACCGTCCTGAACGGCATCACCGGCTCCATCGGCCTCGCCCCGACCCTGGCCGCCCTGGAGGCGGGCCGCACCCTCGCGCTGGCCAACAAGGAGTCGCTCATCGTGGGCGGCCCGCTGGTCAAGGACCTCGCCAGACCCGGGCAGATCATCCCGGTCGACTCCGAGCACGCCGCGCTCTTCCAGGCCCTTGCCGCGGGCACCCGCGCCGACGTCCGCAAGCTCGTCGTCACCGCCTCCGGCGGCCCCTTCAGAGGCCGCACGAAGGAGGAACTGGCCCACGTCAGCGTCGAGGACGCCCTCGCGCACCCCACCTGGGCCATGGGGCCGGTCATCACGATCAACTCCGCGACGCTCGTCAACAAGGGCCTGGAGGTCATCGAGGCGCACCTGCTCTACGACATTCCCTTCGACCGCATTGAGGTCGTCGTGCATCCCCAGTCGTATGTCCACTCGATGGTTGAGTTCACGGATGGATCGACACTGGCCCAGGCGACGCCGCCCGACATGCGCGGGCCCATCGCCATCGGCCTCGGCTGGCCCGAGCGCGTCCCCGACGCTGCGCCCACCTTCGACTGGAGCAAGGCCTCGACCTGGGAGTTCTTCCCGCTCGACAACGAGGCCTTCCCCGCGGTGAACCTCGCCCGGCACGTGGGCGAGCTCGCGGGCACCGCCCCGGCGGTGTTCAATGCGGCCAACGAGGAGTGCGTCGAGGCGTTCCGCCAGGGTGCACTGCCCTTCAACGGGATCATGGAGACCGTCACCCGGGTCGTCGAGGAGCACGGCACCCCGCGTACGGGAACCTCACTCACCGTGTCGGACGTCCTCGAAGCGGAGACCTGGGCGCGGACCCGGGCCCGGGAACTGGCGGCACAGACGGCGGAGGCCCGTGCATGACAACCCTGATGTTCATCCTCGGCATAGTCGTCTTCGCGGTCGGCCTGCTGTTCTCGATCGCGTGGCACGAGCTGGGGCACCTGTCCACCGCCAAGCTCTTCGGCATCCGCGTGCCGCAGTACATGGTCGGCTTCGGACCCACGCTCTTCTCGCGCAACAAGGGCGAGACGGAGTACGGCATCAAGGCCATCCCGTTCGGCGGCTACATCCGCATGATCGGCATGTTCCCGCCCGGCCCGGACGGCCGCATGGAAGTCCGCTCCACCTCCCCGTGGCGCGGCATGATCGAGGACGCCCGCACCGCCGCCTACGAGGAGCTCAAGCCGGGCGACGAGAACCGCTTGTTCTACACGCGCGCCCCCTGGAAGCGCGTGATCGTGATGTTCGCGGGCCCCTTCATGAACCTGGTCCTCGCGGTGGCGCTGTTCCTCACCGTCCTGATGGGCTTCGGCATCACCCAGCAGACCACCACGGTCAGCTCGGTCTCCCAGTGCGTCATCGCGCAGAACGAGAACCGCGACAAGTGCGAGAAGGGCGACCCGGCCGCCCCCGCCGCCGCGGCGGGCCTCAAGGCCGGCGACGAGATCGTCTCCTTCAACGGGGTGAAGACCGACGACTGGAACAAGCTGTCCGACCTGATCCGCGCCGCCCCGGGCAAGGAGGTGCCGATCGTCGTCGACCGCAAGGGCCAGGACGTCACCCTGCACGCGAAGATCGCCACCAACCAGGTCGCCAAGAAGGACGCGAGCGGCCAGATCGTCGAGGGCCAGTACGTCCAGGCGGGCTTCCTCGGCTTCAGCGCCGCCACGGGCGTGGTCAAGCAGGACTTCGGTGACTCCGTGACCTGGATGGGCGACCGGATCAGTGAGGCCGTCGACTCCCTCGCCGCCCTGCCCAGCAAGATCCCGGCCCTGTGGAACGCGGCCTTCGACGGCGCCGAACGTGAGGCGGACTCGCCGATGGGCGTGGTCGGCGCGGCCCGCGTCGGCGGCGAGATCTTCACGCTCGACATCCCGCCCACCCAGCAGCTGGCCATGGCGCTGATGCTGGTCGCCGGCTTCAACCTCTCCCTGTTCCTGTTCAACATGCTCCCGCTGCTGCCGCTCGACGGCGGCCACATCGCGGGAGCCGTGTGGGAGTCGCTGCGGCGCAACACGGCCAAGGTGCTGCGCCGCCCGGACCCGGGCCCCTTCGACGTGGCGAAGCTCATGCCGGTCGCCTACGTCGTCGCGGGGATCTTCATCTGCTTCACGATCCTGGTCCTGATCGCCGACGTGGTGAACCCGGTGAGAATCTCCTAGTCATACGGCGTTCACGGCGGCCCGGCACGCGATTCGCCGGGCCGCCTCCCATCGGGTGGCACGGTGGGTGGGATGTGCCCGCGCCGAGGCATGTGCCGTAATCTCGAAGCTCGGAGCCCGCTGCTCACGGGGCCGGACCTTGATCCACGACTTGGGGTTGCACAGCAGATGACTGCGATTTCTCTCGGCATGCCGTCCGTTCCGACCAAGCTCGCCGAGCGCCGGAAGAGCCGCCAGATCCAGGTCGGGTCCGTGGCCGTCGGCGGGGACGCCCCGGTCTCGGTGCAGTCGATGACCACGACGCGCACCTCGGACATCGGCGCGACCCTCCAGCAGATCGCCGAACTCACCGCCTCCGGCTGCCAGATCGTCCGGGTCGCCTGCCCGACCCAGGACGACGCCGACGCCCTCGCGACGATCGCCCGCAAGTCGCAGATCCCCGTCATCGCCGACATCCACTTCCAGCCGAAGTACGTGTTCGCCGCCATCGAGGCCGGCTGCGCGGCGGTCCGGGTCAACCCGGGCAACATCAAGCAGTTCGACGACAAGGTCAAGGAGATCGCCAAGGCGGCCCGGGACCACGGCACCCCGATCCGCATCGGCGTCAACGCAGGCTCCCTCGACCGGCGCCTGCTCCAGAAGTACGGCAAGGCCACCCCCGAGGCCCTGGTCGAGTCGGCCCTGTGGGAGGCGTCCCTCTTCGAGGAGCACGACTTCCGCGACATCAAGATCTCCGTCAAGCACAACGACCCGGTCATCATGATCGAGGCGTACAAGCAGCTCGCCGCCCAGTGCGACTACCCGCTGCACCTCGGCGTCACGGAGGCCGGGCCCGCCTTCCAGGGCACCATCAAGTCGGCGGTCGCCTTCGGCGCGCTCCTCTCCCAGGGCATCGGCGACACGATCCGGGTGTCGTTGAGCGCGCCGCCCGCCGAGGAGGTCAAGGTCGGCATCCAGATCCTGGAGTCCCTGAACCTCAAGGAGCGCGGCCTGGAGATCGTCTCCTGCCCGTCCTGCGGCCGCGCCCAGGTCGACGTCTACAAGCTGGCCGAAGAGGTCACCGCCGGCCTCACCGGCATGGAGGTTCCGCTCCGCGTCGCCGTCATGGGCTGCGTGGTGAACGGTCCCGGCGAGGCCCGCGAGGCCGACCTCGGCGTCGCCTCCGGCAACGGCAAGGGCCAGATCTTCGTCAAGGGCGAGGTCATCAAGACCGTCCCCGAGTCCAAGATCGTGGAGACCCTCATCGAAGAGGCCATGAAGCTGGCCGAGCAGATGGAGAAGGACGGCGTGACCTCGGGCGAGCCGTCGGTGGCGGTCGCGGGCTGAGCCCTCTCGGACCGGCGGTGGCCCCGCGCCCGTTCCTGAGGGCGCGGGGAACGGCGCGACAAGCCACGACGGACCCGCACCCGCCGGCGAACCGTCGCTCCCGAGCTCCCGGGCGACCCGCCCAAGCCGCGCGGCTATAGTGCGGGGATCAGCCGACCCCAGTGTGTGAGGCCCCCGCACGTGTTGACCCAGACGACCTCACGGATCCTCGAACCGAGCGACCTGGACGCCGTGCTCGCCGTCCTCGACCGCGAGCCGGTCGTGAACGCCTTCGTGACGTCCCGCGTGCAGATCGCCGGACTCGACCCGTGGCGGCTCGGCGGTGAGATGTGGGGCTGGTACGAGGACGGCATCCTCACGTCCCTCTGCTACGCCGGAGCCAACCTCGTCCCGATCTGCGCCGGCCCGCGCGCGGTCCGCGCCTTCGCCGACCGTGCCCGCCGGGCCGGGCGCCGCTGCTCCTCCATCGTCGGCCCCTCCGGCGCGACCTCCGACCTGTGGCGGCTGCTGGAACCCCACTGGGGCCCGGCCCGGGAGGTCCGCCGCCACCAGCCGCTCATGGTCACCGACCGCCTCCCGGCCGACGTCACCCCGGACCCCTACGTCCGCCGCGTCCGCAAGGACGAGATGGAAACGCTCATGCCGGCGTGCGTCGCGATGTTCACCGAGGAGGTCGGCGTCTCCCCGCTGGCCGGCGACGGAGGCCTGCTCTACCAGGCCCGCGTCGCCGAACTCGTCGGCTCCGGACGCGCCTTCGCCCGCTTCGACTCCGACGGCAAGGTCCTCTTCAAGGCCGAGATCGGCGCCGCGACCGACCGCGCCTGCCAGATCCAGGGCGTGTGGGTGGCCCCCGAACACCGGGGCACCGGCCTGGCGGCCCCCGGAATGGCGGCCGTACTGCGCTACGCCCTGGCCGACGTCGCCCCCGTGGTCAGCCTCTACGTCAACGACTTCAACACGGCGGCGCGCAGCACGTACCGCCGGGTGGGCTTCGAAGAAGTGGGCGCCTTCACGAGCGTCCTCTTCTAGGACCCGGGCGTGAACCGGCCTCCAGGGGCGTGGGGTGGCGCTGCGCGACTCCGCCGGCGGCGGGCGAGCGGGACCACATCGACCGGCACCCGGACGGCGACGGAAACCCCCCTGTAGGCTCCCCGACATGGACCTGGTGATCGGCCCCCTCGACCTCTCCGCCCACGTGGACGAGGCCCTGGCCGTCCAAGCCGTGGCCTTCGGGCTCGGCCCCGACGAAGTCGCCGTCCGCCGCCAGATCGTCCTCCGTCACATGACCTACCCCGGTGCCCGCGCCCTCGGCGCCACGGCCGGCGACGACCTGGTCGGGTTCGTCTACGGCATGCCCAACGACCGCACCCACTGGTGGTCCACCGTCGTGGAGCCCTACCTGCGCGACCGGCACAACGACCACTGGCTCGACGACTCCTTCGTGATCACCGAACTGCACGTCCACCCCGCGTACCAGAACCGCGGCCTCGGACGCTCCCTGATCACCACGATCACCGACAGCGCCGCCGAACCCCGTTCGATCCTCTCCGCGATCGACACCGACAGCCCCGCCCGCGCCCTCTACCGCTCTCTCGGCTACCAGGACCTGGCCCGTCAGGTCCTCTTCCCCAGCGCGCCGAAGCCCTACGCCGTGATGGGCGCCCCGCTGCCCCTGCGCCGCGGATAACCGATTTCCACCGCCCCGCACCCCCCGGCTAACCTCCTGCCATCACCTTCCCCCGCTCCCGGCTCCGCCCGGAAGCGGAGGACCCCCAGCAGCAGGAGCAGAGGAACCATGGCGAACGTACCGGTCCAGCGCATGTCCCAGTTGTTGGCGAAGACGTTGCGCGACGACCCGGCCGACGCCGAGGTCCTGAGCCACAAGCTCCTCGTCCGCGCCGGGTATGTGCGCCGCACCGCCGCCGGCATCTGGAGCTGGCTGCCCCTCGGCAAGAAGGTGCTGGCCAACGTCGAGCGGATCGTCCGTGAGGAGATGGACGCCGTCGGCGCCCAGGAGGTCCTGCTCCCCGCCATCCTGCCGCGCGAGCCCTACGAGGCCACCGGCCGCTGGGAGGAGTACGGCCCCGAGCTGTTCCGTCTCCAGGACCGCAAGGGCGGCGACTACCTCCTCGGCCCCACCCACGAGGAGATCTTCACCCTCCTGGTGAAGGACCAGGCGTCCTCCTACAAGGACCTGCCGGTCATCCTCTACCAGATCCAGAACAAGTACCGCGACGAGGCCCGCCCCCGTGCCGGCATCCTGCGCGGCCGCGAGTTCCTGATGAAGGACTCCTACTCCTTCGACACCGAGGACGAGGGCCTCGCCGCGTCGTACGCCGTGCACCGCGAGGCCTACCAGAAGATCTTCGCGCGCCTCGGCCTCGACTACCGCATCTGCGCCGCCACCGCCGGCGCGATGGGCGGCTCCAAGTCCGAGGAGTTCCTCGCCCCCGCCGAGGCCGGCGAGGACACCTTCGCCGACTGCCCGAATTGCGACTTCGCCGCCAACACCGAGGCGATCACCTACCCGTTGAAGCCTGTCGACGGCTCGGGCGTCCCGGCCGCCGAGGACATCCCGACCCCTGACACCCCGACCATCGAGACCCTCGCCGCCTCCCTCGGCGTCCCCGCCTCGGCCACGCTGAAGAACCTCCTCGTGAAGGTCGACGGCGAGATCGTCGCCGTCGGCGTCCCCGGGGACCGCGAGGTCGACATGGGCAAGGTCGAGGCGCACTTCGCCCCGGCCACCGTCGAACTGGTCACCGAGACGGACTTCGCCGCCCGCCCCGACCTGGTCCGCGGCTACGTCGGGCCGCGCGGCCTGGACAAGGTCACCTACATCGCCGACCCGCGGGTGGCGCCGGGCACGGCCTGGATCACGGGCGCGAACAAGGCCGGCACGCACACGAAGAACGTGGTCGTGGGCCGTGACTTCGAGGTCGGCGAGTACATCGACGTGGTGGTCGTGCAGGAGGGCGACCCCTGCCCCGAGTGCGGCACGGGCCTCGTCCTCGACCGCGCCATCGAGATCGGCCACATCTTCCAGCTGGGCCGCAAGTACGCCGACGCCCTCAAGCTCGACGTCCTCGGCCAGAACGGCAAGCCGGTCCGCGTCACCATGGGCTCCTACGGCATCGGCGTCTCCCGCGCGGTGGCCGCCCTGGCCGAGCAGAGCGCCGACGACAAGGGTCTGTGCTGGCCCAAGGAGGTCGCCCCGGCCGACGTCCACGTGGTCGCCGCCGGTAAGGCCCTGCAGACCGAGCTGGCCCTCGACATCTCCGGGAAGCTGGCCGCGGCCGGGGTCCGCGTCCTGGTCGACGACCGCCCTGGCGTCTCCCCGGGCGTCAAGTTCACGGACTCCGAGCTGATCGGCGTACCGCACATCCTGGTGGCCGGCCGGCGCGCCGCCGACGGCGTGGTGGAGCTGAAGGACCGCCGCACCGGCGAGCGCGAGGAACTCACGGTCGAGGAGGCCGTCGCCCGGCTCACGGCGTAGCACACACGGCGCCGGGCGGGCCGACCCGTTCCGTCCGGCGCTTCCGGGCACCGGCGGAACCGGCGGTCCGGGAGTGCCCCCGGCCCCTCGGTGCTACCGGCGCCCTACAGCCAGCCGGCGAACTCCAGCAGCAGCTCCGCATCCCGGGGCCGCCCCACCCGGCCCGCCCGCACCC
The DNA here is from genome assembly GCF_040303285.1 of Streptomyces sp. NPDC096046. NCBI lineage: Bacteria > Bacillati > Actinomycetota > Actinomycetes > Kitasatosporales > Streptomycetaceae > Streptomyces > Streptomyces sp. NPDC096046. The sequence continues at coordinate 14,021 of NZ_JBEOSZ010000003.1, read as the reverse complement.
CGGACTCCACGGCCCGGAACAGCGTCCAGCCGCGCAGCCGGCCCTGGTCCACGTCCAGGGACTCGGCCAGCCGCTTCACCCGACGCCGGGTCGTGGCCGCGCCGGACGGCTGGGCGATCAGGTCCTCCACCCGGTCCCGGACCAGCCGGGCCAGATCGAACGCGCACTCGCCGACCACCGGGTCGGGCCCGACGGCCAGCCACGGCATCCGCTGCCCGGCGAGTACCTTGCTCTGCCGGAACGTGCCGTGCAGCAGCCGGTGTTCGGGCGGCGCGGCCAGCAACTCCTCGCGCGCCGCGAGCGCCAGGTCGACCAGCGGGGCCACCGTGGGATCGGCCCGCGCCCGGGCCCGCATCGCCTCGGCCTGCCGCCCGGTTCGTTCGGCCACGGTCTCGAAGGGGAAGCCGGCGGGCGGCTCCACCCACAGCCGCCGCAGCGTCCCCGCCGCCTCCAGCAGCGCCTTCGCCTCCGGCAGCGACCGCACCGACACGTCCGGATGCAGCCGCTCCAGCAGCAGGACACCCTCGGCCGAGAAAGGTTCCAGCAGGTGTACGGCGCCCCGCCCGGCCCAGTGCGCGAGGGCGGTCCGCTCGGCCTCCGGACGGGCCCGGCCCGGCGCCAGCTTCAGCACGGCGGGCGTCCCGTCGGCCGCCCGCACCAGCACCACCAGGCTGCTGCGCCCGCCGGGCACCTGCACCCGTTCCACGGTCAACTCACGCAGCGCGACGGCCTGCTGCGCCGCCACGGGCAGCTTCTCCAGCCAGTCGTCACCGTCCGGCGCCGTCTCACCGAGTGCCCTGACCAGGCGCTCAGGCGGTTCGAAAACCATGCGCGAGTCGTTCCCTTCGTGCTGTCCGCGGTGCGTGCCCCGCGTGGGTCACGCCGTGGGCGCCGCCGAGGGCGGGGCCGTGCCGGCCCGCTCGGCGAGCCCAGGGAAGGCTACGCTCCCGCCGCGCCAGCGCACCGCCCGCACCGCCGCCTCCCGCAGCGCCTCGGCGGCCAGGGCGCGCCGCCCACCGCCCGCCGCGCGCACCAGGTCGGCGTACACCCCGGCCACCCGGTCCTCCAGCGCGGCGGCGAACCGCACGGCCGCCGCCGCGTCCGGCACCGCGAACGGCAGCGCGTACCCGGCGGACGCGGCCACCGGCCGCCCCCCCAGGTCCTTCACCTCGCGCACCAGCGCATCCCGGCGCGCCCGGTGCGCGTCGTACGCCGTGTGCGCCTCGGCGCGCTGCCCGTCGCCGATCTTCCCGCCGACGACGCCGTACCCGTACACTGCCGCGTGCTCGGCCGCCAGTGCCGCCTGAAGGGCCCTGAGCTCCTGGTCCTTCGCCTCGCTCACGCGTCCCCCTCCGTCAGCAGATACACGTGTGCCGCCCCGGCCGCCGCCACCGACGCCAGCAGCCGCGCCAGCTCTCCCGGCACCCCGCCCAGCGCCTTGGCCCGCCGGTCCGCGAGCTCCCGTTCCGCGGCGGCGAGTCCGGCGAGGGCGTCCTTGTCGTTCCCCGGCACAGCCGCGGACGGCGCGGACGGCACCGAAGCGGACGCCGACGGAGAGGCCGCGGGAGACACCGACGCGGATGCCGCAGGAGAGGCCGAGGCCGATGACGTCCGGCCACCGCCGAACGCCTGCGCGTGCCGCACCACCTCCTCGCGCAGCGGTCGCAGCCGCTTCGCGAGCCCGGGCCGGGCGGCGATCACCGCGTCGTACCGCTCCACCAGCTCCTCGCTGTCCCGGGCCGCACGCGCGCGTGCCCGGTCGGCGGCCGACGGGCCGTCGCCGGCCGGCCCGCCGGAGTCCCCGCCGGTGCAGCCCGACAGGGCGAGAGCCGCCGGGGCGACGGCGAGCAGACTCCTTCTGCGCGGCCCCGAGCGGGCTCGCGGCGATGGGGGGAACGGCACGTCAGACGTCCTCGGGGGCTCGTTTCGAGAAACATTCGAGAAAGAAGGGACGGCAAGGGCTGCCCGCCCGTGATCACGGTACCCGGGCCCCTGCCCGGCATCACTCAGCGGCACCGTTCGTGACCGGGTGGACGGCAACACTCCCCGCGACCGGATACCCTTTGACCAGACACGCGCCCCATCCCACAACAGCACACGCGGCCGAGGAGTCACCCGGATGAGCACCACCCAGAGCGAGAGGCTGCGAGGACTGCTGGAGCCGCTCGTCACCTCTCAGGGCCTGGATCTCGAAGAGATCGAGGTGGACTCCGTCGGACGCAAGCGTGTGCTGCGGGTCGTCGTCGACTCGGACACGGGCGCCGACCTGGACCAGATCGCCGATGTGAGCCGCGCGCTCTCGGCGAAGCTCGACGAGACGAACGCGATGGGCGAGGGCGAGTACACCCTCGAGGTCGGCACCCCGGGCGCGGAGCGCCCGCTCACGGAACACCGGCACTACGTCCGCGCCACGGACCGGCTGGTGAGGTTCCAGCTGGCCGAGGGCGGCGAACTGGTCGCCAGGATCCTGAAGGTCGACGACGAGGGTGTCGACACGGAGGTGCCCGGGGTGAAGGGCCGCAAGGCCACCGCGCGCAGACTCGTCTTCGACGACATCGTCCGGGCACGTGTCCAGGTCGAGTTCAGCCGCAAGGACAAGAAGGAAGAGGAGGCGTAGCCGTGGACATCGACATGAGTGCCCTGCGGGGCTTGGTTCGGGAGAAGGAGATCTCCTTCCCCCTGCTGGTCGAGGCGATCGAGTCGGCCCTCCTCATCGCCTACCACCGCACCGAGGGAAGCCGCCGCCACGCGCGCGTGGAGCTCGACCGGGAGACCGGGCACGTGACCGTGTGGGCGAAGGAGGACCCCGCCGACCTCGAGGAGGGCCAGGAGGCCCGCGAGTTCGACGACACCCCGTCCGGTTTCGGCCGTATCGCCGCCACCACGGCCAAGCAGGTCATCCTGCAGCGCCTGCGCGACGCCGAGGACGACGCGACGCTCGGCGAGTACGCCGGCCGTGAGGGCGACATCGTCACCGGCGTGGTCCAGCAGGGCCGCGACCCGAAGAACGTGCTCGTCGACATCGGCAAGCTCGAGGCCATCCTGCCGGTGCAGGAGCAGGTGCCGGGGGAGACCTACCAGCACGGCATGCGGCTGCGCAGCTACGTGGTCCGGGTCGCCAAGGGCGTCCGCGGCCCGTCCGTGACGCTGTCGCGCACCCACCCCAACCTGGTGAAGAAGCTCTTCGCCCTGGAGGTGCCGGAGATCGCCGACGGTTCGGTGGAGATCTCCGCGATCGCCCGTGAGGCCGGTCACCGCACGAAGATCGCCGTACGGTCCACCCGCTCCGGCCTGAACGCCAAGGGCGCCTGCATCGGCCCCATGGGCGGCCGTGTGCGCAACGTCATGGCCGAGCTGAACGGCGAGAAGATCGACATCGTGGACTGGTCGGACGACCCGGCCGACATGGTGGCGAACGCGCTGTCCCCGGCCCGGGTCTCCAAGGTGGAGATCGTGGACATGGCGACCCGGTCGGCCCGGGTGACCGTGCCCGATTACCAGCTGTCCCTGGCCATCGGCAAGGAAGGGCAGAACGCCCGCCTCGCGGCCCGGCTGACCGGCTGGCGGATCGACATCCGCCCGGACACGGAACCGGCCGGCAACCACTCCGAGGAATAGATCCAAGCCGCGCGCCGTTCAGATCACGACAGGTTCATGCGCGCCAACTGTTCGAATCCTGCCCCAAAGGGGTGAGGGGCGCATGGGGAGGTAGACTTAACGGTGTCTGGCCGGACGCGGGACCGAGCATGCCCTGAACGCACGTGTGTGGGGTGCCGGGAGCGAGCGGCCAAGACGGAACTGCTGCGGATCGTAGCGATCGAGGATGCATGCGTCCCTGATCCACGCGGTACGCTGCCCGGCCGGGGTGCGTACGTTCACCCCGCACCGGTCTGTCTCGACCAGGCGGTACGCCGCCGGGCGTTCCCGAGGGCACTGCGCGTCCCGGGACCGCTCGACACAAAGGCGTTGCGCCGATACGTCGAGCAGACGACAGTTGCCGAGCAGGCAACACGGTAAGACGTGCCGTACGGAACCCCGTGCGGCTAGGTACCTCGCGAGTCGAAAGCAGGTCGAGATTGCGATGAGCACTCGATGAGTACGCGATGAGTACGCCCATGAACTAGCGACGGTCCGGACGCAACCCGGACCTCAAAGGAGCGAAGTGGCTAAGGTCCGGGTCTACGAACTCGCCAAGGAGTTCGGTGTCGAGAGCAAGGTCGTCATGGCCAAGCTCCAGGAACTCGGTGAATTCGTCCGTTCGGCGTCTTCGACGATCGAAGCGCCTGTTGTACGCAAACTGACGGACGCCCTCCAGCAGGGCAGCGGAGGCGGCAAGCCCGCCCCTGCCCGCAAGACCGCCCCGGCAAAGCCGGGCGCCCCCTCACCGGCGCAGGCCGCCCGTCCGGCCGCCCCGCGCCCGCCGGCCCCCAAGCCGGCCGCCGAGAAGCCCGCGGCCCCGGCCGCGCCGGCTGCTTCCGGCCCCCGTCCCACCCCGGGCCCGAAGCCCGCGCCGCGGCCCGCCCCGGCGTCCCCGGCTCCGACCACGCCCGAGTTCACGGCGCCCCCGTCGGCTCCCGCCGCGCCGTCCACGCCGTCTTCGCCCCAGGGGTCCCAGGGCTCCCAGGGTTCCGGTGCGCGTCCGGGCGCCCCGCGTCCGGCCGGCCAGGCGCCGCGTCCGGGTGCTCCGCGCCCGGGTGGTTCCGGACAGGGCGGCCAGGGTCGCGGTGACCGTGGCGACCGTCCCGGCGCTCCGCGCCAGGGTGGCGGCGCCCCGCGTCCCGGTGCCCGTCCGGCGGGTCCCCGTCCGGGCAACAACCCGTTCACCTCTGGTGGTTCCACCGGCATGGCGCGCCCGCAGGCGCCCCGTCCGGGTGGTGCCCCGCGTCCCGGCGGCCCCGGTGCGCCCGGTGGCGCCCCGCGTCCGCAGGGCCAGGGCCAGGGCGGTCCCCGCCCGCAGGGTGCCGGCGGCGGTCCTCGTCCGCAGGCTCCGGGCGCGCGTCCGACCCCGGGCGGCATGCCCCGCCCGCAGGGCGGCGGCCCCCGTCCCGGCGGCGGTCCCGGCGGTCCGCGTCCCAACCCCGGCATGATGCCGCAGCGTCCGGCTGCCGGCCCGCGTCCCGGTGGCGGCGGCCCCGGCGGTCGCGGTCCCGGTGGCGGCGGTCGTCCCGGTGGGGGCGGCGGCGGTCGTCCGGGTGGCGGCGGCTTCGCCGGTCGTCCCGGTGGTGGCGGTGGCGGCGGTTTCGCCGGTCGTCCCGGTGGTCCCGGTGGCGGTGGCGGCGGTTTCGCCGGTCGTCCGGGTGGTCCCGGCGGCGGTGGCCGTCCCGGCTTCGGTGGTCGTCCCGGCGGTCCCGGTGGCCGTGGCGGCACGCAGGGTGCCTTCGGCCGTCCCGGTGGTCCGGCGCGTCGTGGCCGCAAGTCGAAGCGGCAGAGGCGCCAGGAGTACGAGGCCATGCAGGCCCCGTCGGTCGGCGGTGTGATGCTGCCTCGCGGCAACGGCGAGACCGTTCGCCTGTCGCGCGGTGCCTCGCTCACCGACTTCGCGGAGAAGATCAACGCCAACCCGGCGTCGCTCGTCGCGGTCATGATGAACCTCGGCGAGATGGTCACGGCCACGCAGTCCGTCTCCGACGAGACGCTGCAGCTCCTCGCCGACGAGATGAACTACACGGTTCAGATCGTCAGCCCGGAGGAGGAGGACCGCGAGCTCCTCGAGTCCTTCGACATCGAGTTCGGCGAGGACGAGGGCGACGAGGAGGACCTGATGGTCCGCCCGCCGGTCGTCACCGTCATGGGTCACGTCGACCACGGTAAGACCCGGCTCCTCGACGCCATCCGCAAGACGAACGTCATCGCGGGCGAGGCCGGCGGCATCACCCAGCACATCGGTGCCTACCAGGTCGCGACCGAGGTCAACGACGAAGAGCGCAAGATCACCTTCATCGACACCCCGGGTCACGAGGCGTTCACCGCCATGCGTGCCCGTGGTGCGCGGTCGACCGACATCGCGATCCTGGTCGTCGCGGCCAACGACGGCGTCATGCCGCAGACGGTCGAGGCGCTCAACCACGCCAAGGCGGCCGAGGTCCCGATCGTCGTCGCGGTCAACAAGATCGACGTCGAGGGCGCCGACCCGACCAAGGTGCGCGGTCAGCTGACCGAGTACGGCCTGGTGGCAGAGGAGTACGGCGGCGACACGATGTTCGTCGACATCTCCGCCAAGCAGGGTCTGCACATCGACTCCCTGCTGGAGGCCGTGGTCCTCACGGCCGACGCCTCGCTCGACCTGCGGGCCAACCCGAACCAGGACGCGCAGGGCATCGCGATCGAGTCCCGTCTCGACCGCGGCCGTGGTGCCGTGTCGACGGTCCTCGTCCAGCGCGGCACGCTGCGGGTCGGCGACACCATGGTGGTCGGCGACGCGTACGGCCGAGTCCGGGCGATGCACGACGACAACGGCAACAGCGTGGCCGAGGCCGGTCCCTCGACGCCGGTGCAGGTCCTGGGCCTCACCAACGTCCCGGGCGCGGGCGACAACTTCCTCGTCGTCGACGAGGACCGTACGGCCCGCCAGATCGCGGAGAAGCGCGCCGCCCGTGAGCGGAACGCCGCGTTCGCCAAGCGCACGCGCCGTGTGTCGCTGGAGGACCTGGACAAGGTGCTCAAGGCCGGCGAGGTCCAGCAGCTGAACCTGATCATCAAGGGTGACGCTTCCGGATCCGTCGAGGCCCTCGAGTCCTCGCTGCTCCAGCTGGACGTCGGCGAAGAGGTCGACATCCGTGTGCTGCACCGTGGTGTCGGTGCGGTCACGGAGTCCGACATCGATCTGGCCATGGGCTCCGACGCCATCGTCATCGGCTTCAACGTGCGCGCCGCGGGGCGTGCGCAGCAGATGGCCGAGCGCGAGGGTGTCGACGTCCGGTACTACTCGGTCATCTACCAGGCGATCGAGGAGATCGAGGCGGCCCTCAAGGGCATGCTCAAGCCGGAGTACGAAGAGGTCGAGCTCGGAACGGCGGAGATCCGCGAGGTCTTCAAGTCGTCCAAGCTGGGCAACATCGCGGGTGTTCTCATCCGCTCCGGCGAGGTCAAGCGCAACACCAAGGCGCGCCTCATCCGCGACGGCAAGGTGGTCGCGGAGAACCTCAACATCGAGGGCCTGCGTCGCTTCAAGGACGACGTCACCGAGATTCGCGAAGGGTTCGAGGGCGGTATCAACCTCGGCAACTTCAACGACATCAAGGTCGACGACGTCATCGCGACGTACGAGATGCGCGAGAAGCCGCGCGTCTGACCTGAGCCACGATCGGGGCCGATCGGCGGGACTTATTCCGTCGATCGGCCCCGGCCGTTGCGTGTACGGTTCCCGTATCGGCGTCGAAGCGTGGCGCCCGTACCCCGAACCGGCGGGACATCCGGATACACACATGTATGTGGGGACTCTGTCCTTCGATCTGCTCCTCGGCGACGTTCACTCGCTCAAGGAGAAACGCTCTGTCGTCCGTCCGATCGTGGCCGAACTCCAGCGCAAGTACGGGGTGAGCGCGGCGGAGACGGGGAACCAGGACCTCCACCGCAGGGCCGAGATCGGGCTCGCCGTGGTCTCGGGGGAGACGGGACACCTCACCGACGTACTGGACCGCTGTGAGCGGCTGGTCGCCGGGCGGCCCGAAGTCGAACTGCTCTCGGTTCGACGCAGGCTCCACAGCGACGAAGACTGAAGCAACGAGTAAGCACTTAAGGAGACGGACCAGTGGCCGACAACGCGCGGGCTAAAAGGCTGGCGGACCTCATCCGAGAGGTGGTGGCCCAGAAGCTGCAGCGCGGGATCAAGGACCCGCGGCTCGGCTCGCACGTCACCATCACGGACACCCGGGTCACGGGTGACCTGCGGGAGGCGACCGTCTTCTACACGGTGTACGGGGACGACGAGGAGCGCGCGGCGGCCGCCGCCGGCCTGGAGAGCGCCAAGGGCGTCCTGCGCTCCGAGGTGGGCAGGGCCGCCGGGGTGAAGTTCACGCCGACCCTGGCCTTCGTCATGGACGCCCTGCCGGACAACGCCCGCACCATCGAGGACCTCCTCGACAAGGCGCGCCAGTCCGACGAGAAGGTGCGCGAGGCGTCCGCGGGCGCGAAGTACGCCGGCGAAGCCGACCCGTACCGCAAGCCCGAAGACGACGACGAGACGGACGACGCCGCCGAATGACCCAGAAGCACACCACGCCCGACGGCCTTGTCATCGTCGACAAGCCGTCGGGCTTCACTTCGCACGACGTCGTCGCCAAGATGCGCGGCATCGCCAGGACGCGACGCGTCGGGCACGCCGGGACGCTCGATCCGATGGCGACGGGCGTCCTCGTCCTCGGCGTCGAGAAGGCCACCAAGCTTCTCGGCCACCTCGCGCTGACCGAGAAGGAGTACCTGGGCACCATCCGGCTCGGGCAGAACACCCTGACCGACGACGCCGAGGGGGAGATCACCTCCTCCACCGACGCCTCCGGGGTCACCCGCGACGCCGTCGACGTCGGCATCGCCAAACTGACCGGCGCCATCATGCAGGTGCCGTCCAAGGTCAGCGCCATCAAGATCAACGGCGTGCGCTCCTACAAGCGGGCACGCGAGGGTGAGGAGTTCGAGATCCCGGCCCGGCCCGTAACGGTGTCCTCCTTCGGCGTGCACGACGTCCGGGAAGCCGTCGCCGACGACGGCACGGCCGTACTCGACCTGGTCGTCTCGGTCGTCTGCTCCTCCGGCACCTACATCCGGGCCCTGGCCCGCGACCTGGGCGCCGACCTCGGCGTCGGCGGTCACCTCACCGCCCTGCGCCGCACCCGCGTCGGCCCCTACAAGCTGGACGCGGCCCGCACGCTCGACGAGCTCCAGCAGGAGCTGACCGTGATGCCCGTCGCCGAGGCCGCCACGGCCGCGTTCCCCCGCTGGGACGTCGACACCCGGCGGGCCAAGCTGCTCACCAACGGCGTACGGCTGGAGATGCCCGAGACATACGCGGGCGCCGGCCCGGTCGCCGTCTTCGACCCGGAGGGCCGCTTCCTCGCCCTCGTCGAGGAGCAGCGGGGCAAGGCCAAGAGCCTGGCCGTCTTCGCCTGACGGGCGAACCGGGGGACCGGGAGCCGTCCGTGGAGCGGCGGCCACGGGGTACCTCCACTTCCGCCGCTCCACGGTCCCCCCTCGGTTCCCCCACCCCTAGGGTGTATCCAGCCGTCCCGGTTCCTTCACCCGTCCGTGCGGGCGCTCGGAGTGAACCGGGGGAGCGGAAGGGGGCGCTTTCGCAGAGCGGCCTGTCCCGCTGATCACCCCGCCCCTACCGTCGAACACAAGGGCACGGGCGTACGGCGGAAGGCTCGACGAATGGCGTCGCGGAACCGGTCACGGGAGGCGGACGACAGCCCACAAGGCTCCCTGGATGGCCCCGGAACGGCGGGGCACGAGGACGGGGCGATCCCCGAGGACGCCCTCGTCCGTATTCACGATCCGGCCGGCCGCCCCCGCGGCACCGGCTTCCTGGCCGACCACCACGGCACGCTGATCACCAGCCACGAGGCCGTCGACGGGCTGCCCCGGCTCGTGCTGCGCGGGGCCGGGGATCGCCGCCGGGTCGTGGCCGCCGACGCGGTCGTCCCGCTGCCCGCGCTGGACCTGGCCCTCGTACGGACCGAGGGCCTCGGCGTGCCGCCCCTGCCCGTCACCGTGCGGGAGGGCCCCGGGACCGGCGCCTATGTGCGGATCGCCGCCGGCGGCTGGCGCGAGGCCCGGGTGCTGGGCCCGGCCGCCGTGACATACACGGCCACGGACCGCGTCCACCGCCTCCACGCGCTGGAGCTGGCGGTCGGCACGGCCGGGCGGGATGCCCTGCGGCCGGGTGGCGGAGCGGCCGGCGGACCCGTGCTCGACGCCGAGACGGGCGCCGTCGTCGCCGTACTCGGCACCGCGCTCAGCTCCGACCACCGCGACGTCGGATTCGCCGTACCGCTGTACTCCCGGGTCCCCGGAGCGGGGGGCCCGCTCGCCGAACTGCTCGCCGAGAACGCGGCGACGGTCCCCGCCTACGGGCCCGATCTCAACCTGGCCGGGGTGCTGGAGCTGACCGGCACTTCGGTGGGGCTGGACGGCCCGCCCGGCGGGACCGGTGTGCCGGACCTGGTCGAACGGGCGGACACCGCAGCCGAGTTGGACACCTTCGCGGCGGGCCGGACAGCCGTTCTCGGCCTCGTCGGAGCACCCGGCAGCGGTCGTACGACGGAACTCGTGGCGTTCGCCGCCCGCCGTGGCCGCAGCGGGCAGCCCACGCTGTGGCTGCGCGGCTGCGCACTGCGGGACGACGACACATCGGTGGCGGACGCCGTACGCCGCGCGCTCACCCGGGCCGCTCCCGCCGTCGCCGCCGCCCGGACGCTCCCACCCCCGCTGCCCTCCCCGGCCGACCCGGGGGACACCACGCCCGAGCGCCTGGCCCGCCTCGCCGGTTCCCTCGGCCGGCCCCTGCTGCTCCTGCTGGACGGCCCCGAGGAGATGCCACCGGCGGTGGCCCGCCGCCTGGCCGACTGGGCGGACGCGACCGCGGGCTGGCTGCGGGAGACGGGGGCGCGGCTGGTGGTGGCGTGCCGCCCGGAGTACTGGGAGGAGGTGCCGGAGCCGCTGCGTCGACCGTGCGTACGACTCGGCGACCTCACCGAGGACGAGGCCCGCGAGGCCCGGCTGCGGCACGGCATCGCCGAGGGCGCCCTCGTCGGCGCCGACGCCCGGCATCCCCTCACCCTCCGTCTGCTCGCCGAGATCCGGGACGAGCTCGGCGACGCCGCCGACCCTCCGGTCGTCCTCACGACCCCCGTCGGCCGGGACGACGTCTTCTCCGCCTACCTCGACCTGATGGCCCTGCGCATCGCCCGGCGGCTGGCAGCCGGCCGCGGCCTGCGCGGCGGTGCCGTACGCCGGCTGGCCGCCAAGGTGGCCGGGCAGGTGCACGAGGCCGCCCGGCGCAGCCTCGGCCCCGGACCGGGGGACCTGGACCGGGAGGCGTTCGAGGCGGTGTTCCCGCGGGGGCCCGCCCCGGCGCGGCTCGGCGGCTGCCCCGGCTGGGCGTCGGCCGTGCTCGCCGAGGGGCTGCTCGTGCCCGCCGGGCCCGGCTACCGCTTCGCGCACGAAGGGCTGGCCGACTGGCTCCAGGGCACGCACCTCGACCTCGACGAGGCCCTGCAGGTCCTCGTCCACCGCGGTGCGGACGCCCAGCCGGACCCGGTGCCGCACCACCGCATCGGGCCGGTCGTCCAGGCCCTGCTGTACCTCGCCCGCCACCGCGGCGCCGGTCAGCTGGCCTCCCGCCTGGCCGACCTGGTGCACGCCCTGGGCGCCGATCCACGCTCCTGGTGGGCCGTCCGGCTGCTCGCCGGGACGCTTACGGCCCTGCCCGACGCGACGCCCTACACCGAGGTGCTGCGGCTGCTCGCCGACCGGATCGTGGCCTGGCGGCGACAGGAGCGGCCCGTGCCGCAGGAGCTCGGCCCCGCTTTCTGGACCGGCGTACGGCTGCCCGAAGAGGCGCGCTGCGCCCTGCTGCGGCGGCTGGTGCACGCCGACGGGCCGCCCTGCCAGGCCGGGCCCCGTTTCCTGGACGCCGTCGCCGGACTCCTCGTCGCCGACCCCACCGCCGTGCAGCCGCAGCTCGCCCGCTGGTTCGACGACGACCAGCCGCTGCCCGCCACCCCGCACGCGACCGTGGCCACCGCCGCACAGGCGCTGCTGTACACCCACCGTCACGGCGCCCTGGACGACCTGACGGACATACTGGTCGACCGGGCGCACCGGCGGGCCGACGAACTGCTCGCCGTGCTGGCCGAGGAGGAGCCGACGGCGGTGTGCCGAGCCGTCGACCGGTGGGCGCGCGACGAGCGGCCGGTGCGCAGGGGGGCCGCGGTGGCGCACGGGCTGCGGGTCGCGCCGCACGTCAGCACGGGAGACGACCGCGCCCTCCTGCGCTACGCCGCCCTCACCCTGCTCGCCCGCCCCGCCGACCGCGCCCTGCACGGTGGCGCGCTCGCCCTCCTCGTCCAGGACTCCCACACCCGGGCGCGCTACCTCCCGAGGGCCCTGAAGTGCTTCGCGGCGGGCGACCCGCGGTTCGCACCGGACGTGCTCGCCGGGGCTCTCCCGACCGACCCCGAGCCGGTCCTCGCGGCCTTCGCGGCCCGGCTGGAGCGGCCGGACGCGGAGGAGGCGCTGCGGGCCCTCGTCGACGCCACCCCGCCCGGCCTGGCCCGGCGGATCGCCGCACTGGTGTGCCGGGCGGCACGGCAGCGGCCGGAACTCGCCGGGCAGGTGGCGGCGTACGCGGACCAGCGACTGGACCGCGGCCCCGTCGCCCGGCCCGTGCTCCTGCCACTGGTCACCGGCCTGCTGGAGGACGGTGACGTGCGCCTGCGCTGCGCCCTCGCCGCCGTTCTGTCGCCGCCCGGCATCCCCGCCTCGCGTCCACTGCGCCGTGAACTGCGCGAGGCCCTTCTGGCCGGGGAGCACGACACCGACGTCCTCGACGCGCTGCTGCACGCCGCCGCCCGCAACGGCGGCGACGACCTGCGCGAGTTCGTCCACCGCATCGGACTGCTCCTCGTGCGCACCCCGGAGGGCGCCGCCCGCTTCGACCGCGCCCTGGTCGACCTGGGCCGGCACGTGCCCGGCTTCGCCGCCCGTGCGGCCGGCTGGCTGGCCGAGGCGCCCGAGCGGTGGGCGGCGCTGGTCGGGCCCAACTCCCACCGGATGATCGAGAAGCTGGCGGGCACCGGCGTCCCCGCGTGACCGGCCTCCCGCGCATCGGGCCGCGGTACGGTGCCGTGCGCCCTGTCACAGCCCCCATGCCGATGCGGGCGGGAAGCACCCGGCATGGCACCCTTAGACCTGCGCACGAGGCAACCACGGACAACGACCGGACACAGGTTCGACGAGCTTTCGACAAGGAGCAGGCACAGTGCAGCGCTGGCGTGGCTTGGAGGACATCCCCCAGGACTGGGGGCGCAGCGTCGTCACCATCGGCTCCTACGACGGAGTCCACCGCGGACACCAGCTGATCATCCGGCATGCGGTGGACCGCGCCCGGGAACTGGGCGTGCCCGCCGTCGTCGTCACCTTCGACCCGCACCCCAGCGAGGTCGTCCGCCCCGGCAGCCACCCGCCGTTGCTCGCCCCGCACCACCGCCGCGCCGAACTCATGGCCGGTCTGGGCGTGGACGCGGTGCTCATCCTCCCCTTCACGACCGAGTTCTCGAAGCTGTCCCCGGCCGACTTCGTCGTCAAGGTCCTGGTCGACAAGCTGCACGCCAAGGCGGTCGTCGAGGGCCCCAACTTCCGCTTCGGCCACAAGGCCGCCGGGAACGTGGAGTTCCTGTCCACGCAGGGCAAGATCTACGACTTCGAGGTCGAGGTCGTCGACCTGTTCGTGACCGGTGAGGCGGGCGGCGGTGAGCCGTTCTCCTCCACGCTGACGCGACGGCTGGTCGCCGAGGGCGACCTCCAGGGCGCGGCGGAGATCCTGGGACGTCCGCACCGAGTCGAGGGCGTCGTCGTCCGAGGCGCGCAGCGCGGGCGCGAACTGGGCTTCCCCACGGCCAATGTCGAGACCCTGCCGCACACGGCCGTCCCGGCCGACGGTGTGTACGCCGGCTGGCTGCACGCCCAGGGCGAAGTGATGCCGGCCGCGATCTCGGTGGGGACGAACCCGCAGTTCGAGGGGACCGAGCGCACGGTGGAGGCGTACGCCATCGACCGGGTGGGGCTCGATCTGTACGGGCTGCATGTCGCGGTCGACTTCCTGGCGTTCGTGCGGGGGCAGGCCAGGTTCGACACGCTGGACGCGCTTCTGGAGCAGATGGCCGAGGACGTCAAGCGCTGCCGGGAGCTGGTGGCAGCGGCCGAGCGGTCCGTCTAGTGCCGCGGCAGGCAACGTTTGCCCGTCAAGGAGCGGCGTCCGGTGCGTGCTCTCGGCGTGCCGGGTGCAAGCCCTCGTACTGGGTGTA